>NZ_JACHDC010000025.1:0-153205 GCF_014200875.1 Paraburkholderia sp. HC6.4b
TCGCTGTCCAGCCGGTTCGATGGCGCCAGGTAGTCGAAGTCCCGCAGCGCCACATTGTTCGACCTGATGCGCCGCGTGCGCTGCAAGCGCTGCACGCCTTCCCGGCCCCGGATCGCGCGCGACTCCTCGGCGTCCGGCAGGTAGGCGAGCGTGCCCTGCGGCACCGGCAGATCCTCGAAGCGCTGCGTGTCCGACATCACCACCACGTGAGACTCCTGGCCGTGTTCCACCCAGAAATAGATCCCCTCGCTCTCCAGCAGCCGCTTCACGAAGTTCAGGTCCGTCTCCTGGAACTGCACGCAGTAGTCGCGCGCCGCGTAGCTGCCCTCCAGCTCGAACCGGTAGCCGCTGCGCTGATGGCCGTCGAACACCTGGGCGACGATCTGCGGCACGCTCAGGTTCTGGAAAATCCGGCTGTTGCGGTTCTCCGCCAGAAACGACAGCCAGCTCGCCAGCTCCAGCGTGTACGTGTACTGCCCGCTCATCTGTCCGGTGTCGGCGCCGCCGAACACGAACGCGCTGAACGTGCGCACCGCGCCGTCATCCAGATCGATGTCCACCGACAGCGCCGAGCCCAGCAGCGCATCGAAATCCAGATCGGCGTCCCGGCTCAGCAGCTCCAGCCGATACGACGGCTCGCGCGACAGCGTCTCGTGCGCCACGAAGCTCAATGCCACCGCGTCCGGGTCCGGCAGCGAACCGCGCAATTCGATCAGGCGCATGACGGTTCTCGCGTTGTGCCGGCATCCGCCGAATGGATGTCGTCCGGCCGCCCAGCGGCCTGCTGCGCGTCGAGGGTCGGCGCGTCGGTTGCACTCAATTCCCACGCGTCCTCGTCGAACACGAGCGCCAGCTTGTCGCGCGCGGAGAGACGCACCGTCTTCAGCGCGCGTCCTTCCGCTCGCGCGGCGAGTACGCCGCGCGCGACGGCAGGCGTCACGTGCTGACGCAGCAGATCGCGCACCGCGCGACCATTCGCCGGATGCCGCGACAGCGCGCGGGCAATCCACGCGGCGACCTCGTCGTCGACGCGCCATTGCAGGTCGTTGTCCGCGAGGCGCTCGCCGAGCTCGTCGAGCGCCTGGGTCGCGATGCCGGTCAACGCGTCGACATCGAGCGGGCGGAACGCGACGAGCTGAATCCGCGCGAGCAGCGCCGGCGAGAAACGCCCTTGCAGCCGCTCGCCGACGAGCTTGTCGAGCTGCGCCTGCGAGCTCAGAGGATCGGTCTTGCACGCCGCTTCGATTTCGACGTCGCCAAGATTGCTCGTCAGCAGGATCAGGCAATGACGGAAGCTGATCCGGCGGCCCTCGCCGTCCTCCATCCAGCCCTGATCGAAGACCTGGTAGAACACTTCGTGGATGTCCGGATGCGCGCGGTCGAATTCATCGAGAAGCAGCACGCTGTACGGCTTCTTGCGCACCGCCTCGGTCAGGCGGCCACCCTTGCCGTAGCCGACGTAGCCGGGCGGCGCACCCTTCAGCGTCGACACCGTGTGCGCCTCCTGGAATTCGTTCATGTTGAACTGGATCAGATTGCGCTCGCCGCCGAAGAGGATCTCGGCGAGCTTTGCCGCGGCCTGACTCTTGCCGGTGCCGGTCGGGCCGGCGAGCAGCATCACGCCGAGCGGCCGGCGCGGATCGTTGAGCCCCGAATGCGACACCTGCAGCGCCTGCGCGATCGAGCGCATCGCGCCTACCTGCCCGTGGATCGCCGCATTCAGCGCACGCTCCAACTCGACGACGCGCTGCGCGTCGTCCTGCCCGAGCTGCGCCACGGGCACGCCCGTCCACTCGGCGAGCACTTCCGCCACGACGTGTTCGTCGACCCACGGACGCACCCAGCGATTTGCACCCATGCGCGCGGCGAGCGCGGCGCTGTCGTTGTCGTCGTTGTCGTCGTCGTTGTTGTCGCAGCCTCCATCGCCGTCGGCCGGCGCGGGGACTTCGTCGTTCAGATTCGCAAGCCATCCGCGCACCTCGTCCCGCTGCGCCGCGACGACCGTTTCGAGCGTCGCCGCCTGCTCGGCAAGGCTCGCCTTGCGCTCTGCGAGTTCGGCCTCGTCGCCCGGCGTGCGCACGCCCAGCCGGCGATCGCTGGCGCGCCAGTCGAGCGCCTGCCCCACCGCGAGCGCTTCGTGCCGCAGCCGTTCGAGCTCGGCGGGCGCACAGCTCTGGCTCATCGCGACGCGCGCGCACGCGGTGTCGAGCAGGCTGATCGCCTTGTCCGGCAACTGCCGCGCCGGCAGATAGCGCCGCGACAGTTCGACCGCGCCGCGCAGCGCCGAATCGACGATGCGTACCCGGTGATGCCGCGCGAAGCGCGGCGCGATCGTGCGCAGCATGTCCACGGCTGCGTCGTCGCCGGGCTCGTCAACGGGCACCGCCTGGAAGCGCCGCACCAGCGCCGCGTCCGGCTCGATGTACTGCTTGTATTCCGACCAGGTGGTCGCGGCGACCATCCGCAGTTGACCGCGCGCGAGCATCGGCTTGATCAGGTTCGCCGCGTCGCCGGTGCCAGCCGCGCCGCCCGCGCCGATCAGCGTGTGCGTCTCGTCGCAGAACAGAATGATCGGGTCTGGCGCGGCGATCACCGCATCGATCAGCGACTTGAGCCGTTGCTCGAATTCGCCGCGCACGCCCGCGCCGGCCTGCATCCGCGCAAGGTCGAGCGTCCACACCTGCGCGCCGATCAGTCCGGGTGGCACCGCGCCCGCATCGATCCGTTGCGCCAGCGCCTCGACCACGGCAGTCTTGCCGACGCCCGCCTCACCAACGAGAATCGGATTGTTCTGGCGCCGGCGCGACAGGATGTCGATCACCGTGCGCAGCTCGTCGTCGCGGCCGACGACCGGATCGAGCTCGCCGCGCGCGGCCTGCCCGGTCAGACACGTCGCCCACTTCGCGAGCGCGTCGAGCGTGGACCCCGCTTCGGCTTCGCCGAGCCCGTCACCGCCGCCCGCGGCGGCAGGCGCGTCGCCCGCTTCCGGCCATCCCGCCGCCAGTGCCTCGTAGCGCGTGACCACTTCGTCGAGCGCAACCGATGCAATGGCGTTCGGCGCGCGCTGCTGCAGCCAGCGGCGCGTCAGATCGTCATCGAGCCACGCGAGCAACAGGTGCCCGGAGCGAACCTTGCCCGCACTCGCCGCGATCTGACTCCACACGACGGCCGGCCCGACGCTGCGCTCCAGCGCGCCCGAGATGTCACGCAGCGAATCGCCACCGATGTCGAAACCGTCGAGCGCCTTCTCCATCCGGCGCTTGACTTCACCGACATCGGAGCCGAACTGCTCGAAGAGCCGCGCAACATCGCTCTGCTCGCGCTGCAACAGACACAGCGCCCAGTGATCGAGGTCGACGAAGGTGTGCCGGCACGATCGGCCAAGCGCCGTGGCGTCGACGAGGGCCGCATAGGTGGTGCGGCCGAGGCAGTTGAATATGCGTTCGCGATTCACGTCTAGTCCCGAAAAGATTCATAGACAGTCAGGGTGCGCAGCGCGCAATCCGGCCGCGACCACGCGTCGACCCCGACACGCATGCGCCCGATGCGGCCTGCGAGTTCAGGTCGTGTCCGCACCTGAACCTTGATGACCGGATCGATGCGTCCGTCGACGAAATCCGTCACCACGGCGGACATCGCCAGAACGGCCGCCGCGCGGCGTTGCCACCGCTGAAATCCGTCCGCCTCGAGCGGCCCGATCACGATCTCGGCCGAGTACTGCACATCCCAGATCCGCGCGCCGAGCCGCCATCCGCCGAGCCGCCGCGCCTCGCTCGCCGCGGCTGCCACTGGAATCCAGCGGCCATGCCGCGGCACGACCCGCAGCGGCACACCGAAGTACGCGGCGAGCATCCGCTGCAGATCGGCGAGCGAGCGGCGCGGCGCGCAATACAGGCCGGGAAACGCTCGCCGGCACGCGAGCGCGTGGTCCGCGAACGGCTCGGCGTCGGCCGTCGAAGCCCGGCGCGCGTCGGCAAGCGCGGTCACGCGCTCGACGAACGGATGGCGTACGCGCTCGTAGCCGAGCACCGGATGCATCGACGACCACGCCGTGTAGTGCAGCCACGCGAGTTCGCCGCACGCGACGTTGATGAAGCGCTCGAACGCCGCGTTGCGCTCGAAGCGCTTTTCCTGCATCGCGTGCTCGGTCACGTGCAAAGGCAGCGGCCCATACGGCGCGAACAGCCCGAAGTGGCGTTGAATCACCGTGACCTGCGCACCGTCGCCGTCTTCGGCGAACTGCGGCAGTTCGGCATGCACGCGCTCGACCTCGGTGCCTGCGAAATGCATTGCCGCCGGCTGCTCGATGCGCAGCCACTTCGGCACGCGTCGCTTGCGGGTCGCACGCGTGCCGTGGCGGCGCTGCAGCGCCTCGACACGCCGCATCAATTCGAAGAACGTGCAGCGCGCGCTCAACGTCCTCGTCACGAGTTCGAGCGTCTTCATTGCAGTCTCCCGTCGCTCGAGGCCGTGTTGACGTGCGTGCTGACGGCTTCGCCGTCGAGACGCACGACGATCTCAACGCCGTCGTTAAGCGTTGCCGACTCCGCCAATGCCTGCGCGAGCAGCCGCCCGAACAGCCAGCCGCCGCGATCCGCGTGCAGCGCTTGCGCAATGTCGATTTCGACGTGTGTCGCACGCACCAGCGCGGTCGGCACCGTACGTCCGGCGGCGACGAAGCCCGAGCGCAGCTCGACCGAGCGCAGGCTATCGAGCCGCTGGCGGTCGAGCGTTCCGTGCGCATCGCTCGCGAGCAGCAGCAGCTCGACGATGCGCGCCGTCACGTCCTGCCGCTGCGGGGCGCGCAGCGCGAGCGGATTGCGGCCGATATGCGACACCGCCTCCCAGCAGGCTTCGATGCCCGGCCGCGCGCGCGGCGCGCTCGCGGGCCACAGGCACTCCACGCGTCTCACGGCGGCCGGATCGAGCAGCTGAAGCTGCGCATCGAGCAGCGCGCCCGGACGCCAGTCGCGATCCGCGACGAGCGAGCGGCCTGTGATCGTCGCGATATCGTCCGGCTCCAGCGCGTCGTCGGCCATCGAGATCGCGATGAGATCGTGGCTCGCGAGCGGATCGGGGCGATCAGGGCGCGCACCGCCGCCGGATAGCGTTTCCTCGCGTCGCATCCCGTAGCGGATCGCGCTTGCCTGCCCGTCGCAGCCGGCCGTCTCCAGCACCGAGCGCGCGCGGTGCGCGCGGCCGCTGCGCTCGCACACCGAGACCTCGCTCAGCGCCCACAGATGGTGCGCGGCGGGCCGCATCCGGTCGACCGGAATCCATTGCTCAGGCTGATTCGCGTCGTAAGGCACGGGATCGAACCGTTTGGGATACAGATTGATCGCCGGTGTCGCGAACAACCTGAACTGGCTCGCGTCGACGTCGCCGATCAGATCGCCGGGCGCGCCACGCAACGCAAAAAACAGTTCGAACGCGCGCGCTGTGGGCGCCTTGGCCGCGATTGCCGCCAACGCATCGATGTAGACACCGAGCAGATGGGTCGGCTGCGCGAAATACTCGCGCAGCAGACGCAGGCCCGGCAGTCCACCGAATGTTTCGGGCAACAACGCGTCCGCGGCGTCGACGCCGGATAGCCGGATGCCAGACATCGGCAGCGTCAGCACTTCGTCGCCGCGATTCGTGGATACCAGCGCGAACCACGCGGTGGTGTCCGCAAGTAGTGCGCGATGCAGCGCATAGGCGCGCGGCAAGTCGCCCGCGAGACTCAGATGCAGCGGCGCGAATTCCTCGCCTTCACGCGACAGATCGGCCACCGATGTGCCGCCCTCGAGCTCGAACCTGAAACGCAACACCGCCGCCGACGACGCAAGCCGCTGCGACAGCAACAACGGCACGCCGGCGATGCCGCGGCTGCATTCGACCGAGCCGAGACGCAGTGGCAGCAGCGTGACGCTGCGTGCCGTCGAGAACATCACGGGCTGCTTGCGCCCCGGCAAATACGCGGCAACGAGCGAGCCGCGCGGCAGCGTGTTGCCGCGAAACGCGTCAGGCGAGCTCGCGTCCGGATGAAACGCGAACGTCGAAATCGCGGGTGTCGACGCCGTATAGAGCGGGCAGATCCGTTCCAGCGCCTGCTGGGCGAACTCGGCGCATTCGCGATCGAGGCGCCTATGCACGCGCGCCGACAGATACGCGACGCCTTCGAGCAGCCGCTCGACGAACGGATCGGTGACGGCGTCCGGGTGCAGCCCGAGCGCCGACGCAACCTGCGGGTGCTCCCTCGCGAAACGGGAACCCGAGTCGCGCAACTGGCGTAGCTCGTCGTTGTAGTGGTCGAGGAAGTTCATGGCCGTGCGCTGTTCATTGCTGGTCCGCGAGGCTGAAATAGCCGCTCAGATAGTCGAGCGCCAGGCTCGCGTTGAGCGCCGCACCGTCGGCTCGCGCCTTCATCGACACGTCGAAGCAGATCGTCTGCGGCAGCCGCCGACGATTCTCCGTTCGGGCGCTGACCGTCGTGCTGCCGGGCGCGACGCGTGGCTCGAAGCGGCGGATCACCTCGCAGATGTGGGCGGCCACATGGGATGGATCGATCTTCGTCACACCCGCCTCCCGCATCGGCGGACAGCCGAAGTTCAGCACCGAGTGCGCGGCCGGACTGTCGTGCGCGACGGGCATTCGCGCGCCGCGGATCGCATGATTCATCAGGTCGACGAGATGGTCGGCAACGACCTCCTCGAGCGAATGACGACGAATCCGTCTGGACAGCCGGTTATAGAGTTGAAGATCGCTCACGTGCGTATTCCCCGAGTGTTGTGGCGCGAGGCCACAACACTGTCCAAGTAGCCAGAAACTGGAACCTGCCGCCCGATCAGATCGGCGCGTTCAGCTTCAGGTCGTATCCAGCCTTGATCACCGCGCCCATCGCGCCGTCGTTGCGCTGCTCGCGGTACTCGAACTCGATCCGGGCGAAGTTAATCCGGATCTCGTCTGTCGGCAGCACGCCGTCAATTTCGCCGCTGCCATGACCGAGCTGCGAAATCGGCATGTTGCCGAGCGTGCGGAACGACGACACCAGACCGCTGCCGAACGAGATGGTCAGGAAATCCTGCTGACCCTTGCCGGACTTGCGGCAAATCAGCTTCGCGCTCGAAATGTGCTCGCCCGTCGCGCACATCAGGAACAGCTTCGGCGAGGCCTTGTTCGACACCATGCGAAACTCGAAGTCCTTCATCTCGACCTTGCCGGCGCCGCCACCGCTGCCGAAACCCCAGCGACCCGAGTTCTCTTCCGCCCACTGCCAGCTCTGGATCTGGATCAGACCCGGGTATTGCTGATCGGTCGACTCGCCCTCGACACCATCGATCTGCAAGAAGTAATCAACCAACGCATTTGCCATGACACGAACTCCTTACTCATAACAGGACCACATCTAAAAGACCGCTATGGATTCCGTCGCGGAACGGGTCGACTCCAACCCACGACGCTTCGAGCCCCCTACTTCAGGCGGCGCCGCAACCGGCCCGGCAGTCACGGCTCAGGTCGCCGCCTCTTGCCTCGTCGACGGAAGCTTCGAAACCAATCGGAGAGAAACGGTCAAACCCTCCAGTTGAAAGTGAGGGCGCAGGAAAAACTGCGCGCGGTAGTAGCCGGGGTTTTCCGCGATCTCGTCGACGACGACCTCCGCGGCCGACAGTGGACGCTGCGACTTCGTGACTTCGCTCGATATGCTCGGATCGCCGTCCACGTAATTCATCAGCCAGTCGTTGAGCCAGCGCTGCGTGTCTTCGGCCGACTTGAACGAACCGATCTTGTCGCGCACGATGCACTTCAGGTAATGCGCGAAACGACAGGTCGCGAAGATATAAGGCAGACGCGACGACAGATTTGCGTTCGCCGTTGCATCGTCGTCCTCGTAAACCGCTGGACGATGCACGGTCTTCGCGCCGATGAACGCCGCGGTATCAGAGTTCTTGCGGTACACGAGCGGCATCAGGCCGGATTCGGACAACTCGTGCTCGCGCCGGTCCGAGATGGCGATTTCCGTCGGGCAGTGCAAGTCGACCTCGCGGTCCTGCGACGGCAGCATGAACTTCGGCAGCACCTCGACCGCCCCCCCCGACTCGACACCGCGAATTTTGGTGCACCAGCCGTAGGTCTTGAACGCGCGGGTAATGTTGACGCCCATCGCATAGGCCGAATTGGCCCAACAAAAATCTTCCGATCGCGTCGAATCGACTTTTTCCTCGAAGCCGAATTCTTCAACCGGCTGGGTCGCGGCGCCGTACGGAACGCGTGCCAGAAAGCGCGGCAGCGTGAGCGCCAGATAGCGTGAGTCGTTGCTTTCGCGCAGACGCCGCCACGATGCATATTCCGTCGACGTGAAGATCTTCGACACATCGCGCGGATTCGACAGCTCGCTCCAGTCGTCCATCTGCAGCAGGCCCGGCGCGGCGGCCGCGATAAATGGCGCATGCGCGGCCGCGGCGATCTTCGATATCTCGGTCAGGATCGACACGTCCTGCATGCTGTGATCGAACTGGTAGTCGCCGATCAGGCAGGCGAACGGCTCGCCGCCGAACTGGCCGTACTCCTGTTCGTAGATCATTTTGAAAATGGGACTTTGATCCCACACGACGCCTTTGAAGCGCCGCAACGTCTTGCCGAGATCCGCTTTCGAAACGTTGAGGTAGCGAATTTTCAGGTTCTCGCTCGTGTCGGTATTCGACACGAGATAGTGCAACCCGCGCCACGCGCCTTCGAGACTCTGAAAACGCTTGTTGTGCAGCACCAGCGTCAGTTGGCCGGAAATTTTTCTGTCCAGCTCGGCGACGAGTTGCTCGATGGTCTGCGCGACGTCTTCATGAATGACGACCTTGTTGCGTCGCGCATGCGTCAGCAAGGTGCCGACGGCATTCTGCACGGCCTCGGCGGCTTCATTGGTCCGCGGTCGGAACGAACGGTGCAGGATTTCCTTCAGATCGTCGTCGACGTTTTGCCGTTCGACGACCGCTTTCGCGGCCGAAGCGTCAAACTGCTGCATGGTCATTTCGTCTCCGCGTCCGTTTGTTGTCCAAGACTCTCGCCTTGATCGCCGGACCGCGCCTCAGTGCCGGGGACGTCCGTCCATTGCGGATTCGTCAGCAGTTCATGAATGAGATCTTCCGCCGCGGCCTTGCCGTCCATGTAGGTGAGCAGTTCCTTGAGCCGGTTGCGTGCCTCCAGCAGCGTCGACAGTTCGGGGATACGCTTGACTACCGCCGCGGGCTCGAATGACTCCATCGACGCGAACGTGAGGTCGATCGGGATCAGCGTGCCGTCGTTGGTCAGCACGTTCTTGACGTGGTAGCTCAGGGACGGCGCGATCTGCGCCATGCGCTCGTCGAAATTCTCAACGCCGATTTCCTGGAAGCGCCGATCCTCGACAGCGCCGAGCGGCTCGACGTTATCGCCGGACAGATCCGCCATCACGCCAGCGACGAACGGCAGCTCGACCTTCTTCTGCGATCCGTAAACCTCGACGTCGTATTCGATCTGTACGCGGGGCGCGCGACTTTCCCCGATGAATTTCTGTCCATCCTTTTGCCGTACCATGATGAGCAAGCCCTCTATACGAAGTTGTTCACGTTATTTGATGGAACTCTGCGGCCGGTTCAACTGGGCCACGAGCGAGGCCGCCTCGGGATAGAGCTCCGCCATTACCTCCTCGAAACCCGAGCCCAGCATTCTCTGAATCCGCGACAGGAAGATCGGCGCCGGATGACTCGGCTCATGCACGCGAAAGTATTCGACGATCCGCTCGAGCGCCGCGCCGACCTCCCGGCGCGTTTTCAGCGCACCACCGGGGCAGGCCGGCTCCGGCTGCGGCGCATCGGCCCGCGGCTGCGCGATCGATTCGTGTGCCGGGTTCGCCGCCGGTGCGCCCGTCTGCGCAAGACGCGACGCGGCAACGTCCAGCAAATCGAGCGCACGGGACACGTCGAGGTCCTGGCCGATCGCGACAGCCGATTTCATGACGTCAGACAGCGACTCGTGGATGTCCTGCACAAGAGCCATGGTTTTCGCGTCGTCACGATCCTCCGCGCTCGACGCAGTTCGTCCACTGACGAGGTCGTTGAGCGTCTCTTCGCGGTTCGCGAGCCGGGCACTACCCAGTTGATGCAGGAACTGCGGGCCGGCGATCCAGCCGAGATGAATCAGCAGCGCTTGCCCGTGTGACTCGCCGGCCAGCGCGCGCGGGTGCAATTCATCGACGGGCGCGCGCATCAGATCCGCCAGCAACCTGACGCCGTCGGCCAAACCGGCCAGGCCACGCCGCGCGATGCATGCGCGTAGATACCAGATCGCAACCCGCACGTCTTTCGCTTTTTCCAGCAGCGCCGCGCAAGCGGTTTCGACGGAAGCCCATTGAAATGCGCTTTCACCTTTACGCTGAGGCACCAGACCGACGGCGTCGTATTCGCAAATGGCGGCGTCGATTTTTATAAAATCCTCGTCGAAATCGAGCGAATCCGGAAAATACTCCGATACCAATTGATGCTGCGTCATATTGCGGCTGCCGTCCATGTGGTATTCGAGTCCGTGACATCAGGCGAGCGTCGGTCCAATGCATTCGCCTCATAGCGCATGGCACCGCGGGGAATATCGTTCGGGAAGAGTCTGGAATCGAATCGAGAAAATCGAATTCGATTCGACTCTCCATTTGGATTCATTCCATTTATCTCGCGCATGTCTCCGTTGAATATGCTCGTTAGATGAAAGCAATTTATCAACGCGAAAAACGCGAGTTGTGAAGAATTGAAAAATTAACGATATTTGGCATTGCGCCGGCCGCGTACGCGACGGCCGAACCTGGTGCGCGCGCCGCGCGCTACGCCTCGTCGTCGGTGCTGCCCGTCAGCGCGCGCCGCGCGGCCTCGCCCTGCCCGTGCGACGCCGAGTAAAACACGCGCGCCCTGCCGATCACGATTTTCAGCGTCGCGATGACGGGCACCGCGAGAAAAATCCCCGCGACGCCGCCCAGCTGATCGCCCGCGAGCAGTCCGACGATCACCAGAAACGGACTGACCTCGACGCCTTCGCTCATCAGATACGGATTGAGCACGTAGTCCTGGAACAGCCGGTACAGCCCGATAAAAATCACGAGCCACAACAGGTGCGGATAGCCGCTGAACACGGCGACCACGAGCGTGATCGCGACCGCGGCAAGCGGCCCCGCGAACGGCACGAATTCGAGCAGCCCGGCGCTGACCGCGAGCAGAAACGCGTACGGCACGCCGAGCAGCGAGAACACGACGCCGTAGCTAAACAGCGTGGCGAGCGACAGAAACAGCAGCGCGCGCACGTACTTCGACAGCAGCACGTTCAGATCGTCGACGATCTCGTTCCACAGCACGCGATGCCGGCTGTTCAGCAACGCCAGAAACGCGTCGCGCATCCGTTCGCCGTCCTTGATCAGCAGGAAGCTCAGGATCGGAATCAGCACCAGGTAGATCAGGTTGCTCGCCGCGTGGACGACGCCGAGCCCGAGGCTGCGCGCCAACGGCACGGCGTTGTCCGAGCCGGTCTCGATCTGGCTGCGCACGAAATCGACGATCCGCTCGCGCAGCGGTTCGAGAAAATGCGGAAGCGGAAAACGGTTCGGCACATCGGTGCGCAGCAGCGCGGGCAGTTGCGTGAAGAGGCGCGTCGCCTGATCCTGCAATTCCACGCCGAACAGTGAGCCAACCACCGCGAGCAGCGCGACCACGACGATGAACACGACCGCGATCGACACGACGCGCGGCATGCGGCGCGGCCTCACGCGTTCGACCAGCACCACCATCGGGTAGATCAGATAGCTGAAAAACACCGCGAACACGACGACGAGCACCGTCGTCGACGCGATATAGATGAGGAAAAATAGCAGCGCGAGCAGAGACGCGGTCCAGACTTTCCTGGCCGCGCCGACGTCGAATCCCAGCATGAAGCGTCCTCGAATGGGCGATGCGGCGCCGGCGCGACGAGTGCGCCGGCTGACTCTGGACCGTAACAGAAATTTACACGTTCCGTGTGTCGAACGCCGCGCCGCGAGGGCGCGACGCGGCGAGCACCGGCAGCGTGCGAGGCGCTACGCACGCGGTGCGTCATTGCACGGCTTGCGTGCCTGACCTGATGCGCCCGAAACCGGGGGCGGGATAAATGAAGCTGCGGGTACGTGAAGTTTCGGCTCGCTAACTCTTCACACGCTCTGGTACCTGTTCGGTTTCTTCGCCGATTCTCGCCTGTATCCTGCCGGCTATTTTTTCGGCCGCTCCTTCGGCCTGTTTCGCGCGATTGCCGGTGACCTTGCCAATCGCTTCCTTGACCGAGCCCTTGAGCTCCTTCGCTGTACCTTCTACACGATTCCTGTCCATGGTGCCTTCCTGCTAGGTTTGACTGTGGAGTTGCCTGCTGGTGTTGCAACGAAACAGCCAACGTACGGCGCGACGCGCCTCGTTATGGCGCGGATCGCTTCGCCAGAGGCGATCCGCGTCGGAGCAACCATAAAATTCCTAGCATCCGGCGTTCCCGATACCCAGTGCGCCGCGCATCGTCACCTCACCGTGACGGTGTCCTTCGCGGCGTCGTTGGCGGCATCCTTGCCGTGAGCCGGATCAGGATGATCATCTTTCGCGCCATGAAAGATATGCTTGAAAAGTTCCTTGTTCTTTGCGCCATTCAAGAGGTTTCGCAGCGCGGCTTCGTCATCAGCCGGCTTGAACGAAAGCACTCTCTTGCGGTAGCGCTCCCTGCGTTCATCGAGCATGTAACTCGCTGGTAGCGGCAGTTCGCGGCTGCCCACGTCGAGATCGATGCCTTCGAAGGTCAGCAGCCCCGCATCGTGATTGATGAAGCACGCGGGAGGCTTGGTCCGGTCGATCACGTAGACGCACTGCTTCTGCAGATTGCCGGCGTCGGGCAGCTTGCCGCGGAAGATCTTGTCACGCAGGAACGTGCACATTTCTTCCCAGCACTCCTCGGTGGATTTTCCCGCCGCGCAGGACCGCAAAATTTCGGTCTTCAGAATGGCCTGTGGCACGGCATAGTAAATCGGATAACCGGCCCTCAGGTAAAGTTGCAGTTGCAACACTTCGTAACAGCGGCCCAACGCATGGATCGACGGCACGAGCAAAGACCGTTCATCCGACTCGTCGCCTTCGGTGGGTCCGGTCGCCGTCTGACTGCGGATCGACGGATGTTCTGGCAGCCCGGAATTCTCCGGTTCCGGCTGTCCGCCGCCCCACAGGATCAGATCGCGAAACAGGATCATCGGCAGGAACGAATGGACGATCAGATCCGTCGACGCCCTGCGTTTGGCACGCTCGTTCGCGTCGGCTTCCACCGGCAGCGTGGGATGCCACTTGCGCGACGAGCGCACGATATCGCCGATCGCCTTCGCCACGCAGATGCCGTTCGGTAGTCCGCCGCCCTCCTCGTCGGCCCAGGTCTGCACCAGGTCCCACGGCTCGCCAATCGGCACGCCGAGAAAGTAAAGACCGAGCGACACCGCCGTCAGCAACTCGACGTAGAACTGATTCGCCTGATATGGCGCCGCAGGAATGCCCCGCATCAACTGCGAATCGGCGAGCAGCTTCTTGCCCGATCCGACCTTGCACAGCGCGCCGGCGCAGTGCTTGAGCCGGTCGACGAGACCGCGCACGTCGCGACCGGCAAGCGGCGACTGCCCGCCGACCAGATGGTGTCTGACGATCAGCGAGATCGGTGTCGTGAAGTTCGACCGGTCCGTGTTTTTCGTCGGCACCACGATGGACATCACCAGGTCGCTGATGATCTCCAGGTCGGCCAGCATCGCATCGATGGAAGTAGTCATCACTCGACCTCCGCTGCTATCTCTTCGATCGACGGATCGTATTGGCCGTCGATGGTCGCCGTCTGCCTCGGCTCGGACGTGGCGATGATCGCCACGGCATCCCGGATCAATCCCTTGCAGCGCGCGGCCAACACTCGCTTGCGAATTCCCGATGGCGCGTCTCCTTCGTTCGCCCATTCCTTGAATCCGAGTCTTTCGAGTACGTGATCCTCGTTCTGTCCGAAGGTGGCCGCGCCGTCCGCGGGTATGGCCTGATGGGCATCGGTCAGGCAGGTGCAGATGTACTCCTCGACGGTCGGGCCACGCGCCGCCAGCGTTTGAATTTCACGCTTGGCCCAGCGGGCGAGCGATACCGAGATCTCATCCATGTCGTGCGTCAGGTTGCGCACCTTGACGTCCTTGCCGCGATCGTCGCCGAGAATCTGATAGACGGTCCGGTCGACCACATGCAGCCACAGCGAAGTCTGCGCAATGCGGATCTTGTGTTCGCACACGACGTCTTTCGAGTCGGCCTCGAGCGCGCGCCGTACGTGCCACAGCACGACGTAATGCCATACGAGTCCAATGAACTTGCCGAAGAAGAGTGCCTTGTCCTGCATCGAGCCGTCGTCGAACTCGGGATATTCGAGAGGCGTCACCAGCGTCATCTTCGTGCGCGCGCCTTCCTTCAAGGTCCGATAGAGCGTCGCCGCGGGGCTGCTGCGATAGCCGTCCCAGGACTCGCGCGCCCACCATTGCTTGTCGATATCGAAGAAACGATAGATCGAAAAAATGCCTTTTTCAGACTCCTGAACGTTCGCCGCGCCGCCGTGAGCCTGGTGCGCCGCGCCCGGCTGCAAGCGCTTCCTCTCCTCTGCGCGGGACTGGTCGTGGTTCGGGTCGCGATAGGCGTCGTAAATCACGCGAAGACCATAGCGGGTTCCCATCGCGTTATCGATGCTGGCCACCTTGTCGCTGAGCTCCTTGCGGATGGTCTCGAGCACCGCTTCCTGCTCGTCGACGAGCTTGCGTTGCTGCTCGAGCGCGCAATAGTGTTCCGCGGCCACGTAAATGGCGGCGAGCGCCAATGCGAGTACGACCGCATCGGTATAGCCCTCCCATATCTCTCCGCCGAACAGCAATACCGCGGGGACGTAGCAGAACACCGGAATGCACCAGCGCGACGCGAACCAGCTTCGCAGGATGCCGACTCCCCCCTTCGAGCGGGAGTCGACGTCGGGAGCGGCCTCGCCTTCCTCTTCCGCGATACGCTTCTTCTGCTCGAACTCGCGTTCCGCGATGGTCCGCGCCCGTTCTTCTTCTCCACGGCAAATGTGGACATAGAACACGAGGAACGTGAAGGCCGTGACCAGCAACGCAAGCAGCCAGCTCTCGCCCATGCTGGTTGCGCGATCCGCGTCGCTGACTTCCTTCATCACCGCGGCGATCTTTTTAACGCACTCGATGCCGGGAGGAAAGCAATCCGCATCCGGCACGCGATGCGAAAAGGTCACCACCCAGTAGATACCGCTGCCCACCAGAACCGCAATGCCGCCTAGCGCGGTGAGGGCGAGCTTTTTTGCATGAGGGCCCTGCTCGAGGTGGGAAGCGGGTTTGTCGCCGAAGGGTTTGGAGCGGCGATTCTCATCTGACGGCTTTTCCATACGCATTGCCTCCTGATCGATCAAGAGCACGGGAATGCGGGAAGCGGTGACGTATAAACGCACCGTAGGTCGGACGAGCGCCGTGATGAGGGCTGCGAGCAGGCTTTGCCGGTCGGGACGGGGCTGAACTATCTATCTAAGATCGGGCCCGGAAAGATGTCAATTGGCGCGCGTAGTCTGTGTCCGCCAGACCACAATTGGCACCGGCGGCTGATGGGCGGGACATGCCAAGCAGACCTAAGGGCGGGCGCGGGTGCGCCGGGCCGCGCGCCCCGCGCGGCATGCGATACGCCGCGCAAGTCAGTCGCCATGCTCCGCGCCCAGCGCCGCCAGTGGATGCGCGTCGCCATGCCACGGCGAACTCAGGAAATGCCGCACGCGCTCGGGTTGCACATCGGCGAGCGTCGCCGGTGACCAGCGCGGCCGACGGTCCTTGTCGATCAGTTGCGCACGCACGCCCTCGCGGAAATCGCCTTCCTCGATCGAGCGCTTCACGATGCCGAGCTCCATCCGGAAGCAATCGGCAAGCGTCATCTGCCGGCCGCGCAGCAGCGCTTCGCGCGTCACCTGCAGCATCGTCGGCGAATGGGCGGTCAGTGCGTCGTAGGTCGCTTGCAGCCATTGCCGCACCTCGCGCGGCGGTTCGCGTTCGAGATCCTGACGCAGTGTCGCGACGATGCGCTCGACGCCCGAACGCCGGTCGAAGTGGCGCAGGATCAGTTGCGTCAGCGCGCCGAGCGGTGCGTGCGGCACGATATTGCACGGCGGCTCGAACACGGCGCGCAGCGCGTCGATGCGCTCGCCGTCGTGCGACATGCGCTGCAAACGTTCCTCGAAGCTCGCGAGCCAGTCGGCCGGCACGCACAGGTCGGCCAGTTGCAGGCGCATCGCGTCGGCGCCCGCTAGCGTCGCGCCGGTCAGCCCGACATACAGCGCAAGCTCGGCCGGCATCACGCTCAGAAAACGGCTCGCGCCGACGTCGGGCACGAAGCCGATGCGAGTCTCCGGCATCGCGATGCGGCTGCGTTCGGTCACGATGCGCAGCCGCGCCGCCTGGCCGAGGCCCATGCCGCCGCCCATCGCGATGCCGTCGAGCAGCGCGACCACCGGCTTCGGAAACGTGTGCAACGCGTAATCGAGCCGGTATTCGTCGACGAAGAACGCGAGCCAGCGTGGGTCGCCCTGCGTCGCGAGCCGATGTACCTCGCGCACGTCGCCGCCCGCGCAAAAGCCCTTGTCGCCAGCGCCCTTCAGCACCAGCGCGACGATCCCGGCATCGGTGCGGCAATGCTCGACCAGCACCGCGAGTTCGCGCACCATCGCGTGCGACAGCGCGTTGAGCGCGGCAGGCCGGTTCAGCGTGATGATCGCCGCGCGGTTGACGACGCGAAACAGCACGTCGGGTTCGGCTTGCGGGTTCGTCGCGGCGCGCATTTCGACCGCAAAACCGCGCAAAGTGCTCATCGCTGCGTCTCCCGCGATGCACGGCTCGTCTGCCAGCGCGGCGCGCGTTTTTCGAGGAACGCGTTGACGCCCTCGCGCTGATCGGCGCCATCGAACAGATCGACGAAGCGCTCGCGTTCTAGCGCGAGCGCGGCGGCGCGCGGCACGCCATGCCGCGCCTGATGGATCAGCTCCTTGCTGAAGCTGACCGCCTGCGGGCTCAAACCGGTGACGCGCTGCGCCATGTTCAATGCGGCTTCACGCGCGGCGCCGCGCTCCACCACTTCTTCGACGAGACCGATGCCGAGCGCGGTCGCCGCATCGACGCGCTCGCCGGTCAGCATCATCCGCTTGGCCCAGCCTTCGCCGACGAGCCACGGCAGCGTCTGCGTGCCGCAGCCGCATGGCAGCAGACCGACCGCCGTCTCGGGGAGCGCCAGCACCGCATGCTGCTCGGCGATGCGGATATCGCAGGCGAGCGCGCATTCGAGACCGCCGCCCATCGCAAAGCCGTTGAGCGCCGCGACGACGACGGGCCGCGCGTTCTGCAGCGATTCGAAGGCTGCGCCGAAACGCGCGGCCGCGGTGCGCGCGACTTCGCGATCGCCGTCGGCGAACGTGTTCAGATCGGCGCCCGCGCTGAAAAACTTCGGACCGTCGCCGGTGATCACGAGCGCGCGCACGCGCGCATCGGCGTTCAACTGCTCGACGGTGCGTTGCAATTGCAGCAGACCGTCGGGCGTGAAAGCGTTCGCGGGCGGCCGTTTCAACGTGATCAAAGCAACGGCGCCGTCATGTGCGTAATCGAGCTCGATCATTGCGTGCCTCCCTGGCCGTTACCGCCGCGCTCACACGAGCGATACAGCTTGATCACCGCCGAAAAGTCCAGGCGCCCCGCGCCGTTCGCGCTCATCGTTTGATAAAGCTGCTGCGCGAGCGCGCCGAGATAGACCGGTTGACGCACGCCGCGCGCGGCATCGGTGGCGAGGCCGAGGTCTTTCAGCATCAGGTCGGTGCCGAAGCCGCCGGTATAGCCGCGCGAGGACGGCGCGGTCTCGATCACGCCCGGCATCGGGTTATACGTGTCCGAACTCCAGCAGCGCCCGGTCGACGTATTGATGATGCTACCGAGCACCTTCGTGTCGATACCGAGCGCCTCGCCGAGCGACATCGCCTCGGCGACGCCCGCCATCGAGATGCCGAGCACGAGGTTGTTGCAGATCTTCGCGACCTGGCCCGTGCCGGTGTCGCCGCAATGCACGATGTTTTTTCCCATCGCCGACAGCACCGGCTTGACCTGCTCGTACGCGCTCGCACTGCCGCCGACCATGAAGGTCAGCGTGCCCGCCGCCGCGCCGCCCGTGCCGCCCGAGACCGGTGCATCGACGAAGCTGTTGCCATGAGCCGCGGCGAGTTCGGCAAACGCTTTCACGCTGGCGGGATCGATCGTGCTCGAATCGATGATCGGCACGCCCGGCGCGATGCCGGCGAGGATGCCATCGTCCGCGACGAGCACGCCGCGCACGTGAGCCGCGGCGGGCAGCATCGTGATCACGCATTCGACGTCGCTCGCGGCGGCTTGCGGTGAGCGGGCCGGCTGCGCGCCCGCGTCGACGAGCGTGCGCAGAGCTTGCGCGCTGAGGTCGAACACGTTGAGCGCGTGGCCCGCCTTCAGCAGGTTCAGCGCCATCGGCGCGCCCATATTGCCGAGTCCGATAAAGCCGATCTTCATGATGTCGTCTCCGGGTGTGCCCTCAGTGCCTTCAACGCAGGCGGATCGTCGTGTTGACGCCATCGTTGACGGTGTCGTCGTCGAACCAGCGCGCGGTGACCGTCTTGGTCTGCGTGTAAAACTGCACGACCTGCTTGCCGTAGGGACCGAGATCGCCAAGCTTCGAGCCGCGCGAACCGGTGAAGCTGAAAAACGGCACCGGCACCGGGATCGGAATGTTGATGCCGACCTGGCCGATATCGATCTCGCTCTGGAACTTGCGCGCCGCCGCGCCGCTTTGCGTGAAGAGGCCGACGCCGTTGCCGAACGGGTTGGCATTGACGAGCGCGATCGCATCGTCGAGCGTCGCGACGTTCAGCACCGCGAGCACCGGCCCGAAGATTTCGGTGCGGTAGATTTCCATGTCGGCCGTCACGTCGGTGAACACCGTCGGGCCGATGAAGTTGCCCTGCTCGTAGCCGTGCACGTTCACATCGCGGCCGTCGAGCACGAGCGTCGCGCCCTCTTTCACGCCAGCGTCGATCAGACCGAGAATGCGCTGCTTCGCGGCGCGCGACACGACCGGCCCGACATCGGTGCCCGGCTCGTGACCCGCGTTGACCTTCAGCGTCTTCGCCTTCGCGACGAGATCGGGCAGCCACTCGCGCGCGGCACCGACCAGCACCGCCACCGAACTCGCCATGCAGCGCTGACCGGCCGCGCCGAACGCGGCGCCGGCGAGCGCGTTGAGGGTCTGTTCGCGATTCGCGTCGGGCAGCACGACCGCGTGGTTCTTCGCGCCCATCATCGACTGCACTCGCTTGCCGTGTTCGCTGCCGAGGCGATACACGTGCGTGCCGACCGCCGTCGAGCCGACGAACGAAATCGCCTTCACCAGTTCATGCGTGCACAGCGCATCGACGACTTCCTTGCCGCCGTGCACGACGTTCAGCACGCCCTTCGGCACGCCGGCTTCGAGCGCGAGTTCGACGAGCTGCATCGTCGACAGCGGGTCCTGCTCGGATGGCTTCAGCACGAAGGTATTGCCGCACACGAGCGCCATCGGGAACATCCACAGCGGGATCATCGCGGGGAAATTGAACGGCGTGATGCCGACGCATACGCCGAGCGGCTGGCGCAGCGTGTAAGTGTCCACACCACCGGCGACGTTCTCGGCGAACTCCCCCTGCTGCAACGTGCCGATCGAACACGCGTGCTCGACGACTTCCAGACCGCGGAAGATGTCGCCCTCGGCATCGGGAATCGTCTTGCCCTGCTCGGCCGACAGCGTCTTCGCGATGCGCGGCATATGCTCGCGAATCAGCGCCTGGTACTTCAGCATGATGCGCATGCGCGCGCCGATCGGCGTGTCCTTCCACGTTTTGAACGCGGCGTGCGCGCTGCGCACCGCCGCGTCGACTTCCGCGACGGTCGCGAACGGCACGCGCGCGAGGACCGCCTGCGTGGCCGGGTTCACGATGTCGCGCCACTCGGTCGTCTTCGATTCGACGAACTCGCCGTTGATCAGCAGTTTGACGGCGGCCACGGCGCCGGCAACGTCGCGGCCGGTCTCGTTCGAAGCAAGGGTGCTCATGCTGAAACTCCTGTGATTTAGAAAACAGTGCCCCGACGCGTCGAATCCGAAGCTCGAATTCAACGCGTGCGATTCAAACCGGGGCGGCAAACCAGCAATGGCGAGGAATAAAGACAGTCACCGCAAGTCGGGAAAATCCTCTTCCCAATACTCGTCCGGCAGACGCGCGGGCTCGGCCGCGCGCTCCATTTCGCGGCGCCGCAATTCGACGCGGCGAATCTTGCCGGAGATCGTCTTCGGCAGTTCGCTGAATTGCAGACGGCGAATCCGCTTGTACGGCGCTAGTTTTTCACGCGAGAACGCGAACACCGCGCGCGCGAGTTCGGGACCGGCTTCGTAGCCGTGACGCACGGTGACGAACGCCTTCGGCACCGCCAGACGCAACGCGTCCGCGCTCGGCACGACGGCCGCCTCGCCGATCGCCTCGTGTTCGATCAGCACGCTTTCGAGTTCGAACGGACTCAGGCGATAGTCGGACGACTTGAACACGTCGTCCGAGCGGCCGACGTACACGTAGTAGCCGTCGTCGCGACGCAGCGCGACATCCGAGGTGCGATAGAGGCCGTTGCGCATCGACTGCGCGGTCGCGTTGGCGTTGTTTGCGTAACCCGTCATCAGGCCGAGCGGCCGTTCTGCGAGCGGCAGCGCGATTTCGCCTTCGCCGACCGGTTGGTCGTCGGCGTCGAGCAGCTCGACCCGGTAGCCCGGCAGCGGACGCCCCATCGAGCCGGCCACGACCGGCTGGCCCGGCGAATTGCCGATCTGGCAGGTCGTTTCGGTCTGGCCGTAGCCATCGCGAATCGTAATGCCCCACGCGTGCCTGACGCGCTCGATGACCTCCGGATTCAGCGGCTCGCCGGCGCCGACGATTTCGCGCAGCTTCACCGGATAGTCGCCGAGCGGCTCCTGCACGAGCATGCGCCAGACGGTCGGCGGCGCGCACAGCGTGGTGACGTTGAAGCGCACGAGCGCGGCGAGTGTGTCTTTCGGCACGAAGCGCGGGACGTTGAACACGAACACGCAGGCCTGCGCGTTCCACGGCGCGAAGAAGCAGCTCCACGCATGCTTGGCCCAGCCCGGCGAGCTGATGTTCCAATGGATGTCGCCGGGTTGCAGGCCGATCCAGTACATCGTCGACAGATGCCCGACCGGATAGCTCTGGTGCGTATGCTCGACCAGCTTCGGCTTCGAGGTGGTGCCGGACGTGAAGTACAGCAACAGCGGATCGCTGGCGTGGGTGACACCGTCCGGCGTGAAATGCGGCGAAGCCTCGTACGCGGCGGCAACATCGATCCAGCCGTCGCGCGGCGCACCGACCGACAAGCGGGTGAGCGGCACGTCGAGCGCATCGAATTTGCCCAGCTCCGCGCTGTCGACCACGACGAACTTCGCGCCGCCAATCTGCACGCGCTCGCGCACGTCCTCGGCGGATAGCTGCGTGGTGGCGGGCAGCACGATCGCGCCGAGCTTCATCGCGGCGAGCATGACGTCCCATAGCTCGACGCGGTTCGGCAGCATCAGCAGCACACGGTCGCCGCGGCCGACGCCCGCGCCGCGCAGAAAGTTCGCCATCCGCGACGAGCGCTCCGACATCTGCGCGTACGACAGACGCAGGCCGTCGCTGGAAGGATCGTCGACGATCCACAGCGCGGGGTTGTCGTTGCCATGCGCGATCGCGTCGAAGTAGTCGAGCGCCCAGTTGAACTCGCCGAGCGCGGGCCACGCGAATTCGCGGTACGCGCGCTCGTAGTCGGTGCGATGGCGCACTAGCAGATCGCGCGCTTCGAGAAAGGCTTTCGCTGCTGTCATCGTCGTCTCCTGTCGACCAGAGTTAGCGCTTTAGCGCTTACTCCGGTCCCATGCAACGTAGTTGCGAGTGGCGCGGGGCGCGCTCGGTTTTTTTTCGCCGCGGTGATCCAGGCGAGCATCCACGGCCAGGCTATTGTGCGCTCAAACGCCGCCCTCAAACATGGCGCGCGATCACCATCCGCTGCACTTCGCTCGTCCCTTCGTAAATCTGCGTGATCCGTGCATCCCGGTAGTGGCGCTCGACCGCATAGTCCTCCAGATAGCCGTAGCCGCCATGAATCTGGATCGCGTTCGAACAGATCTCCTCCGCAAGCTCCGACGCAAAAAGCTTCGCCTGCGACGCCTCCGACAGACACGGCCGCCCCGCCGAGCGCAGCCGTGCCGCGTGATGCACGAGCAGGCGCGCGGCATTCAGGCGGGTCGCCATGTCGGCAAGCATGTTCGCGATCGTCTGGTGGTCTTTCAACGGCTTGCCGAACTGTTCGCGCTCGTTCGCGTAGCGGCGCGCGGCGTCGAACGCGGCGCGCGCAATGCCGACTGCCTGCGCGGCGATGCCGATGCGTCCGCCTTCGAGATTCGACAGCGCGATGCGCAGACCCTCGCCCGGCTCGCCGAGCAGATTGGCCTCGGGCACCGCGCACTGATCGAGCGAGATCGGACAGGTGTCGGACGCGCGAATGCCGAGCTTGTGCTCCGGCCGGCCGACGTCGAAACCCGGCGTCGAGGTCGGCACGATGAAGGCGGACAGGCCGCGCTTACCGCGCTCGGGATCGGTGACCGCGAATACGATCGCGAGACCGGCGCGCGCACCGTTGGTCACGAACTGCTTGCTGCCGTTCAGAATCCACTGCCCGTCGCGCCGCTGCGCGCGGGTGCGCAGATTGTTCGCCTCGGAGCCCGCCTGCGGCTCGGTCAGGCAGAACGCGCCGATCGTCCGACCGATGGCGAGTTCGCGCAGATAGCGGTCTTTCTGCGCGGCGCTGCCGAAGTTCAGGATCGGCGCGCAGCCGACCGAGTTGTGCACGCTCATCAGCGTCGCGCAGGCGGCGCAACCGGCCGCGATCTCTTCCAGCGCGAGCGCATAGGCGACGTAATCGGTGTAGGAGCCGCCCCACTCGGCCGGCACCATCATGCCCAGAAAGCCGAGTTCGCCCAGCTGCGCGACGACCCCGGCCGGCAGTTGCGCGTCGCGATCCCATTGCGCCGCGTGCGGCGCGAGACATTCGGTCGCGAAGTCGCGCGCGGCGTCGCGGATCATCCGTTGTTCGTCGGTGTAGAAGCTGTCCATGACTGCGTCCTCGTTGGTGCTGACGGCCGTGCTGGCGATCGCGGTGATGCGGCAAGTGTAGGCAAGCGGCCCGCGCCGTTCGATGCTCGCTCCGCTCATTCTTGCTGAGCGCTTTTGCCATACTGCTACCATTGCACGTGCATTGAGCCTCCGCCATTTCAGGGGCTTCATGAACCACGACCCAGCCCATGCTGAGCGCTTTTGCCAGAAAAGCCGAATCCCGATGAAAAGCGACAAAGGCACGATCTCCGTCAGTCTCGTCGAGGAAACGCTCGCGCTCGCGACGGCGCACGGCCTCGACGCGCGAGCGCTCGCCGAAGCGGCCGGCATTGCCAAGGCGATGCTCGCGTCGCCGAAAAGCCGCGTATCGTCGGCGCAATACGGCGCGCTGTGGGCCGGCATCGCACGCGCGCTCGACGACGAATTCTTCGGCCAGGACTCGCATCCGATGAAAAGCGGCAGCTTCATCGCGATGACGCAGACGGCGCTGGGCGCGCGCAACGGCGCGCAGGCGCTTGCGCGCGCGGTCGGCTTCATGCGGCTCGTGCTCGACGATCTCGGCGCGACGATCGACACCGACGCGCAGCGCGTGCGCCTGAAGTTCGTCGAGCGCGCGGGCACGCGCAAGCCGGCGATGTTCGCTTACGCGACGTATTTCATCCTCGTGTACGGGCTCGTGTGCTGGCTCGTCGGCCGGCGCATTCCGTTGCTCGAAGCGCGCTTTCGCTGCGCCGCGCCGCCGGCCGCGCACGAATACCGGCTGATGTTCTGCGAAGAGATGTATTTCGACGAGCCGGAGTCGTCCGTCGATCTCGACCCTGCGTTTCTGGAACTGCCGGTGATCCAGACTTCGCGCTCGGCGCGGCCGTTTCTGCGCGATGCGCCGGGCAGCTTCATCGTCAAGTACCGCAATCCGGGTTCGCTCGCCGCGCGCGTGCGCAAGACGCTGCGCGCGCTGCCGATGTCGGGCTGGCCCGCGGCCGATCAGATGGCCGCGCGCCTGCACGTCGCCGAGGCGACGATGCGGCGGCATCTGAAGCAGGAGGGCCACACGTATCAGTCGATCAAGGACGCGCTGCGGCGCGACATCGCGATCGCCGAACTGCAGCGCACGCAGCGCACCATCGCCGATATCGCCAACGCCGTCGGCTTCGCGGAGCCGAGCGCGTTTCATCGCGCGTTCCGCAAATGGACCGGCATGCGCCCGACCGACTACCGGCCGGCCCGGGCCGCGGGGCTCGATCTCACGCGACGCGCCGAATCGGACTAAGCTTTAAGCGGCAACAGGCCAGCCTTGATCGAGGGTAGGGGCCCGCGCCGCCGGTTCGCACCGGCTGGCGCGACGGCCGTCAGCGATGAACACGACTCCGCGTCTCCCGCTCCGGCAGTTCGGTCCGCGCAGGCCGCTTATCCGCGGCGGCATCGTGGGCCGTTTGATGCGCGGCATCGCCGTGCTCGGCGTGCTATGCGCGTTTGGCTTCGCGACGCGCGAAGCGCTGGCGCCGCTGCAAGCGGCCAATGCGGCGAGCGCGGCGAACGTCGCCACCGCGACCGCCAACAGCGTCGTCGTGATTCCGGTGAATGGCGCGATCGGACCTGCCACCGCCGATTTCATCGTGCGTGGTTTGCAGCGCGCGGCCAGCCAGCGCGCACAGCTCGCGGTCCTGCAACTCGATACGCCCGGCGGCCTCGATACGTCGATGCGGCAGATCATCAAGGCGATCCTCGCCTCGCCGGTGCCGGTCGCGACCTTCATCGCGCCGAGCGGCGCGCGCGCGGCCAGCGCCGGCACCTACATCGTCTATGCGAGCCACATCGCGGCGATGGCGCCGGGCACCAATCTCGGCGCCGCGACGCCGATCCAGATGGGCATCGGCGGCAACGAGCCGCCCGCCGGCGGACCGCCGGTAACGCCAGCCACCCCAGGCACGCCGGGGCTGCCGGACATGCGCACGCCGCCTGGCGGCGCGTCCGCGCCTGCGCCTGCGTCACCCGGCGCATCATCCGAAGCCGCCAACGCACTGCCGCTCGACACCCAATCGACCGAACTGCGCAAGCAGGTACACGATGCCGCCGCCTACATCCGCGGCCTCGCGCAGATGCGCGGCCGCAACGCCGAGTGGGCCGAGCGCGCCGTCCGCGAAGCGGTGAGCCTGTCCGATGAGGAAGCGCTCGCGCAGCACGTCGTCGATATCGTCGCGCGCGACGTGCCGGACCTGCTGCGCCAGCTGGACGGCCGCACGTACGTCACGAGCGCGGGCAGCGTCACGCTGCACACCGCGCATGCGCCGCTGATCACGCTCGAACCCGACTGGCGCAGCCGCTTTCTCGCCGTGATCACCGATCCGAGCGTCGCGCTGATTCTGCTGATGCTCGGCATGTATGGCCTGTTCTTCGAATTCGCCAATCCGGGCTTCGTGCTGCCCGGCGTAGTCGGCGCGATCAGCCTGCTGCTCGGCCTGTTCGCGATGCAGATGCTGCCCATCAGCTACGTCGGCCTCGGGCTGATCTTTCTCGGCATCGCCTTCCTGATCGGCGAAGCGTTCCTGCCGACCTTCGGCTCGCTCGGCTTCGGCGGCGTGGTCGCGTTCGTGGTCGGCGCAACGATGCTGATGGATACCGACGTGCCCGGCTACGGCATCCCGCTGCCGCTGATCGCCGCGGTCGTCGTGTTCAGCGTCGCGTTCGTGCTCGGCGTGTCGCGGCTCGCGCTGCGCGCGCGGCGGCGGCCGGTCGTGACGGGCTCGGAGGCGCTGATCGGCTGCGTCGGCGTGGTGCTGGACGGCGGCTTGCTGCCCGAACCCGAACACGCGGCGGGCGGCCCGCTGGCCGGCTGGGCGCGCGTGCACGGCGAGCGCTGGCGCGTCTCGAGCACCACGCCGGCCGCGCCTGGTCAGAGCGTGCGCGTGACGGCGCGCAACGGCCTCACACTGACCGTGGTGCCCGTTACGTCGGTCGACGCCTTACAAGGAGAACGCTCATGATCGGCTTCACATTCGGCTTCGGCAGCATCCTGATCCTGCTCGTGGTCGCGCTGATTGCGTCGTCGGTGCGGATTTTTCGCGAGTACGAACGCGGCGTCGTGTTCATGCTCGGCCGCTTCTGGAAGGTCAAGGGGCCAGGGCTCGTATTGATCATTCCGATCGTGCAGCAGGCGGTGCGCATGGATTTGCGCACCATCGTGTTCGACGTGCCGACGCAAGACGTGATCACGCGCGACAACGTGTCGGTCAAGGTCAACGCGGTCGTGTATTTCCGCGTCGTCGATCCGGAGAAGGCGGTGATCCAGGTCGCGCGCTACTTCGAGGCGACCAGCCAGCTGGCGCAGACGACGCTGCGCGCGGTGCTCGGCAAGCACGACCTCGACCAGCTGCTGTCGGAGCGCGAGCAGCTGAACACCGACATCCAGAAAGTGCTCGACTCGCAAACCGACGCGTGGGGCATCAAGGTATCGATCGTCGAGATCAAGCACGTCGATATCAATGAAACGATGATCCGCGCGATTGCGCGTCAGGCCGAAGCCGAGCGCGAACGGCGCGCGAAGGTGATTCACGCGGAAGGCGAGTTGCAGGCATCGAAGCAGTTGCTGGAGGCGGCCCAGACGCTCGCGCGGCAACCGCAGGCGATGCAGTTGCGCTATCTGCAGACGCTGGTGACGATCGCCGCCGACAAGAACTCGACGATCGTGTTTCCCCTGCCGATCGACCTCGTGAGTGCGGGGCTGGAACGCTTCAACAAGCCATCGGCGTGATAGGACGATATTTGTCAGGACATCCATTCGGCGCGGATTAGCGTCGACGTTTCGGCATACCCGCCCGCTTGCGCGTTGCTTGCGCTGAGGTGGCGAACGAGGCTCGCGGCGGGTTCGATTTGCCGGCAGAAGTGGTGCGTTGCTTGTACTGCCTTACCCGGCGCGCCGAAAAACCACCAGGTCCGGCTGTTTTTCCGCTCCGCAGGAGCCCGCCATGAAACTGTCTTCCCGCATTGGACTCGGCGCGCTGTTGGCCGCCGTGGGTATCAGCACCGTCTACGCGCAAGCGGTGACGCAGCCCGCCGACCCGTCGGCGCCGAAAACGCGCGCCCAGGTCCGCGCTGACCTCGCGGAATGGCTCGCCGCCGGCTACGACCCGTTGGACTGGATCGACTATCCGGAGAACGCGCAGCGCGCGGGCCGCATCGTCGCGCAACACCGCGAGCAGCAGCAAGGCAACGCCCCGACGGCCGTGCAGTAAGCGGTCGCGGCTTGCGTAATCGCAGCCTGCATGCCGCTCGCCGCGAGCGGCATGGCACGGCTTGCGTCGCGCCAAGGTATCATCCGGTCCCGCCATCCCCCACGCAGCAAACCAGCCGCACACAGCCGGAACCCGCACCATGCCAATCTGGGTCGATGCCGACGCCTGCCCGGCCGTCGTCAAGGACATGCTGTATCGCGCGGCGCGCCGGACCGGCATGCCGCTGACGCTGGTCGCCAATTCGTTCCTGCGCGTGCCGCCGTCGCCGCTGATCCGCGCGATTCAGGTGCCGGCCGGCTTCGACGCCGCCGATCAGTTGATCGTCGAGCGCGTCGTCGCGGGCGACCTCGTGATCACCGCCGACATCCCGCTCGCCGCCGCCGTGCTGGCAAAAAATGCCCACGCGCTCGATCCGCGCGGCAACTGGTACACGCCCGGCACGATCGAAGAA
Source organism: Paraburkholderia sp. HC6.4b (assembly GCF_014200875.1). Taxonomy (NCBI): domain Bacteria; kingdom Pseudomonadati; phylum Pseudomonadota; class Betaproteobacteria; order Burkholderiales; family Burkholderiaceae; genus Paraburkholderia; species Paraburkholderia sp. HC6.4b. Next base: position 27,979 of record NZ_JACHDC010000025.1, read on the forward strand.
CGGCTGCGCGTGCGCTCGATGCTCGACCAGTTGCGCTCGAGCGGCGTCGACACGGGCGGGCCGGCCGCCTTCAGCGCGCGCGATGGCAAGGCGTTTGCTGGCGAACTCGATCGCTGGCTCGCGCGTCAGGCGCCTCGCGGTGATGCGCAGGCGCCACAGTCGCACGGCAAACCGCCCGCCTGACGGGCCCGGGCGGCCTGCTGGCGCCGCCGCAGGCGCCGGGGCGCTGCCATTCGTGATTACAATTCCGCCGTAACGCCGCCGCGCGGCCTGCCTTGCCGCGCCGCGCTGTCACCGCCTCGATGACAAAAACACTGTCTGAACGACGAAAGAGAGGAAACCCGCCACATGGACTCGATCAAACGCTACTTCGGCTTCGACGCCGTCGACACCAACCTGCGCACCGAAGTGCTAGCCGGCGTGACCACTTTCCTGACGATGGCCTACATCATCTTCGTGAACCCGGCGATTCTCGGCGACGCCGGCATGCCGAAGAGCGCGGTGTTCGTCGCGACCTGCCTCGTGGCCGCGCTCGCGTCGCTGATCATGGGCCTGTACGCGAACTACCCGATCGCGCTCGCGCCCGGCATGGGCCTGAACGCGTACTTCGCATACACGGTCGTCAAGGGCATGGGCTACACGTGGCAGGCCGCGCTCGGCGCGGTGTTCATCTCCGGGTGCCTGTTCCTGATCGTCACGCTGTTCCGCGTGCGCGAGGTGATCGTCAAGGGCATTCCGCATTCGATCCGCATCGCGATCACCGGCGGCATCGGTCTCTTTCTCGCGATCATTTCGCTGAAGTCGGCCGGCGTGGTGGTCGGCAATCCGGCCACGCTCGTCACGCTCGGCAATCTGCATGACCCGCACGTCGTGCTCGCGGCGGTCGGCTTCTTCGGCATCGTCACGCTGGATCATATGCGTGTGCGCGGTTCGATCCTGATCGGTATCGTCGGCGTGACGATCCTGAGCTTTTTCTTTGGCGGCAACCAGTTTCACGGCATCGTGTCCGCGCCGCCCTCGATCGCGCCGACGCTGTTCCAGCTCGATATCCGCAGCGCGCTGTCGAGCGGCGTGCTGAACGTGGTGCTGGTGTTCTTCCTCGTCGAGCTGTTCGATGCGACCGGCACGCTGATGGGCGTCGCGAACCGCGCGGGGCTGCTGGTGGAAGGCAAGATGCATCGGCTGAACCGCGCGCTGCTCGCGGACAGCACCGCGATTCTCGCCGGCTCGATGCTCGGTACTTCGTCGACGACGGCGTATATCGAAAGCGCATCGGGCGTGCAGGCCGGCGGCCGTACCGGCATGACCGCGATCACGGTCGCCGTGCTGTTCGTCGCGGCGCTGTTTTTCGCGCCGCTCGCCGAAGTGGTGCCGCCGTATGCGACCGCGCCCGCGCTGCTGTACGTGTCGTGCCTGATGCTGCGCGAACTGGTCGACCTGCCGTGGGACGACGCGACCGAAGTCGTGCCGGCCGCGCTGACCGCGCTGCTGATGCCGTTCACCTACTCGATCGCGAACGGCGTCGCGTTCGGCTTCATCTCGTACGCGGGACTCAAGCTGCTGACGGGCCAGGCGCGCCAGGTGAAGCTGGTCGTGTGGATCATCGCGGCGATTTTCCTGTTCCGGTATTTCTATCTCGGCAGCGAATGAGGAGGTCGCGCTCGCGCGGCCGGGGGGTCGAATGTGTCGTCGGGTTCGGGGACCGTTTATCATCCGATGTTTCGAATGATGATCGACCCGGTCGCGATCGACCGGGTCGCGACCGACCGGGTCGCGACCGACCCGGTCGCAGCGGCACGGGTCGCCACCCCAGGAGCCTCGATGTCCTCATATAACCGCACGACGGACCGCTACACGAAACCCGCGATTTTCTTCCACTGGATGATTTTTCTGCTGGTCGCGCTGGCCTATCTGGCCATCGAAATCCGCGGTCCGCGCGGCTCCGACAGCCGCGCGTTCTGGACCGGCGTGCATTTTTGGGCCGGCACGCTGGTGCTCGGGCTGGCCGTGTTGCGGCTGCTGTGGAGATTGTGGGCCGGCGCGCCGGAGGAGCTCGAAAGCAATCGGCTGCTCGCTTTTCTCGGGCGCTCCGCGCACCTCGCGCTCTATGTGTTCATCTTCGCCCAGCCGCTGCTCGGCATGCTGATGGTCAATGCGGGCGGGCGGCCGGTGTCGCTCGCATGGACGGACATCAGCTTCACGCTGGTGCGTGCGGATGCGATCGCGCGGCCGCTGTTGAAGGACGCGCACGAGTGGCTCGGCAACGTGTTCTATTGGGTGATCGGACTGCACGCGCTTGCGGCGATCGCGCACCATGTGGTGTTCAAGGATCGGGCGCTGCGGCGGATCATTTGAAAGTAATGGAGTTGGCTGCGTGCCGCCGATGCATTGCACGCGGTCGCGGCTTGCGCGCAGGCCAGCCAGCGGCAGCGGCACGGGTGAATCCGAACTTCGCGCTTCGGCAGCAGTCGCGCTTGCCGAAGCTTCGGTACCGGTAGCCAGCCGATAGTTTCAGATCGGTCAGTTACGCCAGTTCGCCTCGTAAAACCGCACGTAACCGCTTCTGAGCACGAGACACTGCGCGCGCGTTTCCGACAACAGCCGGCGCGTGGCGGCCTCGATGCGCGGCCGGTGCGCGTCGAACGCGACGATCATGTCCTCCAGCCGGGGGGACGCGGCGCCGAAGTGATCTTCGAGCGCTTCCGCGGTGATCATGCACTCCACCCTCTGCCCATCGACCATTGCCGGAAACGCCAAAGTAAGTTCGCGACCTGAATATTCAGGGGCTTCGTTCGGGAATTGGATCTGCATGGGAGTCACCTGGAAGAGTGCGCGCACGATGCGCTCGGGTAATGCACGCGCTGATTGCTTGCTATCGCGTCCGCCGCTCGTTCCTCCTTGTCCCATGCAGCCGGCGCGGGCCGTCGCCTCGACGCGGCATCGTCAGTTCGCGCCACGCGGAGGTGAATTGATTCACTTTAGACGAGTTCGGGCCAGGTGCAAGATTTCCCCGATTTTTTCTTGAAGGCGCGGCTGACGCGCCGATGTTGCGGCGCGGCATAAAGCGCTGTCCGATCCCGTGTAAAGTGTCGCGCACCTAGTCTTTGACCTGCACGATGTCCGCCCCCACCCGCCCGCCTGTGGTTCGCGTCGAACCGCTCGGCCAGAGCTTCGAAGCGCCCGATTCGCTGACGATTCTCGAAGCCGCCGCTTTCGCCAATCTGCGTTTGCCGCGTTCGTGCCGCAACGGCACGTGCCGAACATGCTTGTGCCGGATGACGTCTGGGCGTGTGCGCTACTCGATTGACTGGCCCGGCGTGAGCCGCGAGGAAAAGGCGGACGGCTATATCCTGCCGTGCGTGGCGGTCGCGGAAACCGACTTGGTGATCGAAGTGCCGGATGCGGTCGCGATACCGGCACGGTGAGCGGGAGCGTAGGGGCCTGGCGCCCCGCTAGCCGACGCTTTCACGCGCTGTGTCTTACCGCCCGTTGCCCATTGCGCGGGCGATTTTCTTGTCCGTGTTGTACTGGCTCAGCGAATACACCGACCAGATGGCCGCCGGCACCCAGCCGATCAGCGTGATTTGCAGAATCAGGCAGATGATGCCCGCAAACGGACGGCCGATCGTGAAAAACTGCAGCCACGGCAGAATGATGGCAAGCAACAGACGCATTCGGTTTTCCTGTTCCTGTGATTACGGCAGCATGGGTGAGTCCGCGGGGGACGCATCTGCCTCGTTGTTGAACTCATCGAGCGGCGCAAAACGCGGCACCTCGACGCCTTCCTGCTCTACCAGCTCGAAAAACACCGTCGCTGGACGGGTCCAGATCGTACCATTGGCCGCCTTGTAGACGATCATCGTGACCGTCGGATCCGATTCGAGCGTGGCCTCGCAGACCAGCTCGTAAATGCCGCCTTTGTAGTGTCGGTAGCGCATGGTGTGTGACCTTATTTTGGGCGTCGTCGAAGCATTTTCGAGCACGGCGCGCCTGAGCTCAGCCGCCCTCTTTCATCTGCTTCAGGATCTTGTAGACGGTCGCGCGGCCCATCGTCAGCACCGCGGCCACGTAATTCGCCGAGCTGCGGCCGCGAAACGCGCCCTGCGCGTGCAGCGCCTCGACGATTTCACGCTTGTGCTCGCGCGTCAGCGCATTGATGCCGATTTGCCGGTCGCGCAGCCACGTGTGCAGATACGTGTTGATGCGGTCCTGCCAGTCGTCGCGGAACAGATCGTCGGCAGGCGCGTCCGTCATCGCGCCGCCCTTGATGAACAGATCGAGCGTCGAGCGCACATCCTCGAACACCGCGATGTTGAAGTTCACGCACAGGATGCCGGCGGGCTTGCCGTCGTCGTCGAACAGGATGTTGCTCACGCAGCGCATGCGGCGGCCGTCCCAGTTCAGTTTCTCGTAGGGGCCGATGGTCTGGCCGCGCGCCGCGAAGTGCGCGTCGTCGAGCACCGACGGCGCGCCCACCTCGAGCCGCGACAGATTGTTCACCAGATACGCGATGGTCTGATCGCGCAGATCGTGAATCACCACCTCGGCGCACGGATAGAGCAGCGCGGCGATGCCGTCGGCGATCGGCGCGTAGCGCTTCAGCAGCAGGTCTTTGACAGGAGACACGTTCGGGTTGCGCATGGAAAAAACGCGAGGTTCGAAGGAGGCGGCGCGCAATAGCGGATGAAGACGAAGCCAGACGCCCGCAGTGGACGCCGGCGCGCCCGCTCGGTCCGCAATTCAGGAAGTCGCCATTGTAGCGGCCTCGCGCTGGCGCCGCGACTCGACGCCGGACGGCAATTTTGTCCACCTCGCGAGCGCATTTTTTTCGTGCGATAAACACTGATCCGCCGACACCCAACCGAACGGAGCCAACCGATGGCCACACTCGAAGCGCTTCGCGCCGTGCTCGACGACAAGCGCACGCCGGAGATCATTCGCAACCACATCATCGATTCGCTGCAGTACGCGCTGCGCAACCATGGTCAGGTCTTCACAGCCAAGGAAGTCGAATGGTTGACCGGCTGGGACGATGCGCGCCTGCCGCTGGCGGCCGCGCGCGAATTGCAGAAGCGCGTCGCCGAGACGTCGCGCTGACGCACGCGTTCGAATAGGAGCCTCGCGCGCGCCACTCGCGCAATTCGCGCGTCCGTCGCCCGTCCCGCCTCCGACACGACTTCGCCAACCGCCCGCGAAGCCCTGCCAGTCGGGCGTTCCGGTCGTGCGCTGAAGTTTGCACTATCCAATCAGCCCTATTTCAGGCATCATGTTGCAATTGTTGTACCTCGCACCCATATAGCACTGGCAGCACCAGGCAGTCTCAACCCGGCATCTCCGCACCACCCCCGACTGTTCGACCGCCCTTATCTGCGATCCCGTCACTCCGGCAATGCGCCGCCCGCATTCGCCGTCGCGAGAAGTACACCGAGCGGTTCAGCATCATGCGTCCGGCGCCCGAATTGACGCGCCGCTTCAGCGTTTTTTCGGTCGAATCCGCGTTTTTGCGCGACCGCTCGGGCCATTGTCATTGAGCCCGCCGGGTCTAGCAGGTCTGTGCCAACCATTTTTATCGCCGGCGCGCCCATCGGTGCTGCGCCGCCGGTCCGCGCCGTGACGCGTCAAAGGAGCGTTGCCGGAAGCAGCGCCCCGCACGCGGCGCGTGGACCACGCAATACAGGACATGTTTCTCATGAATTCAGCTGTCAGGACCTACAAGGGTTACGAAATTCACCCGCTCGTTTATCCGCGCCGCCCCGCGGGCGCGCAAGCGACCCGCAATCCGGGCGCCGGTTACGACGCTTCGGTGCGCATCTGCCGCGTCGGCGCCAATGCGGCGGCCGACGGCCGGGTATTTCGCCTGCAGTATCTGTTTCCGTTCGACGGCATGGGCAAGGCGCGCATCGCGTGCATGGCGCATGCGGAACGGCTGATCGACGGCCAGGTGAGCGGTCAGTCGGTCACCGATCTTTGAGCGGCGTCATCGGCGCGTCACTCATGTCGCGCAGCGTGCTTTCGGGCGCCGCTGCTTTTCAAACGAATCCACAGTCGCGCCGCTCGCAATGCCTGCGGCCGGTTTCCCCTTTATCCCATCGACCAGGAGTTATGCATGGCGAAAGAAGAACTGCTTGAACTTGACGGTATCGTCGACGAAGTGCTTCCGGATAGCCGCTACCGCGTGACGCTCGACAACGGCGTCGTGGTCGGCGCCTACGCGTCCGGGCGCATGCGCAAGAACCATATCCGTATTCTCGCGGGCGATCGCGTAACGCTCGAATTGTCGGTCTACGACCTGACCAAGGGGCGGATCAATTTCCGCCACAAGGACGAGCGTGCGAGTGGCGGCGGTGCGCCACGGCACGCGGCGCGGCGGAGGTAAGCAGGGGTCACGGCGCCGCCCTGCGTACCTGTGATGTTGTGCAGGCGATGCGGGCAGCCCGCCCGAACCCATGCGAAAGCGCGAGGCCCGACAGACTCGCGCCATACCTTCCGACTCCGCGTTCTGCTTGAACGCGCTACGTCAGCCTCGCCGCCCAAGCGCGTGAAATAGACGTCTTCCCTGACATTCGGGATGCTCTCCAGCGCATGCGCGAACGTCGTACGCCGCAACACGCGCGGCGTCTTGATTGGAATCTGGCGGCACGCCGCTTCGGCGACCACGCACGTCGCAGCACGTCTCGCTAAACTCCAAACACCGCCCCCAAATCCTCCCCACCCGCGCTTTTGCGCACCTGCTCGACCACCCGCTCCTCTAGCTCCATCTGCGCCCGCTGCTGACCTCGATCAGCCCGTTGATGACGGCGATTCGCGACGCGACCGGCTTGAGCTTCTACGGCGCGTCATTGCTGACCAGTCTGCCGGTGGCCGCGACGAACGCGATGCGCCGCTTCGGTGCATCGGGCGTCCGCTGTCCTGCATGCCCCTCGCCGGTGCAGCGCGACCGGCGTGGCCGCGTCACCTCTTTCGCGGACGATTCGCAGCGATCGCCCGCAAAAAACCCAATCGATCCCCGCCATTCGCGCGAATGCGCTCACACACCTCGCCAAGTCCCGTCGCGCGAAGGCTGGCATATCCATTGCTTTACTGATAGTCAGATGTCTCTTCCCCCGACTCCATGCTGCGTGTTCTCCTTGTCACCGACACCGACAAACCCATCGGCGATCTGCGCGACGCGCTCGCCTGTCTCGGCTGCGAAATGCTCTCCGGCACCGCGACGCCGCAGGCGCTGCATCGCGCGGTTCAGGACGAGCGGCCCGACGTCATCATCATCGATACGGAGTCGCCGTCGCGCGATACGCTCGAACAGCTCGCCGTGATGCATGCGACCGCGCCGCGCCCCGTGCTGATGTTCAGCCACGACGCGAACCAGCAACTGATCCGCCAAGCAGTCAACGCGGGCGTCACCGCGTATCTGGTCGAAGGCCTCGCGACCGAGCGGCTCGCGCCGATTCTCGAAGTCGCGCTCGCGCGTTTCGCGCAGGAGTCGCAATTGCGCGAGCGGCTCGCGCAGGCCGAAAACGAACTGGCCGAGCGCAAGCTGATCGATCGCGCGAAACGCCTGCTCATGGATCAGCAGAAACTCACCGAACCGGCCGCCTACGCGAGTCTGCGCAAACGCGCGATGAACCAGGGCGTCAAACTCGCCGAGGTGGCGCGCGAGGTCGTCGCGTCGGCCGGCTCGCTCAAATGATGCGCTCATGAATCCAGCCACTTCCGTCACCGCCGCGGCCTTTGCGGAGCCGCCTGAAAAGACCCATCTGCGGCTCGGCTTCGTCGCGTTGTCCGACGCGGCGCCGCTGATCGCGGCGAAGCTGCTCGAGTTCGGCCATGCGCACGGGCTCACGCTCGAACTGTGCCGCCAGCCGTCGTGGGCCGCCGTGCGCGACAAGCTGCTAGCCGGCGATCTCGACGCCGCGCACGCGCTTTACGGGCTCGTGTATGGCGTGCAGCTCGGCCTCGGCGGCCCGCGCACCGACATGGCCGTGCTGATGGTGCTGAACCGCAACGGCCAGGCGATCACGCTGTCGAATCGGCTCGCCGATGCGCTCGCGAAGCATGGGACATTGCGCGAGGCGCTCGCGACGCTCGGTCGCAAGCCGGTGTTCGCGCACACCTTCCCGACCGGCACGCATGCGATGTGGCTGTACTACTGGCTCGCGGCGCAAGGCGTCGATCCGTTGCGCGACATCGACAGTGTCGCGATTCCGCCGCCGCAAATGGTCGCCGCGCTTGCCGAAGACCGGCTCGACGGTCTGTGCGTCGGTGAGCCGTGGAATGAAATGGCCGAGGCGCACGGCGTCGGCAAAACGATCGCTTATTCGAGCGAGGTGTGGCCCGAGCATCCCGAGAAAGTGCTCGCCTGCCGACGCGATTTCGTCGATGCGCATCCGCGCACGACCCGCGCGCTCGTGCAGACCGTGCTCGAAGCGTGCCGCTGGCTCGACGGCGCCGGGCATCGCGACGAGATCGCCCGCTGGCTCGCGCGGCCCGATTACATCGGTATCGACGAGACGCTGATTGCGGCGCGGCTCGGCGACCACCTCGACACGGCGAACCCGCGCCGCCTGCCGATGCGTTTCTTCGACGACGGCGCGGTCAACTATCCGCATCCATTCGAAGGCGCGTGGTTCCTCACGCAGTTCGAGCGCTGGGGGATCATCGATGCGCACAACGACTACGACGCGGTCGCCGCGCGCATCAACCAGACGCAGTTGTATCGCGAGGCCGCCGCACGCGTGAACGTGCCGGTGCCCGGCGAGGACGTCACAAGGGAACTGATCGATGGCGCGGTGTGGGGAAGCGGCACACCATCCGCCGCTTATGCGCGGCGTTTTGCGATCCGCCGCTGAGCGGACCGCACGCGAAAGCCCCGAGATCCGCTGCGCCGACTGCCCACGAACCGCCAACGGCGATCAGGTGGACAGTCGGCGTTGCCGAAGCTCAGAAGTTGTACTTGTCGATGTTGCTCGCATCGAACGTGGTCGGCGGCCCGAGAATGATTTCGCCGTGCGCGCCAATCGTGCGCTTGCCGAGCTTGCCGGCGTCGAACGTTTCGCCCTCCTTACCCGTGATCGTGCCCGACGCGAGCGACGCCGCCGCGTACGCGGCCAGATAGCCGAGCTCGCTCGGATCCCACAACTGGAACGCGGTCACGGTGCCGTTCTTCACGAACGCGCGCATCTGGTTCGGCGTGCCGAGGCCCGTCACCGCCACCTTGCCCTTGCTCGACGACGACGAGATATAGCGCGCCGCCGCCGCGATGCCGACCGTCGTCGGCGCGACGATCGCCTTCAGGTTCGGATACGCCTGCAGCAAGCCCTGCGTTTCGACGAAGGACTTCTGATCGTCGTCGTTGCCGTACGCGATCTTGACGAGCTTGATCTTCGAGTACTCCGGTTTCTTCAACTCCTCCTGCATCCACTTGATCCAGGTGTTCTGGTTCGTCGCGTTCGGCGTCGCCGACAGAATCGCGAACTCGCCCTCGCCGCCCATCAGCTTCGCGACCAGTTGCACCTGGCCGCGGCCGATGCCTTCGGCGTTCGCCTGATTGACGAACAGCTGGCGGCCCTCGGGCGCGGTATCGGAGTCGAACGTGACGACCTTGATGCCCTGACCCATCGCCTTCTTCAGATACGGCACGACCGCGTTCGCATCGTTGGCGGCAATCACGATCGCATCCTGGTGCTGCGTGATCAGCGTGTTGATGTACGACACCTGCGACGACGCGCCCGCATCCGACGGCCCGACCGCCTTGCCCACGCCGCCGAATTCCTTGATCGCGGCGAGGCCGCCGTCGTCGGCGATCACTTCGTACGGGTTGTTGATCTGCTTCGGCACGAACGCGATCTTCAGCCCGCTTTTCAGTTCCGCGGCGAACGCGCCGCCGCAGCTGATCGCGAGCAACGCGGCGCAGAGCGCGGCCATGCCGGTGTGACGTAGAGGTTTGAACATGAAGTGTCTCCTGCGTTGTTGTTGGACAGAGAGGGGAAGCTAGGTTGCGGATGAAGAAGACGTGGCGGCGGACTTCGCGATGAAACGCCGGTCGCGTGCCGCCCGCCAGCGCGCGACGAGGTTCGGAATCAGCACCGACGCGAGCAGCAGCACGCCGGTCACGATGGTCAGCGTTTCGCTCGATACGTCGTCGAGTGTCAGCGCGTTCTTGAGCACGCCGATGATCAGCAGCGACAGCAGCACGCCGACCATCGAGCCGCGTCCGCCGAAAATGCTGACGCCACCGAACAGCACCGCGGCGATCACCGACAGCTCGAAGCCCTCGCCGTTATCGCCGCGCGCACTCGTGAAGCGCAGCGTATAGACGATGCCCGCGAGCGCGCTGACGAGACCCGACAGCACGAACAGACGCAAACGGATCTTCGCGACCTCGATGCCGGAGAACGCGGCGGCGGTCGGATTCGCGCCGATCGCATAGAGACTGCGGCCGAACGCGGTGGCTTGCAGCAGAACCGTGAACAGCACGGCGGCGACGATCACGATCACGAACGGCAACGGAATGAACGTGGGGCCAAGCGTGTTCATGCCGAACGCCGTATACGCGGCCGGAAAATCCGCGACCGCCTGATCGCCGAGCAGCACATACGCGAGACCGCGAAACAGCGCGAGCGTACCGATCGTGACCGCGAGCGACGGCAGGTTCAGCTTGACGATCACGAGGCCGTTCAGCAGGCCCGCCAGCGCGCCGGCGATCAGCACCACGACGATCACGACCGGCATCGGCAGCCCCATGTGCCACAGCACGCCCATCAGCGCGCTCGACGCGCCCAGCACCGACGCGACCGACAGATCGATTTCGGCGGCGACGATGATCAGCGTCATCGGCAGCGCCATCAGCGCGATCTCGGTCAGATCGGCGAGCACGTTGCTCAGGTTCGCGCCGGTCAGAAACACCGGCGACAGCCAGCGGCCCAACACCAGCGACACGATCAGCACGATCACCAGCAACACTTCCCATTGCAGCGGCGTTTCGCGCTTGCGCGTGAGCAGCGCGGAATCGGGTTTAGCCATGATCGCGTTTCCTCATCATGCGTTTGGCGACGGAGCGGGCCAGCAGCGTATCGGCGGCGATCGCGGCGACGATCAGCGCGCCCTGGATCGCCTGCTCCCAGAATGGCGACACGTGCAGCACGACGAGCGCGATGCTGATCACGCCGAGCACGAGCGCACCTAGCGTCGCGCCGAGGATCGTGCCGACGCCGCCCGTAATCGCGACACTGCCGACCACCGCCGCCGCGACGACCTGCAATTCGATGCCCTTCGCGGTGCTGGCATCGACGGTGCCGAAGCGCGCGAGCCACAACGCGCCCGCAAAGCCCGCAATCGCCCCGGACAACAAAAAGCCCGACATCACGCGACGCTCGACGTTCACGCCCGCAAGCCGCGCGGCTTCCGGATTCGAGCCGATCGCATAGTGCTCGCGACCGCCGCGAAACTGCTTCAGATACACCGACAGGCCGGCGAGTACGACGATCGCGATCAGCGCGAGCGTCGGGACGCCGAGCAGCGTGCCGGTCGCGAGCCGCGAGTACGCGTCGGGCAGACTGGTCGCGTTGATCTGGCCGCCGTGCACCCATGCGTAATCGGCGCCGCGAAAGATGTACAGCGTCGACAGCGTCGCCACGAGCGAAGGCACGCGCCCCACCGCGACGAGCAGCGCATTGATGCCGCCCGCGACGAGCCCGATCGCGAGCCCCGCGGCCAGCGCGACCAGCACCGGCATATGCGGGAACCCAACGTACAGGCTGCCCACCGCGTACGCGCTGATACCCACCGTCGAGCCGACCGACAGATCGATATGCCGCATCAGGATCACGACGGTCATGCCGGCCGTCAGCAGACCGATGATCGACACGTTCAGCAGCACGTCGCGCAGGTTTTGCAGATTCAGGAACTGCGGCTTCGCGAGCCCGGTCCCCGCGATCAGCAGGATCAGCACGACGAACAACGTGGTTTCGCGGCTCTTCGCGACGCTCGCGACGAGGCCGCCCGATGAAGCCGCGGAACGCTTCGGCAGCGACTGCCGCACCGGCGCGGGATGGGTCGAATGGCGCATCATGCTGCACGTCCCAATGGTGAAAGTCCCTGACCGAGCGCGGCGCCCATGATGCGCTCCTCGTTCGCGTCGGCGCGCGCGAGCTCCGCGCTGATGCGGCCTTCGTGCATCACGAGCACGCGATCGGCCATACCGAGCACCTCGGGCAACTCGCTCGAAATCATTAGCACGGCCATGCCATCGCGCACGAGTTCGGCGAGCGCGCCATACACCTCGGCTTTCGCGCCAACGTCGATGCCGCGCGTCGGTTCGTCGATGATCAGCACTTTCGGGCCGGTCGCGAGCCACTTGCCGAGCACGACCTTCTGCTGGTTGCCGCCCGACAGCGTACCGACCGGCGCCCCCGGGTCGCTCGCCTTCAGGCGCAGACGCGTGCCCCACTGGTTGGCGAGCTGCGTTTCGCTGCGCGTCGACATGAGCCCATGCCGAACGAGCCGTCCGAGCACCGTCATCGACGCATTGCGCGCGATGCTCAGTTCGAGCGCGAGCCCTTGCTGGCGGCGATCCTCCGGCACGAGCGCGAGCCCGGCGCGCACCGCGGCCGCGGGCTTGCCGGTGTCGAGCCGCTTGCCGGTCAGCCACACTTCGCCCGAATCGAGCGGATCGATACCGAAGATCGCCCGCGCGACCTCGCTGCGTCCCGCGCCGACGAGGCCCGCGAGCGCGACGATCTCGCCGGCGCGCACGTCGAACGAGACATCCTTGAACACGCCGATGCGCGTCAAGCCGCGCACCGACAGACGCACGTCGCCCGGTGTGCAATCGGCCTTCGGATAGAACGTTTGCAGATCGCGGCCGACCATCCTGGCGACGATCGCGTCGGTGCTCAGATCGGCGGTCAGCGCGTCGAAGACTTTCGCGCCGTCGCGCATGATCGTCACGCGCTGCGTCAGCGCGAATACTTCGTCGAGCCGGTGCGTGATGAACAGAATCGCGACGTCGCGTTCGCGCAGCTTGCGCACGATCGCGAAGAGCCGCTCGACTTCGGGCTGCGACAATGCGGCCGTCGGTTCATCCATGATCAGCACGCTCGCGTTCAGCGACAACGCCTTCGCGATTTCGATCACCTGCTGATCCGCGATCGACAGACCACGCACCAGTTGATCCGCGCGCAACTCGACGCCGAGCGACGCGAGCAGTCCGTCCACTTCGCGATGCATCGCGTCGTACTGGATGCGGCCGAAGCGGTCGACCGGCTGCCGGCCCATGAAGATGTTCTCCGCAATCGACAGATCGAAGAACAACGTCGGCTCCTGATAGATGACCGCGAGCCCGGCGTCGCGCGCTTCGGCCGGCGTCGCGAAGCGACGTGGCTCGCCGTTCACCAGAAGCTCGCCGGCGTCGGGTTGATGCACCCCGGCGAGAATTTTCACGAGCGTCGATTTGCCCGCGCCGTTCTCGCCGAGCAGCGCATGCACCTCGCCGGGCCACAGCACGAGGTCGCCGTCGGACAGCGCGCGCACCCGGCCGAAGGATTTGCTCGCGTGCCGCAATTCGAGTCGCGGCACCGTGGAAGGGGATGGCTGCACTGCGTGTCTCCTTTTTTGCGGCTGTCTTCTCTTCGACGCGCGGCGCGTCAAATCCGGTAGTACTGTTCCGCGTTGCGCCGAAACAGCGCGTCCTTCTCAGCGTCGCTCGCATCGCCAACGATCGCCGCATACGCACGCCACAAATCCGTATACGAACCAAACAGCCGGTCGACCGGAAAATTCGACGCGAACATCGCACGTTCGACGCCGAACGTATCGATCGTTTCGAGCACATAAGGCCGCAGGCTTTCGACGGTCCAGTGATGATCGAACATCGCGAGCCCGCTGATCTTCACCGCGACGTTCGGACACGCCGCGAGCAGGCGCATGCCTTCGCGCCACGCGCGGTAACCGGCCACGCTATTACGATCGACGAACATGCCCGCATGATTGACGACCAGAAGCGTGTCCGCATGCGCACGCGCCAAGGCGGCCGCCTCTTCCATTTGCGACGGATACAGTTGCAGATCGAACGACAGGTCGTAACGGCGCAGCAACGCGAAATGCTCGCGCCACCGCGGCTCGCGCATGTAGTGACGGCCGACGTAATCGAACAGTTTGTTGTCGTGCACGTTGAGAATCTGCCGGATGCCGCGCGTATTCGCGAACGACGCATGCGCTTCGAGCAACGCCGGCGCATTTTGCGCGGACAGGTCCACGGCGGCGACGATCGCATTCGGCATGCCGCGCGAGGCGTCGCGATCCGCAATCGACTGCAACCAGCGCGTTTCCTCGACGGGATCGGCCGGATCGTGATTCGCTTCGACGTGCACGAGCTTCAGCACGTCGACGTCGCCCGCTTCACCGAGCAGATCGTCGAGCAGATAGTCGTGCTTCAGATCGCGCGCATCGCCGACGAACGACACGCCCGGGTTCTCCAGCCACGGATAGCGATGCGTCTTCAGATCCCACAGATGGATATGCGAATCGACAACCTGCATGCGGCACCTTCGTCCGGTGAAAAGCGTTTCGAGGTTCGTGCGTCGTTGCGGGGTTCAGCTGCGTTCAGCTCGACTCAATGACTGAGATGAAAGACCGGTTCGAGCGTCTGCGACAGCGGCGTGTGATCGGGCGCGGTCTGCATGATGTCGGCCATGTAATCCCACCATTTGCGCATCACGTCGAGTTGCGGCAACTGGTTCATCGTGTGATCGCTGGTGCGCGAGAGCACCGCGAAAAGATGATGCGTGTCGGGATCGAAGAAAATCCGGTAGTCGCGCACACCGGCGTTGTGCAGCGCGTCAACGAGCTCGGGCCAGATCTGCGTATGACGCCGTTCGTATTCTTCGCGCATGCCGGGGTTCAGCACCATCCGAAAAGCGATTGTCTCCATGGCGGCCTGTCTCCTGTCGACCTCTTCGAACGACTATAATTCCTGCATCGATAGCCTCTCAATCCGTTGTTGGGATTGGTCGATCCACAAACCGAATCGCACGGGCACTCCTACTGGCACCATGAGCCAACATTCAGCCGCCGTCGCACTCGTCAATCGTCTCAAGTTCAAGCATCTCGCCCTGCTCGTCGCACTCGACGACACCCGCAACCTGCATCAGGCCGCCGAGGCCGTCAACGTCGCGCAACCGAGCGCGAGCCGCATGCTCGGCGACATCGAGGAAGCGTTCGGCTTCCTGCTGTTCGAGCGCAACGCGCGCGGCATGACGCCGACGCCGCTCGGCGTCGTCACGCTCGCTTACGCGCGCCGTGCGCTCGCCGAGCTCACACGCTTCGCCGAAGACCTCGATGTCAAACGCCGCGGCGGTCACGGCCAGTTGACCGTCGGCGCGATCATGGGCGCCGCGCCCGATCTGCTGGCGATGTCGGTCGCCGCGCTGAAGACCGAAAGCCCGCTGCTCAGCGTGCGCATCCTCGGTGAAACAAGCGATCAGGTCGTGCAATTGCTGCATCGGCGCGAGGTCGATCTCGCGCTGGGGCGCCTGACCAACCCTCTGCAGCACAACGACTTCAGCTTCGAGCCGCTCGCGCGCGAAACGCTGCTGCTCGTCGTGCGCGCCGTGCATCCGCTCGCGCGGCGCACGCGCATCACGTTGCGCGAACTGGTCGCGTGGCCGTGGGTTGCGCAACCCGTCACGAGTCCGGCGCGCGTGCTGTTCGAGGAAGAACTCGCGCGTGCCGGGCTCGCCACGCCAGTCAATCTGACCGAATGCGCGTCGATCTTCGCGACGCTGCAATTGCTCGAGAATTACGATGCGGTCGCGATGCTGCCGGAGTCGGTCGTGCGCGATCATGTGCGCGGCGGGCTGCTGGTCGCGCTGCCACTCGAAATCGGCAAGAGTCTCGCGGGTTTCGGCATTCTCACGCGCAAGGAAGAGCAGCTCGCCGAGCCGGCGCTGCGCTTCATCGAACTGCTGCGCGGCTTCTCGCGCGACCTCGCGCGCGACGATCCGGCCGCCGCACCCGGCACGCCGACTACGCCCGTCACGGTCAATTGACGCCCGCATCGCGCGTCGCTTATTGCAGGTTCACGAACAGGCCGCCGTCGACGAGCAGCGCGGCGCCCGTCACATAGCGCGCGCGGTCCGAGGCGAGAAACACGACGCAATCGGCGACGTCGTCGGGACGCCCGAGGCGGCCGAGCGGAATGCGCTTTTCGAAGTAGGCCTTCTTCGCTTCGTCGGCGAGATCTTCGGCGTTCAGATCGGTCGCGATCGTGCCCGGCATGACAGAGTTGCAGCGGATGCCGAACGGCCCCAACGCGATCGCGCACGACTGCATCAGCGAATGCACACCGGCCTTGGTCGGCGTGTAATGCGTTTGCATGCCGCCGCCCACCAACGCGCTGATCGAACTCGTCGCGACGATCGCGCCGCCGGTGCCCTGCTTTTTCATCTGCTGCGCGGCAGCCTGCGTGACGAAGAACGCGCCGTTCAGATTGACCGCGACCGTCGATTCGAGCACGTCCGCCGGCATGTCGAGAAAAGCGTGAAACGGGCAGATGCCGGCATTGCTCGCGAGCACGTCGAGCTTGCCGAACGCGTCGAGCGTCCGTCGCACCAGCTCCTGGCCGGTGTCGCGCGCCGCGACGTTGCCTTCCACCGCGATCGCGCGCCGCCCCAACGCCTCGATTTCGCCGACGACTTCCTCGACCGCCGAGCGCCGGCCATACGATGCGTCGTTGTCGCCCCAGTAGTTGATCGCCACGTCCGCGCCTTCGCGCGCGCAGGCCACCGCGATCGCGCGTCCGATGCCGCGCGAGCCGCCGGTGACGATCACGACTTTGTCCTTGAGCAGCACCCTAATCTCCTTTGCGGCGGTTCGCCGTTCGGCACAGGTTCAAAACGTTCGACACGTTCAATGCTGATAAGGCCGAACCAGCGCGCATTCCGGATTGAGCCGCACGCCAAAGCCCGGCGTGTCCGGCACCTTCATACGCCCGTTCACCGGCACCGGCTCGTCGAGCAGCAGCGGATTGAACATCGGCACGACCTCGTCGGCTTTCGGCGCCATCATCAGAAACTCGGAGAACGGCGAGTTATGGCGCGTGACGACGAAGTGATAGCTATACACCGACGACCCATGCGGCACCACCATCACGTTGTGCGCATCGGCGAGCGCGGAAATCTTGATCAGCTCGGTGATGCCGCCGCACCAGCCGACGTCGGGCTGGATCAGATCGCAGCACTGCATCTCCAGCAGCATCCGGAAGCCCCAGCGCGTCGCCTCGTGCTCGCCGGTCGACACCATCATGCCGCGTGGCACGTTGCGGCGCAGTTCGGCGTAACCCCAGTAATCGTCGGGAGGAAGACATTCCTCGACCCATTTGAGGCCGTATTCGTGCGCGCCTTGCGCGAGCCGCGTCGCGTAGCGCAGGTCGAGGCTCATCCAGCAGTCGTACATCAGCCAGAAGTCGTCGCCGACGCGCGAGCGCATGTCGGCGAGCTTGTCGAGGTTTTGCCTGAGTCCGTCTTCGCCTTCCGCGGGACCATGCTGCAACGGCAGCTTGCCGCCGATGAAGCCCATCTCCTTCGCGAGATCGGGCCGCGCGCCGGTCGCATAGAACACCAGCTCGTCGCGCACCGGGCCGCCCAAGAGCTGATACACGGGCTCCTTGCGAACCTTCGCGAGCAGATCCCACAGCGCGAGATCGACACCGGAAATCGTGTTCAGCACGACGCCCTTGCGCCCGTAGTACAGCGTCGCGAAGTACATCTGATCCCACATCTTCTCGATGTCGGTCACCAGCTGCCCTTCGAGAAAACGCGCGAGATGCTTTTCGACGATGAACGCGCCGATCTCGCCGCCGGTCGTCACCGCGAAGCCCACGGTGCCGTCGCTCGCTTCGATCTCGACGACCAGCGTGCCGAGCACATTGATGCCGAACGACTGACGGCTCTGGCGGTACTCGGGATAACGCGCCATCGGCGTCGCGATGTGATCGTCGATCCAGTGTCCGCCGGCCTGGTCGTGATAGTCCGCGCCGCCGCCTCGAACGATGAAGGCACGCACGTGCCGGATGGTAGGCATGGCCATGAAAGGGCTCCGTGAGAGAGGCGTCGAAGCGGCTCGACAACGCGCGTTCGACGCGTGTGCAATACGCTGCGGGACGTGAGCACTGCGTGAGCAATGCGCGAGCAGCGCGCTCAATAGGTGGCGCGGCCGCCCGACAGGTCGAATACCGAGCCGGTGCTGAACGCGCAGTCTTCGGAAGACAGCCACAGGATCAGCGACGCCGCTTCTTCCGGCAGCAGGAAACGGTTCATCGGAATCTTCGACAGCATGTAGTCGATGTGCTGCTGCGACATCGAATCGAAGATTTCGGTCTTGGCCGCGGCCGGCGTGACCGCATTGACGAGGATGTTTCTGGTCGCGAGTTCCTTGCCGAGCGACTTGGTGAGCCCGATCAACCCCGCTTTCGATGCGCTGTAGTGCGAAGCATTCGGATTGCCCTCCTTGCCCGCCACCGACGCGATATTGACGATGCGGCCGTAGCCCTGCTTCAGCATCTGCGGCACGACCGCGCGGCAGGTCAGGTACGGACCGATCAGATTCACGTCGATCACGCGGCGCCACATGTCGGGCGCAAGCTCCCAGGTCGTGCCGTTGCCGCCGGTGATGCCCGCGCAGTTGATCAGCACGTCGATCGAGCCGTGCCCGGCGACCGTTTGCGCGGTGGCCTGCTGGACCGCGGCGTCGTCGGTCAGCTCGACCGTGATGGCGCTGACCTTGCCGAGTTCGCTCAGCTCGCGCTGACTGCGCGCGAGCCGTTCGCTATCGACGTCCCACAACGCGACCGACGCGCCCGAGCGCAACGCCCGCTGCGCGACCGCGTAGCCGATGCCACGCGCGCCGCCGGTGATGACGACCGTGCGCCCCTCCAGATCGATCCGATTCATTGCTGTGCTCCTGTAGGCCGCCGTGCGGCGTGCCATCGAGTTGTTGTATATCGCTGCAGTCAATATACGGGCGGCGCGATGCGCCAACAATTCGACTATTCGCGGGGGCGATAGCAAAAGTGGATCGGCAGCGGGAGCGGGCGCTAAAGGGAAGCGAAGCGGCTAATCATCGGCAGCGACGAAAAGCATCGAGACATACAGAATGGTCGACACGACGATGATGCCGACGCCGAGCAGCACCTTGGTCTGGTCGAAGTTGATCCCGCCGATGATCGCAATGCCGATCCCGAACACCGACGATAACGTGCCGAGCGCCGCGAGGCCCACGTGTATCTTGCTGCGGACCAGCCGTTTGCGCTCCGATTCGGCAGTGGTTTCCGTTTCGCTCTGTTCCATTCCCCGCTCCTTCGCGCGCGACGCGATGACCATCGTGAAACCTGAGCCGCAATGGCCGGCGCGACGTCGAACCGCCGGTTGCGGTTCTACGCCGTGCACCTCGATACGCTTCAGCGTAGTTTATTTAAGCCTTCTCGATCGCCGTTATTTGACGTCCGCGCCATTGCGCGACACCGACGCCGCGATGGCCGAGACGAATACCGCGCGCACCGAATCGCCGACCTTCAGTTTCTCGAGCGCAATGTCCGGCGCCACGTCGAGCGTTTCCGTGCGCGACGGCCCGCGCAGCGTGATCGTGCGCTTCTTGCGATCGATCTTGCGCACCGTCGCGACGACCTCGATGCGCCGCGCCGATGCAACGACACCGTTGGCCGCAGGCTGTGTGACTTCGGTATCGATGCGCTGGCGGATTCCGTTCGGCGCGAGCTTGTCGACGCCGACCAGCACCGCCTTCTTGTACGCAATCGTCACGACGTCGCCGACATGCAGCTTGCTGACGTCGGCGGCTTGCGGATTCACGTCGAAAGTTTCCTCGCCGCCTTGCGGGCCGCGCAGCGTCACGCTGTTCGTCGCGGGATCGATCGCGACGACGCGCGCCTGCACGTGCAGCAGCGCGGCGGCGCCAATTGCCCGCTGTTCCGGCGCGGACGCGGCCGCGTTGTCCTGTGCCAGCGCCGGACCCGCCGCGGCGACGCAAACCACCAACGCAACCGCGATCGCCTTCACCCGCATGAGCCCGGAGTCCGTTGAATTACAAGCCATGAAATGCTCCTTTTGATTGCGTCGATGTTACGGCAAATGTTTTGTCGCGGATCGCGTACTACGCTTAGCACCGGCAGGTGCACTCGCTTCGAATAAAAAGAAAAACGGACTATTAATCGCTTTTAGCGGACGGGGTTACGCTTTTTGAAACCAATGGCGGTTCCTTTCTAATGCGTCGATTTGTCCTGGAGAGCCAATCGCGAAAAGCGCGTGCTTCTCCATGCGATGCAATCGGTATGCGGAGTCGTGGCGGATGAGCTTGCGCAAGGAGCCGCGCGGCTTTGCGCATGCGTTCCCGCGAGCGTCAGCGGAGGGGTAGAGAGCTAGCCATAACATATTCCTCGCAACGAGAAGGACTACCGGGCGACCCAACGTGAGCGGGTCCGGAAATTGCCGAACGTTATGACTATTTCAAACGGTTTCGGGGATGCTAGCAAACGCGCAAAGGAATGGCAAGACAAGTGGCTGCGCATCGCCATTCCCGATTAATCGGGTTTGCCGCGTCAAATCTTTTATGACGGTGGGCAATTCATTTGCCATAAAAATATGATCGCTGCAATTCGCTGAGCTCAGAGGCCCGGCGACGCCGTCCTCGCTCTGACTCTGTCCGGTTGCCTGACAACAGTCGAATCGGCGCATTCGATATGCATTGAAAAGCGGTGGGCGCGCGGCAGATTGGCAATCGCCGAACGACTCCGCACAAACCCTTAATGGATGATACTGAAGCGATTACGCATCGCTGCGCGACGAATACAAAAAATTGTCGTCAATCATTGGAATACTGCGAACACGGCTGTATTGATGGAGCGAATTTTGCCGTCAAGGCAACGAAAAAGGACGCCTGAGCCGATGGCCACAGTCATGTGGGCATCATAGGCACAGCGTTTGCTCAAGCTCGCGTCACCGTCTAACGCACACATTTGTTTATCGAAAGGACACCACACATGGTCACGACTCGCCCCTGCACCGCCGCTTGCGTCATCGACGGCCTCCTCGTCACGCTGACGTTCTATCCGGACAACGGCGTGTTGCGTATTGCCGATTCGTCCGGCGCCTGTCTAAGAGAAACGCGCTGGCATGGGTCATGGCGCGCTCTGCTCGAGGAGTTCCGCGGCTACTACGAAGCGGCGGAGAACGACGCGGCGCGCGGCGTCGACGATATCGTCGCTCGCCTCGGCGAGCGCTGCGCTGAGGCCCAGCGGGAATCGGCATTCGCGTGAAATGGCATGCGCTTGCGATCAAGCGCGTGAAAGGCGGCGGCGGCAGCGCTCGGCACCTGTTCGTTGCCTCGCGATCCGGGGTCGTTCCTGGCGCCCCGCTGCCGCTCGCGAACTCTGGTCATTGACCGAAATAAGTCTTGCACTCCGTGCTGAACGAGCATGACTGGCTGCGCCGGCCTCCCGCTTGCGACTCGCCCGCCGGAACACCACCATACGACGCGTTGCGTATGCCCTGCTCACGCGGGTCCCAGTTCTGACCGAACGACATGTCGGTCGTCGCCTGCGCCGATTCGTCCGCGTCGTGCTCCATCATCGCGCGACCCGACACGGCGTGCTCCGCCTGGCCGCTCAACTCCTCGGCGATGGCCGTTCTCGGCGCGAGAAACAGAACGGCGGTCGCGGCAATCATCAATATACGTACTCTCATTTCCGGACTCCTCGAATCCGGCGCAGCAGCGTTCGTCCTCCACAAGAATTGATCCGCGAACAGCCAACCTGCCCAATCGGGCCGAGGAACGGGTCGATGCCAATGCGCTACTGCTGCGACGGGTCACCGAACTAAACAGATGAAGAATTACCGCGCTTGCAACCGATACTCGACGCGTTCCCGAGCGTCGGCGGAATCGGCGCGCACAAGGCGGCTGTAAGTCTGCATTCGCAGCTTGTCGTCCTTCTTTTATAGTTCGCGCACCCCGGAATTCAATCCAGGAGCTTCCAGCAGTGTCGCCAATCGTCCACACCGTTCGATAAACCGCATTCACCGACAAATTCAACGTGAACTAAGCGTGCTTTGCTCGCGCATTGCGCTATCATGTTGCTACAACGCACAAAAAGCGAACCCGCACGTCGACGAAAGTCCGGTGAAAGACGGACAGCGTGGAATGACTCCATCCATTCGCAATCATTGCATCGAGACACAGAGTTTTTCATAGCGAACGTCAGGCTTACCGGCCTCGTTCGTCGCGTTGCGACATGCTGAAATATTTGCTGATCGAGACTCTCGGTTCGAGGGTCGGTTGTTCCAGCGGCCGTCTTTGTCCGAGGCCGTATTGCAATTCAGGGAGCAACGTTTTTTAACCCGGCACATGGCATTTCCGTCAATCGACAACCCCACCGCGGGGCGGCCCCATTCAGTCGGGCTCGATGCTTCGCAGCTTTTCCCCGCAATCTGTCTTCGACAGCACGCTGCACGTTTTAGAAGGACGAATATCCTATGGACGAAAGGAAGCGAGATAGCATGATTGCCTATCTCCGCCATCGTATGGAAGAGTTTGGTATCAGACCAGAAGACCTTGCCGCAGCGCTGGCGACCGAGTCATTGGCCAAAAAGGCTGAGCGCTATCGCAATGCGACCGGAGACAGCTGGGACGGCAATGGCGAAATGCCGCAATGGTTGAAGCAGGCTATTAGTGCCGGCCAGAGCATTGAGCATTTCGAATTGGCCGCAAAACCGGCGCCCCCGCCCCAACCGAAAAAACAGGTGGACTGGTCGAACGACCCGTTCGCCGGCACGCGGCTCGGGCGCCCGAATAACCGCTAGGTGCAGGCCGCCGCGCTCGAAGGCGCGGGCACAATGGCTGCGGCTTCGAAACGAACCGCCGTGCCACGCACCGGTTTTGCGCCACCGCTTGCCACATTGACGGCATTCACCGTATTCCCCGCATTGACGGCATTCGCCGCATCGACGAGATTCGCGTGATTCGAGGCAGGCTGCGCATATTGCGGCAGCTCGATAAGCGCGCTGACCTGCCGGACGATCTGCCAGAAGGTCTTGTCGAAAAGACAGGCCTGCTCGTCAGCGGACCCGTGGCCGCCCGCGAGCGGATCGGTAATGGTCCAATAGACGAACGCCGGTGCGCCGGGAAATACCGGCGCGTGCAGTCCGCCGACGAATTCGTCGAGCGCGATCACGATATCCATGCGCGGCGCCCATTCGCCGGTGAATTCGAGCCAGCTTTTAGGGCTCAGCACCGCGCGCCCGGAAATGCCGGGCCGCAATTGAGCGACCGCGAGTGGATGAAGGCGCGCGGCCGGTTCAGGGCCCGCGCTGAACGCGTCGAACCGGTGCCCCGCCAGTTCGCGCAGTAAAGCTTCGGCAATGATGCTGCGGATCGAATTATCGCGGCAGAGAAACAACACCTTATATTTTCTGGACACGCTTACCCCGTACCGATGTTTTTTATTGGCCTCTGGGCGGAATTGTGCCGCTCCAGTCTTGCGCCCCCGTGACACTACGGCGTCTTTATTATTTGCGCCTCGGGATTCGCACCAGGTATCTCGACTCACGGGCACAGAGCACAACTTTGCGAACGATGGGCAGTGTACCAGTGTCCGGCCCACTGTTTCAGCACCCTGTCAATATTTGCCAGATCAACCGACGCTGCCGTCGGCCCGCCGGTCCGGCATGATGGGCCTGGCCCGGTCGCCGTCGGCGGCGGGTCAGAACTTCAGGCTGTTGAGGAACTGAAACCACAGGTTGCCGAGCGCGCCGGCCGGATGCATGTCGCTGACGGTTTCGTCGCGCTTCGCATGGTTCTCGCGTCTGGAAGGCTGCGTGTCGTGAGGGGCGGTTTGCGAGGCCGCGCCGGTGTCTTGCGCGCGGTCCGCCAGTTCGGGCTCGGACGCCTCGGCTTGCGCCGCTTGCGCGCTGTTCGCGGTCTTTCCCGCGCGCTGGGCGTTTTGCGCGGCGTCCGCCTCGTCGCGGCGCGCGGCCTGCAACGCCGCGACGCTGTCGGCGATCTGCGCGGCGCGCTGCGGTTCGCATTGCCGCCCGAGCAGCACGCCGAACAGCACGTCGCGATTGTGGCCCTGGTCGGCGAAGCGGATCGCGATCGACACCATCTCGGCATACGCGGCTTCGTCGGCCGCGCGCGCCGCTGCCTCGCGCTTCGCCTGCGCGCGTTGCCGACGCGTGTGCTGCGCCTCCCACTCGCGCATCTGCTCGGTGTAGACCGCGTCGTAGACATTGCGCTGCTCGGCATCGGACAGGATCGCGTACGCGTCCTTGATTTCCTGGAACGCCGCGCGCGCCACGTCCTCCGCACCGTGGTTGCGGTCCGGATGCCACTTCATCGCGGCTTTCCGGTAGGCCCGCTTGATTTCGTCGTCGGTGGCGTGCGCGGGCACGCCGAGCGTCTCATACAGGGTTGCCATGCTGGACTCGATCTCGCGAAAAATCACTGCGGGCATCGTAGCATGCTAAAAGCGGCGTCATCGTGACCCGGCCTCCACGCAAGCACGCGCATGCCGGCATTGCCGCGATGGCACGGCGGCAGATCGTCCTCCAACGGCCCACGAAAAAAAGGCCCCACCACTTGCGTAGCGAGACCGAGTCCCATGTCTAAGGAGATGTCATGGAGGAGACGAGCCCATCTTATCGTCAGACCCGCACGCGCCCAACCAACGGTTCGCCATATGCTTATCGGCCGCGCGCTCACGTGCATTGCAAAGCGCCCGCCGCGTCGAGCCATGCGACTGCGAGCCTGGCCTGCGCACCGAGCCCCGCCACCTCCATCGCCGCTGACGGTCGTCCCGCGCGCGTCCTGCACGCGGTCTGAATACTCCCCGGCACCGTGACGCCGCCGCAATCGCGCGCGGCGCCACGCTTTGCGC
Source organism: Paraburkholderia sp. HC6.4b (assembly GCF_014200875.1). Lineage (NCBI taxonomy): Bacteria > Pseudomonadati > Pseudomonadota > Betaproteobacteria > Burkholderiales > Burkholderiaceae > Paraburkholderia > Paraburkholderia sp. HC6.4b. Next base: position 52,913 of record NZ_JACHDC010000025.1, read on the forward strand.
CGAGCGACCGTGCGCCACATAACAGACACCGCGCCTCCACGCGAATAGAGTCACCGGAAACAGCGACTTCGATCCAATCCGGGCTTCTGATTACCACAGCGGCCCCGCGCTGATTTGCTTTCGACGAAAGATTGGTTCAACCGCTGCGCAGCGCGCCCTACGCTTGACCTGCCCGCCGCTTCACTCACCTATGGCAACGACAGGGCCGCGCCGCACGCATTGGTATTCCGCACGACATTCGCGGGCACACAGACAAGTCAAGATCATGAACTCACACATCCGCTACAAGGGCTACGAGGTCGAAGCGGCAACGCAACTGCTCCCCAACGGATTATTCGCCGCCAATCTGACGATCGAGCAGCGCGACGAGAATACCCGCAAGGCTTATTCGTTCGACGCGCTCGACTACTTCTTCGACGAAGAGCATGCGCTCGCCTACGCGTCGGACTGGGGGCGTATGTGGATCGATAATCACCAATAAGGCGATCCCGGAGCGCATCGATATCGATGACAGCGAGCGCGACACGCGTTGTGCATCGCCCGGCATCGGGTTTGAGGCGGATGTGCCAGAATAGGCGAACCCTTGCGTTCGCTGTCTGCCCGCGTGACCTGTCCGCTACTTCGACGGATGCAGTCGAAACTCGCGCCGCCCGCGACGCACCCATCGATACGGAGACGCCGGTCATGACATGGACCGTCGACGCACAGCTCGCGCTCAGCGCGACACAGGCGGTCGAGGCGCTGCAATCGGGCCGCCTCAAAGCCGCCGACTACGTCGCCACCCTGCTCGCGCGCGCCGCCGCGCTCACGCACCTGAATGCGCTCACCACGCTCGACTTCCACGGCGCGCTCGCCGCGGCGCAGCGCATCGACGCATTGCCGCCGGCTGAGCGGGCACGTCTGCCGCTCGCCGGTTTGCCGATCGTCGTCAAGGACAACATCAACACCGCAGGTCTACCGACGACGGCCGGCACGCCCGCGCTCGCGGGCTTCGTGCCGAACACCAACGCCCCATCGGTGCAACGCCTCGTCGACGCGGGCGCGATCGTGCTCGGCAAGGCCAACATGCACGAACTCGCGTTCGGCATCACGAGTACCAACCTGTCCGCGCACGCGGGGCCGGTGCGCAATCCATACGATCCGTCGCTGATACCGGGCGGCTCGTCGGGCGGCACCGCGGTGGCGATCGCCGCGCGCATCGCGCCCGCCGGACTCGGCACCGACACCGGCGGCTCGACCCGCATCCCGGCCGCGCTGACCGGCACCGCGGGCTTGCGTCCATCAGTCGGCAATGGCGGTGCCGAGCGGCGCTATCACGACCCCAACGCGGTGGTGCCGATCAGCCATACGCGCGACACCGTTGGGCCGATGGCACGCAGCGTCGCCGACCTGGCGCTGCTCGACGGCGTGATCACCGGCGACGGCGCGTTGCCTGCGATTGCGCTCGATGGCTTGCGCATCGGCTTGCCCGCGCCGCTGTGGGATGCTCTCGAGCGACAGGTCGAGGACGTCGCGCGCGCCGCACTGCAAAAGCTCGAAGCGGCGGGCGTCACGTTCGTGCCGGTCGCGATGCATGAGTTGGAGTATCTGAACGGGATGGTCGGCGGTCCGCTCGCCATTCACGAAGCGCGCGACGACGTGCTCGCGTGGTTGATCGCGAATCGGGCGCCGGTGCAAACCGTCGCCGCACTGGCCGTGCGCATCGCGAGCCCGGATGTGCGCGCGATCTACGACGACGTGCTCGCCGACGTGCTCGGCTCGCACTACTCGGCGGCGCTCAACTACTGGCGACCGCGGCTGCGGAACTACGTCGCCGCGACGTTCGCGAATGCCGGTCTCGACGCGTTGCTGTTTCCGACGACGCGGCTCGTCGCGGTACCGATCGACGATCTGAACGGCTCGTCGACGGTCACGATCGACGGCGGTCCACCAATCGATACGATGGAAGCGTTCCTGCGTAATACCGACCCGGCCAGCACATCCGGCATTCCGGGGCTGTCGCTGCCGGCGGGTATCAGCGCGAGCGGGCTGCCGGTCGGCCTCGAACTCGATGGACCGCTCGGCTCGGACAGGCGCCTGCTGGCCATCGGTGTCGCGTTCGAAGAGGTACTGGGAACGTTGCCCGCGCCGGTGCTTTAAAGCCCGTGTTTCACGTGCGCGCCATCAGGTTTGTGCTTTAATGCCTGCGCGTTGCAGCCCGCATTCCGACGCTTTGCCCGCCCGAACCTCCCCCTAAGCGACGATGACGAACCCCGCCACCGCCCTCTCATCTCGCGGCCTCGTACGCCGCGTCGTTCACTTGAGCGCCGTGCTCGCGGTCGCTTTCGCCGCCAGCGCCTGCGCGCGCCTCGCGACGGTCGATTCCAACGCGCTGTGGAAGATCGTCGACATCCGCTGCGTGCCGTCGCAGCAGGCCACGGGCACACCGGGTCAATGCACGGTCGTCGATCTCGACAAACGCTACGTCGTCCTGAAGGACATTCTCGGCCGCTCGCAGTTTCTGCTGATGCCGACCGATCGCATCACCGGCATCGAAAGTCCGCTGATCCTCGCGCCCGATGCGAAGGACTACTGGCGTGACGCGTGGGATTCGCGTCATTACGTGCAGCAAGCGGTCAAACGCGAGTTGCCCGACGATCAGCTCGGCCTCGAAATCAACTCCGAATCTCGTCGCTCACAAAACCAGCTGCATATCCACATCGACTGCATGCGGCGTGAAGTCAGCGCCGCGCTCGCCGATCACGCTCACGACACGCCCGGCGAGTGGCGTTGGCAGACGCTCGATGGCGAGCGCTACAGGATCATGCGGGTGAACTCGCTGAGCGGCGCCGACAACCCGTTCCGGATCGTCGCCCGCGACAATCCCGATCCGGCGACGATGGCCACCCAAACCATCCTGGTTACCGGCGCGGGACCGTCCGCGGCTCGGGATGGCTGGCTGATCGTCAACAGCGGCATCGACATCGAAGGCGGCAGCGGCACGGCCGAAGGGCTGCTCGATCACGCGTGCCGCGTCGCGGACGATCATTGAGCGTTTGCCGAACACGCAGAATTGGCCCGCACCAGCATGCGAGCAACGGTGTCATTGCCGGCCCGCGCCGTGCAAAACCAGCAAGGTTACGGTTTTCGGCGGCAGAGTAAGGTGCAATTGGCCGCTCGCATAGTCGGTGTCGTGCAGACGGGATATGGCATTGTCCATGAGTTGCCAGGTCTGGGCTTTGCCTTGAATCACATCAAAGTTGTTGATCGCAATGGTGGCGTCAGCCGGTTGATCAAGCTGCTTGTTGATCACCACGATGGTCATGACGCGGTCGTGATCACGCACGGCGGCAAAAGACGAGACCCGATCCGGGTCGGGCTGCGTGTCGGCGATGCTGGTGGTGCCAAAGCCCGAGCCCTGGCCATCGTAGTTGCGATAGAGCTTGATCGCCTTGTAGACCGGCATGTCCCGATTCAATGTGCCCCAGCGCGTGGCAATGTCCAACCCTTCCCGGCCAAAGATGCCCAGCACGTCGGCCTGGGCCGTGGCGCCGTTCATGGTCGTATCGCCGCCCCAACTGTATTCCGTCAGCGCGATCGGCGTACCGGCGTAGTAATAGCTGTCGACCCACCGCCGCATCAACGGAATCAGGGCCACCACGCTATTGATCCAGGTCGGATCCTTGTAGCTCGTATCCCACAGGTCGCGCGTGGAGCGGTTACGGGCGAGTTCAATGGCAGGCGTTTCAGCCGTGGCCGCATTCTGGTTTTCCTTGAATTCTCCGCCCTGCGGGTAAAAGTGCAGGCTGAAAACGTCGACAGGGCGGCCGGCCTGCTTCCATTGCGTGAGCAGCCATGGGACGTAGTCCATGCCTCGCGTTTCGTTTTCCCTGTCCGGCGGATTGCCCTGACCGTGCGCGGCGAAGTACTGCTGATCGAAGCCGCTAAAGCGATACCCGGTCCAACCCCACTCTTCCGGCGCCACGACCCGCGCGCCCGGGTCTGCCGCCTTCACGGCGTGCGAATAGGCGATCACCTTGTTCGCTACCTCGCTGGCATGGGCGCCGATGGGATGCATGTCGCGATGGTTGAGTTGCCACAGACTCGGCTCATTGTCCATCAGGTAGTAATGCACACCGTCCGAGCCGGCACTACCGGATCCACGCATGAGTTGCCTGACGCGCTCCTGCTGGCTCTGCGGATCGTCCAGCAACGAAGCATCGTCCGGGTCGTTCCTGATAGGCGTGCCGTCGGGTGCGATGCCGTTGCCCGCGTCAGACAAACCGTGAGCGTCGACACTCTGCTGCTTGCCGTACCTGTTGACCGAAAAACTGACGAGCGGCTTACCGTCCTTATCGAGTCGCGCTACCCTGCCGATCATCGGGATGGTCAGCATCGGTAAAGCGTGTCCGTCACGGGTAAGCGCCGCAAAACGGTCGTTGTATTGGTAGATGTCTTTTGGATCGGTCGGCAGGCTTTCGAAAAACCAGTCCTGGCCCGTGTTGTGAGCGTCGAGCCGCCAGTTGTAAGCCGAAGCGGTGTTGCCGCCCGAGCGGTTGATCGGCACGCGCAGATCCCGCAGGATTTCCGCCGTCCCGAAGTTCAAGCCATAGATGAGCGGACTGATTGGATGCCGGTTGGCCGCGGCATCCACCGTAATGATCACCGGCAGCGGCGCAGCCATGGGCAGATCGGCGTAGAGCAGCGCGCCCGCCCCTAGCATCATCGCCATCAAGCTATGGCAGTTAAAGTGTGCTGGCTTCGACATGCGGAGTCCGTGAGTCTATGGCGCTGGATTTCGGCACGACGACCGTATCTTCCGCTTCGAGCGGCGACTGCAGATCCCGTTCGTCCAATTCCCAAACGACGAGCCTGGGCGGTGTCTGAGCATAAGCCAGACTTGCGAAATAGGCGCGCGCCGAGCCGCCGAACTTGCCGCCCTCGCGTGCGAAATTACCCACGCCTGTTCCGAGTGCCAAAGCGAGCTGAGGCACGAAATCGGACGTCGTCGAATAAGAAGTGCCGATCACGGCGATGCCAGGCAGATCGGCATCGCCGAACAGATCGTCGGCTGACGCGGCCGCCTGAGCCTGAGGAATGTAGTCACGGCTGGCCGCAATCTCGGGCCTCGGCTGCCAGGACGGCGGCAAATCATCCAGGCCGGCCAGACGCACAAGATCGCCGGGCCGCCGGCCGGGAGGCTTGTCTGTGACGCGATAGTCGGGCTTACTCGAACCCAGCGGGACCCCCATCGCACGGATGCGCTGCGCCACGGCCTGCGCCGCGGCACCCGCGCCGTCCTCGGTCCAGTGCGTGTCAGTCCGAAAAAAAGCGCCGCCCGGCGCGCCACGCAGCGCCGCACTGAGATCCAGCACCTGCACGCCGTCAGCGGTCAGACGCGAGGTCCAGTCAGCGAGACGCGCACCCAACGAAACCGGACGATACAGACTGCACAGATGTTGCGGCTCGATACGCGACTTGTCGGGCACCACGACGACCAGCAACGCGATACCGTGCCTCGCCAGCTCGCGCTGCACGGCGGCCACCGTGTCCGCGCGCGTGGCGAGATGACTGTCGCTATCGGCGTACACGCTGAGTTCGTCGCGCAGGAACAACCAGCCCGGGCAGCCCTGCCGCACGCGCGGCCCCAGATCGTGCAGCGTCAGCCAGCCCAGCGCACGCTGCGCGCGCGCCGCGTCGGCGGCGATCGGCGTATCGGCCATGCGATTGGCGAGTTCTTTCGATACCGCACCGTCCAGAATGCCGGCCCGGGTCACGGCATGAGGCAACACCGATTCGGTCGTCGACGCTAACCTGAGATTGGAAAGCAGGCCCGCGAACAGGAAGATCATCAGGATGACGGCAGCGATCTTGCTGGCGCGCGAGGCGGGTAATTGAGGTAGCGGCTTGGGATCTTCCATGGCGTCAGAACTGGAAGTAGAGGAAAGGCACCGCGCCGCGCGCGACGATCAGACCGAACGACAACAGAAAACCCGCTAGCGGCCACCCCGCCTGCCATATCTGCCGTAGCGCCGTGTCGGGAAGGCTATCCCAACGCTGTTGCCAGAGCGGCAGCAGCACGCACACGATGCCCAACCCGGCAGCCAGAGCGTGCACGGGCCGCAGCAGCACGAGCGTCGCGTCGCTCAAGCCGATGCCATTCAAACCGAACTGGCCGCGATACATGGCGAGCGCGGCAGGGAAACCCGCCGCGCGAAACAGTGTCCACGCGAGCATGACGAAAACCAGCGTCAGCACGTGCGATAACCAGGACGGCATGGTCGGCATATCGAACCGGCGCCAGAGGCGCGCGACCATCAGGGCGATGCCATGAGCGAGGCCCCACAGCAGGAAGTTCCAGCTATCGCCGCCGTGCCACAGGCCGGCGATCGCCATGGTCAGCAACAGATTGCGGCAGGCTTGCCACTCACCGTGGCGGTTGCCGCCTAGCGGGATGTACAGGTAATCGCGTATCCAGCTCGACAACGACAGGTGCCAACGGCGCCAGAAATCCTGAATGCTGCTGGCAAGGTACGGATGGTTGAAGTTCTCGGGAAAGCGAAAGCCCAGCATCTGCCCCAACCCGATGGCCATGGCGCTGTAGCCCGCGAAATCGAAGAACAACTGCAGCGTGTAGAAACCGCAGCCCAGCCAGGCGTCGGCCAGCGTGGGCGCGTGCAACGAGAAGATCGCGTCGACCATCGGCGAGAGTGTGTCGGCCACCAGCACCTTCATGCTCATGCCCACCATGAGCCGCCTTGCGCCGGCTGCAAAACCGTCCCAGTCGATCTCGCGCGACACCAGCTCGCGCCTCACCCACGCATAGCGAATGATCGGCCCCGCGATCAGATGCACGAACATCCCCTGATAGGCGCCGTAACGGATCATGCTGCGATCGGCCGCCACCGTGCCGCGCTGCACGTCGATCAGATAGGAGATGGATTGCAGCACGATGAACGAAAGCCCGATGGGCAGCACGACGTGTCGCCAGGGGATGGACCCTGCATGGCCTGCCCCCAGCACACTGTCGAGACTATCGACCACGATGTTGGCGTACTTGTACCAGCCCAATATCAGGACGTTGACGACGATGAACACGGCCAGCCAGCCACCGCGTGCACGCTGGCTCGGCGCCCTGTCTATGACCATGCCGCCGAACCAGCCCCAGAAGGTCAGCGCGATGAACAGCAGCAGAAAGACCGGGCTCCACCAGCCGTAGAAAAGCCAGCTGCAAAACAGCAGCACGCCATTGCGCCAACGCGCGGGCAACGCGACGTAGATCGCCAGAAAGGCCGGCAGAAACAGCGTCAGGAATTCGAGGGACGCGAAAACCATGCATCGTTCTCAATCGAAAAAGATATCTGGACCGACGCGCCATCGCGAAACACACCGAACCCCGCTCTGCCCGTCGTAACCAGATGACAAACGGGGAACAGCCGGAAATCGGCGATGAGCGGCGTCGCCTTCAAGGAGGAGGCGCAAATGCGATCAGTGGCTCACCGCGTCGTTCGCCATGAAGATGCGCGAATGCGCTCCGCCCGGCACGAGCAACACCGTATAACGCTGCCCCGCCGCGAGCGTACCCAGGCTGAGCGGCTGCCCCACAGGCTGGCCGCCGCAGACCAGCTGCACCGAGAGGGCGACCGGGTTGACCTGGCGCCGCCTGGCTTGTCCCACAGCCACGCCGTCGAGCAGCACGATGTCGCGGCCCGGCACTTTCAGCGTGGGTGTCGCGCAGCCAGCGTCGAGGTTGTAGAAAGCCACCGAAGCTTTGAGCGCATTGAAGTCGTCGGGTTTTTCGCGGACCGTCACCGTATGCAGGCCACCCGCTTTATCCGCGCCATCGAGCGCAACGATGCTGACGAACTCGCCAGGCTGCACCGTCGCCGATACGTCCTGGTGCGCGCTACCGGCTCTCAGTGTGCCGGCCACCGGTTTGCCGGCGGCGATCGGAAGGAAGTGAGTGGCCGGGTTCGCGGCGTCGAGCGTCAGACGCGCTTTCGACCCCACCGCGCTCACGTCGACCGGACCCGAACCGCCATCGACAAAACGCACGAACGACGAGTCCTCTGCGGGACCGGTCGGGTATAGCGGAATTTCTGCGGCCATGGCCGGCTGCACGGACAAACCGAGACCGGACAGAGCGAAGCCGGACAACAACAGGGAGGAGAGGAAATTTTTCATTCTTTTCTCAAATGGGAAACCTGGGCAGGCGCAGCTCGAAGCCCGGCGTGTCATTTCTGCGGAACGACAGGCAGCTTGACCAGTGCCTTCATGATGTCCGTGCCCCAGTACTTGTAGCCGGTCGTCGTCAAATGCTGACCATCGACCGTCGCCCATTCGCCCGGCCTGGAAAACGTGAGCGAGTCGATGTACTGACACGGCGCGACATTGGCGGCGAGGAAAGACGACAGCTGCTTCACACGGGCGAAGCTCTTCTGATACTTGCCGCCCTCGGTGCCCCAGACCGGCCCTACCCAGACGCAAGCCGTCTTGTTGGCGGCCAGGTCTTGCGTCAGCGCCGTGACCTGCTGCCAGGCCCAGGCCTTCGGGAAATCGTCCTTGCTGTATCCGCCGATCGTGTCGCCCTGGACGATGATGACGAGCTTGGCCTTGTTCGCGGCGATCAATTGATCGACGGGTTGGGTCTTCGCGTTGTGGTCGATGACCAGGGGCGCCTTGCCGTTACGCTCGGCGCCACCGCATGTGCCGGGCACGGACTTCACCCAATCGCCGGGAATACTGCCGCAGACGCTGTAGGTATGCACCTGCGCGCCAGCGGCGATCAACTGATCCTGCAACGTATCGATGAGATAACCGGGTTCGCTCAGATGGCTATCGCCGACTATGAGAATGCTGAGACCAGCAAGTACGGAAGCAAGCATGACTCTTCGACTCCTGAAAAATAATCAATGTCCGATCGATCAGTGCGGCGGGCTACTGATCGCTGTAATGCGACTGGTAAGGGATGACCGGCATATCCAGTGCCTTCGTCTGTGGCGCAAGGGTATAGCGCAAATACAGGCCCGCCGCCCACTGCCGGTAGCTGGACGCGTTGTTGGCGCCCACCGAGGCTCCGCCAGTCAGATGATTGGTGAAGCGGTATTCGGCCGTGGCCAGCAGGTTGTAGCCGAAGCCGGTCGAGGACTGGTCGGGATGGATCGCGCCGTCGGCGAGGCCAATGGTCGAAGCCGCTGAGACTGCTGCGGCCTGCAACCCGCTGTCGGTCGGGAAATACGCCGAGCCGGCCTGGTGGTAGTACTGCACACCGATGGCCGCTTGCAGCTTGTAGGTCCAGCGCTCCGAACGCTGCGCCCACGTGAGCGGCAGGTTGAACGCATAGAACCGCTGCGGGCTGAAGTAGCCGCCGTTGCCGTAGGTGAAGTTGTTTTCGTTGTGGTCGTAGATCATGCCGCTCAGGTTCACGCCCGCGCTCAGCATGCTGTTCTCCGTGCGCAGCAGGTACCAGTACGTCCCGGCGCCGACCTCGGCACCGACGTTGGACTGGACGTTATGACCGTCCAGGTATTTCGCGGAACCGTAGCCGTAGACGCCGTAGTCCTGATTGTCGAGGCCGATCGCACCATGCACGCCGCTGGCAGTCACGCCACCCCAGCTCAAGCCGGATCGCGAATCGGTCGAGCCAGCAAAAGACGTGATGCTGTCCGTCACGGCGCGGCGCGATACGCCCACGTTGAACCAACTGCCCTGCCCGGCATCGATGGAGTTCCTGAACATCACGCCGCCAACGACATTGGTGTACTTGAAACCCAAAGGCGTGGTGCCGATGTCGGCCATCCAGTTTCCAGTCTCGTAGCCGAGACCCAGACCGACGCCGTAGGCGGTCTGTTTGCCCGGTGCGGCGACCTTGCCGGCCTGCTGCGCCCGGGTGGCGGCCGGGCCGCCGCCGAACTGACTGGCGCTGAAGACGTCGGTACCCAACGTGCCGCCCTCGAGTTCAACCGGCGTCACGCGAATGGAAAGCTTGCCGTTGTCGACCGGCAGCACCCCTTCCAGAGCTTGCTGCACGCTCGTCAACTGACCCGTACCGGGTGCTGCGTTGTTCGACGAGACGAACAGCCCACCCCTGACTTCCGGTGAACGCTGCGCACGGAGGTCGCTGAGTTCATTACGCATTTCCTCGAGCGACGGCGAACCGTCCTGAGGCTCGCTCACCGCGACCGTGTCTTGCGGCGCCAGGCCGCCGACCGGCGTGCCCGCCACGGTTGGCAGAGCGGATGGAGCAGAGGACGAGCGCTCGCGCACAGCCGTGGATGTCACGGTCGAGGCAGTCGCGCTCGCCGCGGTAGCAGCCGGAGCAGCAGCGGGCCCGAAACCAGGCTTCTGGTTCGCCAGCACGCTGTCCGGCGCCGCGGGTTGCGGGGCGAACGTTTCGGCGGCGGGCTGGCGACTGTGGCGGACCTGACGACGGTGAGCGTCGTCGTGGTGGACAAAGGGATTGCCCGCCACGTGGACGTCTTGCGCCTGCACGCCGAGCCGCTTTTCCTTGGCGGCAATGGCGGATTCCAGCAGCGACTGCGCTTCGCGGGTCTTGCCCTGCATGACGTAAATGCGCGCGGCGCCGGCCAGCACGTCGGGATCGTTGGGCGCCTTCGCAACGGCCTCTTTCAATGCCGCATCGGCAACGCTGTTCTTGCCGGCCTGCACTGCCGCCATCGCGACGCCCAGTTGCAAACCCGGATTGTTGGGGTCGTTGACGAGCGCCTTCTGGTAAAGCGACAGTGCCTGGTCATACTTGTCATCGGCGGCGTACATGCGCGCGAGCGCGGCCGTGGCGAGGCTGTCGTTGGGCCGCTTCGCGAGGATCGGCGCCAGCGTGTCGTAGGCCTGCGCGAGGTCACCTTGCTGACGTTGCTGGTCAGCCAGTCGCACCGTGTAGAGGTAGTTCAGTTCGTCCAGTTGCCGGCGCTGGTCCGCGGTCAGCGTCTGGCCCTGCAACTCGCGCATCGCGAGCCCGGCCTGGACATACTGGCCGGTCTTGAGCAACAGGCCCAGATAAGCCAGTTGCACATCCGGGCCGCTGCCCTTCAGACCGTTAGGCATCAGCCCGTGCATCAGGCTCATGGCGCGCGGCGTGTTGCCCGCGTCGATATACGCCTGCGCCAACGCGCCCACCTTGGCCGGGTCTTGACCCGCCGCGGGTTCGAGCCGCGCCAGCATACTGCGCGCATCCTCCAGATTGCCTTCGAGCGCCGTTTGCGAGGCTTGCGCCACGACCATCTGAAAATCGATCTGCTGCGCCGTCGCAACCATGTTCGGCGTGCGCGAGGCGGTGGAGATGCGCGTCATCGTGTCCTGCGCGCGCGTCCAGTCGCCCATCTGCATGGCCAGCAGCGCGCTCGCATAGAGCGCTTCGGGATTGTCCGGGTTCGTGACGAGCAGGCCGTCGACGAGTTGCTTCGCTTCGTCGGCATGACCCTGTTCGAGATCGTAGCGCGCCAGTTCCAGGCGAATCCACGGGTTGTCGGGCGCGCTGCGCTGGGCGTCTTCCAGAATGTGCCGGGCCGCGCTCAGATCGCCACGCTGCGCGGCGGCATCGGCCCGAGCGGCGGCGACGGCGGCGCGCAGCCGATCGAGCCCGCCGATGCCGGCCTTCTGTTCGGGCGACATGCCGTCGATCAACTTCTGGGCCTCATCGGCGCGTCCCGTCTGCGCCAGGATATCGATGAGGCCGCTCGCCGCCTCGCGGTTATCGGGGCTTGTCGCCAGCACGTCACGGTAGCCCTTTTCAGCACGCGTCAGGTCGCCCTGCGCCGCATCCAACCGGGCCGACGCATTGCGCCCGCCCGGCTCGGCTGGATCCAGACGCAGCGCCTGATCGAGTTCGCGTCGCGCGGCGGCGAAGTCGCCCACGTTTTGCGCGCCCTCGGCCTGGTTCACCAGCAGCCAGTAGCGCGCGGAATTGAGGGCCTTGGCCCAGTTCGCGCCCGCGCCCGGACGCGACACCGCCCGCGACAGCAGCGTCTGCGCCTGCGCCAGGTCGCCTTGCTGCATGCGCACGAGGCCCAGTCCCCCCAGCGCATCCGTGCTGTCGGGTTTGTCACGCAGCACAGCGGAAAAGGACTGCTCGGCCGTGGTGATGTCGCCTGACTTGAACGCGGCGAAACCGCGTGTCAGTCGTGCATCCACGACCGGACCGGCCGGTGCGAGCGGATGCGGCGCCAGCATCTGATGGCGTATTTCGTCGTCGTCCGGATGCAGCTTCAGATAGTCTTCAAACCACGATCTGTTTTTCGGCGTGGGCGTGACCCAAGTCAGCACGGAGCGCCAGACTTCCGTCGCTTCGCCGCCGATGTCCGGACGAGCGGCAAGCTTTTCCAGAAGGGCGACACCCGCCGCGCGATCCTGTTCGTCGCGCACCATATGCTGGGCCAGCGGCAACATGGTGTTCGGATCGTTCGGCGTCTCGGCATTCAGGCGCTCGAGGCCCTGGATGGCCTGATCCACACCGCCATCCGTATAGCCCAGATAGCTGTAATACTCTCGCGCCACACTGCCCTGCGGCGCTTTACCGCCCAAGGCCTTGTTATATTCGGCGAGGGCCGCCAACAACGCGGCCTGATCCTTCTGGTTGACGGCGTCTTGCGCCATCTGGCGCGCCTTGGCGAAGGTGGACTTACCCGGTTCGACCGCGAGGCGCAAGCTCTGCTCGAGCAGCGGCACGAAGCGGCTGCCCGGCGCGGCCGCACGAAGTCTGGCCAGATACCCGTTCGCCGCCGCGAACTGGTGCTTGCCGACGGCGATCGTGCCCATCCCATACAGCGCCTCGGGCTGCTTCGGGTCGCTCAGCAGCAGTTTCGACCAGGACTGCGCGGCCAGATCGGGCTTGTCATGCGTTTGCCAGTAGCGGCCCTGTTCCAGCAGCATGTTGGACGTAGCATCCTGCGCCCAGCCCGGGTGGCCGACCGAGGCGACCATCAGTCCGAGAATCCAGGCCCGGTTGCGGCTGCGTCTGACTACCATGACTTTCCTTGATTATGATTGTTGCTGCCGCGACGCCCGCAGCCGCTCACGGGCTTCAGCGTCGCGCCGGGCCTGGCGGCGCCGCAAGAACGAAAACAGACCAACCGCGATCAGCACGAGCGCGATGATGCCCAGCGCCTTCAGCACCCACGCGAGCGACAGGCCGAATGAAGCCAGCCACCAGTCGAGGCCGCGCCAGATGCCGAGATGCCCGACGTAGTAGGTATGCTCGCTCACGAGCGAATCGACTTCCGTGCCGCGGATGGACACGAGGCTTCCCTGGATGGGCTGCTTGCCCGAGTTCGGCGCATCCAGCAACGCGGAGACCGCATCCGTCAGGCCGTCGGGCTGATTGCTGGCCAGCATGACCACGCTGCGGCCCGGTTGCTTCGGCGATTCGAAGCCTGCGAGCACGGCGCTCACGCCCGGCCCCGACCAGGCCAGCGACAGGCGGCGGGGTTCGGCGTCGAGGCGCGGGTTGGCATGGAACCAGCCCAGCACGCGACCCGGCAGATCCGATACGGCGAACTGCGCGCTGTGGTCATACGCCGCGGGCATGGTCCGCGCCCAGTCCTTGAGCCAGGCTTGATCCGCACCCGAGGCGATCACGAGCAGATCCTTGTCGGACGGCATCGCGTCGATGCGCTGACCGCGCAGCACGGTGACGCCGCGCGCCGGATAGCCGGTCGAATCGCCCATGCGGCCCATCACCGCCAGATACGTGCTGTATTCGGGTGTGCCCGCGTTGGGGCCCAATACGACGTCCGTTCCGGACAGGTCGGCCATGCGCGTGAACGGGAAGCCCGCCTGGGCGAACGAGGCCAGGTTCGGCATGGCGATGTAGTGCGGATACTGCGACAGATCGATCGTCGATTCGGGATCGACCGCGCCGCGCACGTTGTCGATGATGATGTCCCGGCACTCGCCCTGCTTGATGTAGTCGTACATGTAGCGGAACTGCAACTGGGTATTCGGCTGCAACAGCGCCTCCAGCGGCACTTCCAGTTTCGCCTGGCGCGGCAGGCTGCTGTCGGGCAAAACTTCACCCCGCAGCTTGCTGCCGCCCTCGAGCCGTTCGAGCGAGAGCAGCGGAATCGACTTCATGAACTGGTCACTGACGCTGAACAGCAGCGACGAATTGACCATATAAGGCTGCGGCGTATAGCGGTAATGCAGGTCGATCGGCACGTTGGGTGCATGCCAGCCGAACAGGTCGGGCGGCACGCGCATATTGATGCGGATCAGATCGGGGCTGTAGCCCGACACCTGCAATTGTTTGGTATCGACGAGTTCGCCCAACGACATCGGACGGTCGGTGCGCAGCCAGCGCGGCGCATCGTACGGCTTGCGCGGCGCGAGCTCGGCGAACCGCGTGATGAGCGCGCTCGAACCCGACAGCGTCTGGGTGCCCGTGACCAGCGCGTCGGCGGCCTGCTTGAGTTCCTTGCCGTCACGGCCCATCACCAGCAACAGCTTGCCGTTGGGATCGTTGGGGTTGGTCACGACGGCGAGAGTCGGACCTTGCAGCGGCGAGTCCGCCAGGCTCGCTTGCGCCGCGCTGTCGACGATGACGACCGCGTTGCCCCTGGCAGGCACGGTAGAGATCGATACCGGAAATTGCGCGCCGCGATATTTCGCCAATGCGCCGAACCACGACGACACGGCGCCGGCCGCTTCCAGCGCGGCCGTATCAGGATTGCCGGCGAACACGAACGGCAGGTCCAACCGGCGAATATCGTGCTCGTCGAAGAAGGGTCGCGGAAGGCGAGCCAGATCGCCGGCCTGCGCCAGCGGCTGGGTGTCGATGCTCAGCGTACTGTCGTTGCTGATGTTGGCCCACAGGCTCGAGTGCAGCGGGTCTTCGCACTGGTTGGTGTAGTGGCCGATCAGTTGCAGACGCAGCTTGCTGTTCGCGGTGAACAGATACGGCGGCAGCGTGATAGTGCGCTGCAGGTTGGTGCCGGACGTGTTTTTGGGCACGTCGATCGATGCCGCCACCTGATCGTTGACCAGCACATTGATGTGCGACAGATCGGGCAGCAGCGCCGGCGAATAGGCATAGCGCAGGTTCAGTCGCGCACCTGTGACGACCCGATCGTCGCGCACGCCGACCGGCAGCGTATTGCTGCCGTCGACGCCGCGCAGGTTGAGCGCGTATTGCGCGCCGAGTTGCTGCAGCGAATAGGTCACCGTCGAAGAAGCCGCGGTAGCGGCTCCGGCGTCCGGCACGGACTGCAACGGCGCCGCGTTGCTATCTGCCGTTGCCGGCCGCGCGGACGGGTTGGCCGCGCCGCCGGCCGAAGCCGACGCGTCCTGCCGCGCAGCGGCGGCAGCCGCCGCTGGTTGCGCCGCCTGGGTTACCGTCGATGTGACAAACACACAACCGAGCAACAGTGCCGGCCATACTGGTTGCGCAGTCATGCAACGCGCAAGGCGTGCCCGGGAGATGTCAGGCCGTCTTCTAAACATGAGAACCTCTTCGTCCTTCTTCACGTTGCGATGTCTGGGGAATATCCAGGTCTAATCGATTCAGGGCACGCCGGTGCAGAAACACGCCGCCGAGCAAACCTATGAGCACGACGCTGGCGAGCGTCGCCACGAGCAGCAGCAGGATGTGGCTCGCGAAGAACCATTCGAGCGCGAGCCCAGGCGGCAAGGACCCGATGAAATAGCTTTGATCGTTGCTCAGCGTGGTGAGCGTGCCGTCATGCACGACCACGAGGCTGCCGCTGATCTTGTCGTCCGGACGCTTGCTGATGAGGTAGCGGTTGGCTTGCAGCACGTCCACGACAGCGTCGAGACCGTCCGGCGTATTGCCCGATACGACCACCGCGCTGCGGCCGCGAGCCAGCGGCGACTCGAGTCCCGCCAACATGCCGTCATGGTCGTCGCTGCCATACAGTGCGGCGATGGCGGCCTCTCGTTCAGCCTGCGCATGCCCACCCGTCAGCTTTTCCCACCACGCGGCGATCCAGCGGTCCGATGAAGCAACCGGAGCGAAGAAGCCGCGCGGCAGATCATCACGCCATGCTTTGAGCAAGGGCTGGTTATCACCCGACGCCAGCACGAGCAGGTCCTTGCGACGCAGCGCGTCAACCTGCGCTGGATCGCCCACCGTCACGCCGAGCACCGGATAACCCGTGGTTTGACCCATGCTGCCCATCAGCGTCAGGTAAGCGGAATAGTCGCCAGCGACCGGCTGTGCGGGCAGGATCACCGCCGTCTCGGACAGATCGGCCATCCGCGTGAACGGAAAGCCTGCGTCTGCGAAGACGCGCAGATCCGGCATGGCTGCGTAACGCGGCAGGTGGGAAATGTCGATCGTCGAAGTCGGATCGATGGCGCTCAGGAGCGGGCCGCCGGGCACATCCTCGACGTGGTCTTTCGGCGCCACTGACTCGTAGCGATAGTCGAATTGCAGCGTCGTCAACGACGGCAGCAGATAGGTCGGAACGCGTATCACCGCATCACCGTCCGACGCGTCGCCTGTCAGCGGCAAGGTCTGCAGGGGCGTGTTGCCGGCCAGCACACCGAGCTCCGAGCGCGTTGACTCCGGACGGGCCGTATAACGGTAATGCAGGTTCAGCACCGCGCCGCTGTTGTCAAAACCGAACAGACCCGGCGGCAGACGCAGGTCCACATTGATCGCGCCAGGGCGAAAGCCCTGCACCGTCAAGCGGTCCGCCGCTAGCATCTCGCCCAACTGCACCGGGCGGTCACCCGGCAGCCAGTTGGGTGCGTCGTAAGGCTTGCGCGGCACAACGGAAACCGGGGCGTCGATCTCGACCCGAGAGCCCGACAGCGTCTTCGCGCCAAGCACCAGCGCGGTCGCGGCCTCGCGGATCTGCGCGTCGTTGCGGCCCATGACCAGCAGCAGCTTGCCGTTAGCGTCATTGGGGTTGGGCACGATGGCCAGCATCGGCCCTTCCACCGCAGGCAGGGTCAAGCCCGGCACCTCGCCCGGCAGCGCGAGCACCACCGCATGTCCATGCGCGGGTATCGTACCCAGGCTCGCGGAGAAGTGCGCACCGCGATAGCCCGCCTGCGCACCCAGCCACGAGGTCACGATACCGGCCGATTCGAGGCGCTGCGCGCGAGGCGCTTGCGGCAGCACGACGGGCAGGTCCACCCTGCGCACATCGCGCACGTCGAGGAACGGCGCGGGCAGTTGCGACAGGTCACTGGACAGGGTCGCCGGAACCACGGTCAGTTCCAGCGCACTGTCCGGCCCGGGCTTCAGCCACAGGTCGGAACTCAGCGGATTGTTGCCCTGATCGCTCGCCTTGCTATGCGCGATCAACTCGAGGGTGAGCTGGTTGAACCCGGACAGCAGCGACACCGGCAGATCCACACTGATATGCGCCGGCGTCCGCGGTGCCGGTTCGGGCAACGCTACGGTCGCCCCCACGACGCTGTTGAGCAACACCTTGAGATGCGAGAGCGTAGGCAGCAATGTGGACGAGTAACTGTAGTCCAGCACGAGCCGCGCGCTGACTACGCGCTCGTCGCGGCGCAAACCGAAGTCCATGCCCGCATAGGCATCCTCGCCGAGCAAGGTCAACCCCTGCTCCGCGTTTTGCCGCAGCAGCGGGATCCGGTAGGTATACGCGTCGGCCGGCGCCGCCGCGCTGAGTTCCGGGTGCGGACTTTGCCGCACGGCATCGACCGGGACAGCCGACGCGGGCATCGCCGGCGTAGACGCCTGCGATGCGAACGACGCTGCCGACGCAGCGGGCACCGTCGCGGCCAGCACGTCGCCCGCTCCGAGCAACAGGACCGAACACAACACCGCGCCCAACCGGCGCGCGCTCGTCAAGGAGCGCAAAAGCGACAGGTAGCCGACACTCACGATTGCTTTGTTCCCAAGTCGCTTGCCGGGTCTGCGGACGAACGGCCAAGGCGCTCACGCCCACCCAGGAACAGATGCCGGAACAACTCCCCGAAGCCGCGCATGCCGACGCCGAGCACCTCAAACAGGCTTCGCAGCGGCCTGTCGGGACGATAGCGGCCCCATGAGGCGATCCAGCTGTCGGCGCGCGAAAACGTCGCCCCTATCCAGGCGCGCTCCTGAGCGATCGTCAGGGTCGGAAAACTCACGCCGATGGTGCGTCCGCGGCACACCTGCACTTCGGCCGGGAAAACGTCCTCGTAGTCGTCGCGCAACACCGCCACCGTGATGCGATCGCCGTGCTCCGGCAACGGTGCGCCCTCAGGCAGCACCAGCCCCAGACCACCGTGCGAATAGTCGCTGGTCTGACAGTCGATGCGAGTTCCGTCGGCGTGAATCACGGCGGCCGGCAGTTCGATCTGGACCCGCGGAGCGAGACGCAACTGTCTCGATTCGCTCGCTACGCCCGCGGCCGCGCTGAGGTTCATGATGTTGTAGGTTACCCATACCAGGTTGAACAGAATGCTCGTCGCTTCGGGCCAGCCCGGACTGCGGATCAGACCTGCGACACCCACCATGAATCCGGTCAGATTGATGAGCAGCAGAACGATGTAGGGCCGGGCCATCGCCCAGTCCAGGAAGGACTGACGGATCACCCCGCCCTTGGACGTCACGTTGAAGCCTTTGCTGCCTGGAAAGAGTACGGCTTGCAACGCGGGCAGAATCACGTACCAGGCCAGTACCGTTTCGTAGACTTCGCTCCAGAACGAATGTCGGAAACGCCCTTGAATGCGCGAGGCGCCGAGGCTCGAAATGACGAGGTGCGGCACGACATAGGCCAGCACCATCAGCGCGGAAGCATGAAAGACGTGCGCGCCAAAGAACAGATACGCCATCGGTGTGATCAGAAACACGATGCGCGGCAAGCCGAAGAAAAAGTGCATCATCGCGCTCAGGTAACACAGACGCTGAGGCAGTGTTAGCCCTGCGATCAACAGCGGGTTGAAGCGACGGAATATTTCCGCCATGCCTCGTGCCCAGCGTATGCGCTGACCGACGTGACGCCCCAGACTCTCGGTGGCGAGACCCGCTGCCTGAGGGATGGCGAGATAGGCCGTGTTGTAGCCCCTCGTGCTCATCTTGAGCGCGGTGAGCGCATCTTCCGTGACACTTTCCGTCGCCACGCCGCCTACATCCTCCAGTGCCGAACGCCGCAGCACCGCGCAGGAACCGCAGAAAAAAGCGGCATTCCACAAGTCGTTGCCGTTTTGCAGCACGCCGTAAAACAGGTCACCCTCGTTGGGCACCTTGCGGAAGGTTTCGAGGTTGCGCTCGAACGGATCGGGCGAGTAGAAGACGTGCGGCGTCTGCACCATGGCCATCTTCGGATCTTTCAGGAACCAACCCATGCAGACCTGCAGGAACGAGCGCGTGGTGACGTGATCGCAGTCGAACACTGCGATGTACTCGCCGCTCGTCCTGGAGAGTGCCGCGTTGAGATTGCCTGCTTTGGCATGCGCGTTGTCCGGCCGGGTCAGATAATCCACGCCAGCCTGCTCGCAGAATTGCCGGAATTCGTCACGACGGCCGTCGTCCAGCACATACACGCGCAGCTTGTCGGCCGGCCAGTCGAGCAGCGTGGCGGCCAGCACCGACTGCCGCACGACCTGCAGCGGCTCATTGAACGTGGGAATGTACACATCCACCGTCGGCCATGCCGAGCTATCGGCCGGCAAGCGCGCAGGCCGGCGATGCAGAGGCCAGAGCGTCTGAAAGTAGCTGCACAACAGCATGAGCACCGCGTACCCTTCGGCCAGCAGCAGCAGGCAGCCAAAGGTCATGTCGAGCGAGGTGGTAAAGGACAGCGTCTGCGTCAGGCGCCAGTACAGGTAGCGCAAGGACATAAACACCGACAATGCCACCAGGGACACCGTGATGATCCTGCCGCGAATGCGGTTCAGCAGAACCGCGACGACCATGCAAAGGATGCCAAACGTCCATTGCTTCGACACGGCCAGATTGACCGTCATGGCAGAAGTGAACAACAGCGCGGCCAATAGCGTCACTGCCAGCCGCAGCCAGTTCGACGCCCATAGCGGTGTCCCCGCTTCCAGAAGTTTGTCGTCCCAACTTCCCGCATCGTCACTCTGGTCCGTGTTGCGCGTTTGCCGCCGCTGCTCCGTCTTGCTCAGCCTGCGTTTGATCTGTGCCATGGAAAGGTCTTCTAGCGCGTGCGCCGGTTCGGCACGACGCGCAGGTTCGCGGCCACCGTGGTTTTAACCAGGCCGTCATTGACGGAAAAGACTGTGACGAAGTTCATGACGTCTGGCGTTGCGGAACACCTTCTTGAGGCTCACTCCGTTCCCGCAGGCGCGCAAACACGGCGCTCAGAGAGTCCGGCTGCTGAGGAGCGGTGACAGGTTCGGGATTGAACTGAAGGACCGGCTGTTCGGGGGCGGCTTGCAATACCGGAAGAGATCCGGACACGGCAGCGGGGACGGCTGGCGCAATCAGCTGCGGCGGCGCGGCGGGGGCCACTTCAGTCACATCGGTGGGAAGAACGGCTTCAGCCTCGCGAGCCGAGTCGTCCCGGGTCGTGTCCCCTGGCGACGAGGTGGTCTGCATGGACCAACGCCCACGCGAACCTTGCCCCTGCTCTATTCTTTCTATTTCTTGATAATGCGACGGGCTCACGCCCAACATCTGGAAGAGATTCGAAATGTCTGATGCACTGCTCATACGCCATCCCCGTCGAACTGGCCATATTGTTTGTTGCAGACTGCACCGCGTACCGGTCGGGCAATTTGCTGTAATTTTTACTTAGGAATAAGGATAACCATTATTTCCGTTACATCATCGCGTCCGCCATAATAATTCCCAAATCGTGAGGCGGCACCGTTGATACACTCGCCCTTTAGAGACCTCTTCAGGAGAGCCGCGCGCAAGCCTTATTTTTCAGCCAAGGCAACCGAGGGCCCCGCCGCTGCGGTACGAGCGTGTAACTCATGAGATACCCTTGCGCTCAGGATGAGCGGCGCGTATTGTACAGCGGAACTTAATGCGTGGACCCAAATAATTCCTATCTATATATCGGCTATTCCAGAGCAAAGTTAAGCGTTTTAATTGTTAAATATGGTCAGTCAAACGTTTGCTTTTTATTGGGCGTCCGATTATTCCCGAATTTGCGCTGGGAATCGGTTTTGAAAAGCGCGCCGTGGTGTTACGGACTGTCGTCGCGCCCGAGCATCCACACCCAATGCGGGTCGACGTCGAGCAGCAGCCGTGTCGTCACACCGAGCGTGCCCGACAGATGAGCCACCGACGTGCATACGGTAACGACCAGATCGAGATTGCCGACGAGCGCCGCCGACTCGTCGAACGACTTCAGCTCTTTCGTGCAGTCGACAACATCCAGTCCGTCGGACGCCGCGTTACGAGGGCCGACGCCGGAAATGTAACGCGGGACCGGTCGATAATCGCGTCGTACGTCTATCAGGACGTGAAGAACGTCAAGGCAAACGACATGCGACGCGCTCCAGCATCGCTCGTATTCGCAGCGGTCCAGGCTTCACGCCGAGTTTGTCGGCAAGTTGCACGAGCGGCAGAAAACGCCGCTGCAATTTTTCTGTGTGATTCTGCGCGATGTCCGCTATCCGGTGCTCAAGAAACGGATTGAGTAGGCGCTCGCGTAACTCGACGAGATAGGCGAGAGCCTGCTCGCGCTGACCGAGGACCGCAAATGTCGGGAGCACATCTTCCGCCCAGACAGTTTCCAGGCTGGCGCGTAGTATCGGGTCGTTCATTGCCTGACATACGGTCTCGTCAACCGGTCTGCGGTCCTCTAGCCACCGCTCCGCCAGATAGCTGTGACCGAGATTGAGCAGGAACAACTTCAGGCGCTCGAAGTGCTGCAGATCGTCAGTCAAAACGATGTTTTCATGAGTGCAGGGTAGAACCAGCCCCGGCTGCTGCTCAATCGCCCAGAGCGCATACGGTTCGGCAACGGCGCCCACCGGTTCGATCGCCTGCGAAACGATGCGGTCGACGAGCGAATTGGCCCATATGCAATGCGTTCGAAGGTAGGTAGTGAACGGCTCCGGCAGCCCCCACTTTACCGCGAGAGTCACGACAAGTTCGCGCAACGTATCGCCGTTATTGACCACGAGTTCGCATGGAAAAAGGGAGAGCGGCGCATCAGGGTTTCGTTCCCAACGGGCATGAAGCAACACCAGCAGCTTGGCCGGAAAGCTCTGTGGCACGCGCTCCGGATGATTCACGAGCGTCGCGGTATCTCGGTCATCAAGCCGGAACCCCCTGTCTCCCGTATTGGAAACAATCACTTCGACGTGCTCTGCCACGGCGTCTCGCACTTGTGCCCAATGAGACTCGGCGTGCCATGCTGCCCGCACCGCGTTGCCGCTCAGCATCTCGTCCACCAGCACGCCGTGACGCATACCTCGAACCCGTACCGGATATCGCCCGCCCTCTGCCAGCGCTGCAATACGCTTCTGACTGGACTGGCTGCTGGTGGTCTGCACGACTGTAATGCCACCGAGCGCGGCACCCCGCGTCATGGCTTCCGAAACAAACAGGTCGACATGCGCCTGAAGAAAGCGGCTAGTGCCGAACTGGAGAATTGGCTGGCTCATGGCAAATATCCGATATGCGTCAGAGTCAGCATTCGATGATGGCTTTCACTACACCTGCGGACGGTTCGAGCAGTTTCGAAAATTCGGCAGGAACATCGGCAAGCTTCATCCGGTGTGTGTTGAGTGCCGCATCGGGCACCTGACCGGCACGCATGGCCCTGAGCACAGTTTCGAAATCTTCCGCAGTCGCATTGCGGCTTCCGATCAAGGTGGCTTCGCGCTTGTGGAACTCCGGATCGGAGAAAGTGATCTTGTCTCTCACCACGGAAATCAACACGTATTTCGCGCCGTGCGCAATAAACTCAAAGCCGCGCTCCATGGCAGCCGGATTACCCGTCGCATCGAAGACCACATCGAAGAATTCGCCGTCGGTGAGTTTCGCCAGCTCGTCGACGTCGGTATCACCGATTTGCACAGTAGCCGCCACTTCAATTTTCTCAGCGCAGAAGTTGAGACGATCGAGCCGTGTATCGAGCGCCGTCACCGTGGCCCCGCGCAGACGTGAAAAGATCATTGCGGCCATACCGATCGGACCTGCACCGACCACCAGCACGCGCTGTCCCGCCTGAACGTCCGCGCGACGAACCGCGTGCGCGCCAATGGCGAGAAACTCGATCATTGCCGCCTGATCGAGCGTGATTCCTTCAGCCTTGTGAACGAACTGACGCGGCAAACTTAGATACTCCGTCAATGCGCCATCACGATGCACGCCCAATACCTGAATGTTCACGCAGCAGTTCGTTTTTCCGTTCCTGCAGGCAATGCACTGACCGCATGACAGGTAGGGCATCACGTAGACCGGGTCGCCGGCGTCCAGGCCGGAATCCGTGTCGGCTTCTTCGACCGTGCCCGACAGTTCGTGTCCCATCACGCGGGGGTAGGCGAGAAATGGCTGATTGCCGGTAAAGATGTGCAGGTCGGTGCCGCATACGCCGACGCGTCGCACGCGTAGCAACACTTCGCCGCGATCGCGCGGTGGCCGTGAGCGCGTCTCAGCGCGTAGTACGCCGGGAGTTTCACAAATAATAGTGAGCATGAGGTTTCCTTTTTCAGCTACAGAACCCGCGAAGCCATAGTGCGGTTTCGATGCGAGCCCGGTTAATTTGTTTCTTCATGGCGAGGTCAAACGAGTGCCGTGTCGAGACAACGCTATTCGAGGTAAAAGACCTCTTCCATCTGTGCCCAGTGTTCCGACGGCGCACGACTCACCAACGGTTTCTGGCACGGGCTGCACAGGCTCCACCAACGTTGTGTTTCCGGGTCGCTCGCAATCTCGGCCATATCGCTTTCATAGTCGGTTCCGACGTATTCCCAGTAAGCAAACAACAGGTTCTCGGGCTCCCGCAGAAAAATCGAATAGCGGGTGACATTCGAGCGTTTCAGGCGATCGAGCACCGTCGGCCACACCTGCGCATGCAAGCGTTTGTATTCGTCGATGTGCTGCGGATCGATACCGATGACCATTCCCATTCGTTGCACTACGTTCTCCCTATTAATGGTGATGTGCGTCGATACACAGGCTCACTCGACCACCTCGGGCACAGGTGCGGTGTCCGCAATCAGACCGTCCGACTTCAGCTCCTGCCACAATCCGGCTGGCAGCGCCTGCTCAAACCACGCGACGTTCTGCTGGAGTTGTTCGACACTGCGCGCGCCCACCACGCACGACACAACCGCAGGATGCGCAAGCGGAAACTGCAGTGCCGCAGCAGGTAGCGGAACCTCGAATTCACGGCAAACCTCAGCCAGCCGGTTGACGCGCGACACGACACCGGCGGGGGCGTCCCCGTAATTGAACTTGCCGTTACCTGCCAGCACGCCAGAATTGAACACACCGCCGACCACGATCGAATGCCCATACCGTACGCAATTGTCGAGAAACGGCGCGAGACAATCCTGCTCGAGGAGGGTATAGCGGCCCGCCAGTAACGTCACGTCGAGCTGTAATTCCTGCATGGCTTCATGCGCGACCTGCCACTCGTTCACGCCGAGGCCGATGGCTTTGACCGCCCCCGCGTTGCGCAGCGTGTCGAGCGCGCGGAAACCGCCCCCTTCTGTAAGCTGCTTCCAGAATTCGACGTTTGCATCCCCATGTGTCATTCGACCGATGTCATGCACATACAGCAGATCGATCTGCGCAATACCGAGACGCTGCTGGCTGTCTTCGAAAGACCGCATGACGCCGTCGAAGCTGTAGTCGTAGTGCGGCCGGAAAGGAAGCGGCTCAGCCCAGCCGTCGTCGCCGCATTGAACGGTCGGATCCGGCCGAAGAAGTCTGCCGACTTTCGTACTCAGCACGAACTCGTCGCGTGGCCGCGCTGACAACGCGTTGCCCACGCGGCGTTCCGAAAGCGTGTAGCCGTAGAACGGCGCAGTGTCGAAATAGCGCAGACCGAGCGACCATGCTTCGTCCATCAGCGCGCGCGCCTGTTCCGTGGGCATCGTGCGATACAAGCCGCCAAGTTGCGAACAGCCCATACCCAGTGCGCTCAGTTGCACCCCGGCACGCGACACCTCACGCAGATCACTTGCTTTCATCAGGAATTCCGTTCCCAGGGATTCATTGCTGGATGTTCAACGCTTCACCGCGCGTCTTGAGTAGCGCTGGGCTCAAGGGCGGACGACGCCGTCTGGCGTCGTCCGCATCGCGCTTCAATACAAGACATTCTTCGCGGCGGGCTGATCGATGTTGTCCTTCTCGACCATCACGACGCCGGTATCCAGTTGCTTCGTAACCGGCTTGTGTTCGATGACATCCACCGCCGTTTTGACACCCTTGTAGCCCATCTGATACGAGCCCTGGACAGCGATGGCCTGGATGGTTCCGTCCTTGATGAAGCCCTGGAGGTCCTGGTTGCCGTCAAAGCCGATCGCGACGACCTTGCCGGCTTTCCCGGACTGCGCCAACGCGCGCCCCATCCCCACAGCAGTCGGTTCATTTGCACCGAAGATGCCCTTCAGATCCGGATTGGCCGACAGCACGTCGGTCGTCTGATTGAGCGCGGTTGCCATCTGCGACTGCGAGTAGAACGGTCCGACTACCTGCAGCTTCGAGTGCTGCGCGAGATACTTCCGGAACCCACCCACGCGGCCAATCTCGGAACCGGCGCCGGCGACGTACGACATCACAGCGACTTTCCCCGTCTGTCCGACACGGTCGATCATCGCTTTCGCGCACAACTCACCGGCCTTGGCGTTATCGGTCGAGAGAAACGACTGGTAATACTGCTTGCCGGAATCGGACACGAGCGAATCGATCAGGACGACCGGAATTTTTGCCTCCCAGGCCTTCTTCATTGCCGGGATCAGCGCGTCGGGATCGGACGGCGCGAGCACGATCGCCGCGACATGCCGGTTCACCGCGTTCTCGACCATATTGACTTCGTCCGCCACGGCTGACTCGGTCGCCGGTCCCTGAAACGTCATCGTGTAGCCGTTCAGCCCTTTCATGCCCTCCGTTGCACCCTTTTGCACGTTCTGCCAATAATTCGAGTTGGCCGTCTTGACGATCACGGCGATCTCTCCGCTCGCCGCATTCGCGTGGGCCGTCGCTGCGGTCAAAAGTGCGGCGGCCAATGCCAGATACATCTTTCTCATGTCTCACTCCTTGGGTTGGTGATTGCACTGCTTTGTTGGACTTCTCGAATGGCTTCATTCGATGTGCTTCATCGACGGTTTCTGACCTGGTCGATCCAGACCGTGCCGAGAATGACCAGTCCGATGATGATTTGCTGGATGAAACTCGATACGCCGTTCATGTTCAGGCCATTGCGCAGCACGCCGATCACAAACGCACCGATGGCCGTACCGGAGATCGTGCCGACACCGCCCATCAGGGACGTCCCGCCAATCACGGCGCTGGCGATCGCATCGAGCTCGTACATGACGCCTTCGTTCGGTTGCGCCGTGACGAGGCGCGACATCAGCACACAACCCGTCAGACCGGCGAGCACGCCGGACAGCACATAGGTAAACAAGGTGACGCGGCGGACATTGACGCCGGAGAGCCGCGCAGCTTCGGCATTCGATCCGACTGCGTAGATGTGGCGGCCAAGCGAGGTGCGCGTCAGCATGATCGACACGGCCACCGCCAGCACGACCATGATGATCACGGGATACGGGATCCCCGGAAATACCGTATCGGGGAACCCGTCTGCCCCGATATGCGAGATGCGGAACAACGCGCCATTTCCGAGTTCGCCGAACGCGTCGCCGAGTCCCGAAACCGGGCGCGCGCCAGTGATCTGAAGCGCGAGACCACGCGCGACCAGCATCATGCCGAGCGTGGCGATAAAAGGCGGCAGACCCATACGCGTGACGCACAGGCCATTAACGAATCCGCACAGGCCGCCCACCACGACGCCGCCGAGCATGCCGAGAGGGATCGGCACGCCGGCCTTGACGAGCAACGCGGCGACCACACCAGACAGCGCGAGTACGGAACCCACGGACAGGTCGATTCCGCCCGTAATGATCACGCAGGTTGCCGCCACGCCGAGATAGGCAATCGACGTCACCTGCAAGGCCACCGTCATGCCATTGTCGACCGAGAAGAAAGCCGAACTGGTCAATGAAAAGACGGCCACCAGCATGATCAGACTGCCGAGCGCGGCAAATTTCTGAATCAGGTCGCGACGCCGGAGCTTCGCGCTGGTGTCGACAGTAGTGGTCTGTTCGGATGTTATTTCAAGCATGATTTCGTCCCGATGCGAAGTGCATGATTTCTTCCTGATTGGTGTGGCGCGTCTCCAGGATCGTGGCGATCTGGCCTTCGTGGAATACCGCGACGCGATCGGACATGCCGAGAATTTCAGGCAATTCCGAACTGATCAGCACAACGCCGATGCCCTGCGCGGCGAGCTGGTCCATCAGCGTGTAGATCGCGTATTTCGCGCCGACATCGATCCCGCGTGTGGGCTCGTCGAAAAACAGAATCTTCGATTTGCGAAACAGCCATTTGCCGATGACAACCTTCTGCTGATTGCCGCCGGACAGGTTGCGCGTGAGTTGATGGACCGTTGGCGTGCGGATCCCGAGCGTTTCGACGTAACGCTGTGCGATGGCCGCTTCTTCGGCGAAACGAATGAAGCCGGCGCGACCCGACACCGCCTCGATATTGGCCAGCGTGATGTTGGTCGCGACCGGCATCTTCAGCGCGAGACCGTCGCTCTTGCGGTCTTCCGACAGATACGCGATACCGTGGCGAATCGCATCGATAGGCGAGCGGATCGAGACGCGCTCGCTCCCGATATGAATCTCGCCGCCGTCCGGTTGGTCAGCGCCGAAAATCGCCCGTGCCACTTCGGTCCGGCCTGCGCCCATCAAACCGGCGAAGCCGAGAATCTCGCCTCGCCTCAGTTCGAACGAAACCGGCCCAAATGCCGGTGCGCGCGACAGATTGTCGACGCGCAGCAGCACGTCCTGCGACGGGACCGAGCGGCGCGGCGGGTACGCATCGTTCAGCGCCCGGCCGACCATTCGCGCAACGATTTCATCCATGCTGGTCGCCGCGAAATCGTCGGTTGAAATGTGGTGCCCGTCGCGCAGCACCGTCACGCGGTCGACAATCTGCTTCATTTCGTCGAGACGATGAGAGATGTAGACAATGCCGACCCCGCTCTCGCGCAACTCCTTGATGATCCGGAACAGGTGCATGGTTTCGGATTCCGTGAGCGACGAAGTGGGTTCGTCCATGATCAGCACCTGGGCGTCGAGCGAGAGCGCCTTGGCGATTTCGACCATCTGTTGCTGGGCGATCGACAGCGTCCCCACCAGCCTCGTGGGCGGCAACGACAATCCAATGCGGGCGAGCGCGCGCTGGGCGTTCCCATTCAGTCGTGCGCGATCGATGAACGGCCCGCGTTTGGGCTCGCGTGCCAGGTAGATGTTTTCCGCAATCGACAGGTGCGGCACCAGGTTCAGTTCCTGGTGAATGATCGCAATGCCTGCTTCCTGTGCCTCGAGTGAGGACGCGAACCGCCTTTGCATGCCGCGAAAAACGATCGTGCCGGCATCCGGCTGGTATTGCCCGCTGACGATTTTCATCAGGGTTGACTTGCCAGCGCCGTTTTCGCCACAAATCGCGTGTACTTCGCCGCGGCGCAATTCGAAGTGCACGTCCTCCAGTGCAACGACACCGGGAAACCGCTTGCCCAGTCCGCTCAGTTTCAAGAGCTCCGGGGGTTCCTTTAACGCGAAGCCGTCCACCACGCGCGGGGCCAGGTCAGTGCTCAGATCTGTCACACGTGTCTCCTTCTTTTGTGTAGAGGCGCTGCCGTCGGTCAGGCCAATCTGATGCAGATTAAAGAATAAACTGCGATTTTGGTCAAGCCAATTTGCAAGATACTTCTTCTGGCCTTACCAAGGGCAAACCCGAACTGTTCCTGCGAAATGCGCTGAAAACCTTGTCAGGCTTGCGTGGTAGACTTTGATCGCTGGTCGACAGACGACCCGGGCCATTTATCCTTCCGGCAGCAAAATGAAACAGACCGAGCCAAAGCGGCTTTACCAATTGGTCGCCGACCAGATTCGCGGCCTCATCCACGGAGGGGATTTCCCGCCGGGGTCGAGACTGCCGCCGGAGCGCGAGTTGTCGCAGCAACTGGGTGTTTCGCGCCCGTCTCTGCGCGAGGCGTTGATCGCACTGGAAATCGGCGGCAGCGTCGAGACCCGCATGGGTTCGGGCGTCTATGTGCTCGAAACCGCAAACGAACGTGAAGGGTCACTGGCTGTATTAGGCGAAAGTCCGACGGAAATCATGCAGGCCCGGGCCGTCATCGAAGGCAGCCTCGTCGTGCTCGCCAGCACGCGGCTTACGACCGGCTCTCTGGACCGGTTGCGGCGCAGCGTGGATGCGATGCATCGCCTCGCCTCTGCTGGCAAATCTCCTGTGGAACCGGACCGGCAATTCCACCTGATCATCGCGGAAACGGCCGGCAATACGGTGTTGAGCCGGTATGTGGCCGATCTGTTTGACGCGAGGCGCGATCCGATCGGGGCGAGGATTAGCGAACTCGTCGAAAATACGGCCACATGGATGGCTGCGGTCGAGGAGCACGAAAATGTCCTGCATGCACTGCAAGCAGGAGACCCTATTGCTGCAGAAGCGGCGATGCGATCGCATCTGAAATCTTCTGAAGAGCGTTGGGTCGGAAGTGACATCAAGAAAGTTGCACCCAACGATGCCGACGGTAAAGCTGGCCGCGTGCGACTGGGTTGAGTTGCGAAGTCGACCGGTGTTCCTTCAGCTCGGCCAGTTCCCTGCGCAATCCTGAACATCGCCGTGAGGCCCACCATGAAAGCAGCACTTGTCGCCACAACGTAACGGCGTTCGACGATATTGATAACCGTTGAACATCAATGCTTCAGAAAATTGCACTTCTCGTTCGGGGCGTCTTGAGCAAATATCGATGCTCAAGAACTTCATAAACGCGTCGACAGAGAACGCATCGGAGACAGGCGCGAAACGCACAACAGCGTTTCGCCGCATTCCAGTGCAACCCGGTCACGGGTGCCGCCAACGGTAGCCGATGCCGATCTCGCATGACCCACCTCGCGTTGTGAATCCTGCCGCCGCTTTCAAGCGAGTCCACGGCAGACGAGCATTTCGCGCCTTGCGCAGCGAGCTACGCGAACTCAGTACCTGCTTCAATCGTCATTGCCTTGAATTTCAGGAGACACTCATATGCAGATCACCGGAATGTTGCACGGCGCGCGCCTATTGCAATTCGTCGGATTCCCGGCCAGCGAAGTGCTGGGGCCGAGCGCCAGCGAAGAGGAGATAAAGTCGCTGATCGACCGCCACGGGCAGGTCTTTATCAAGCCGGTATTCAAGGGCGGCGTGGGCAAGAAGGGCAAGGCCGGGTTGCTCGGGCGCGCGACAGATCTCAAGACGGCGCTCGCCGAGAAAGAGCGGCTGTACTTCGCCGAGCACGTCGTGGGTCATGTGAGGGCCAAGGCGAACGGCGTCACGTTCGAAGCAGGCGTACCGGCCAAACATGAAGTTTACTTCTCGATCACCGATTCCACCCGCTTTCGCGCTCCCACCATGACGCTGTCGCACGCGGGTGGCATGGACATCGAAGAGGTCGATCCAAAGCACGTTGCAATGGTGCCCTTTGATGCATTGACCGGCCTGAAGGCGTTCGTCGTCGCGAATGCGTTAAGCGAGATCGGCGCGCCGCGCGAAATCATTTCCCCGCTCGTGCAGCAATTGCCGAAGCTCTGGGAGCTCTTTCACGACTTCGGCATGACGACGCTCGAGCTGAATCCGATCCGCATGCGCGAGGACAAGAACGGTCGGCTCACACCCGTGGCCTGCGACTTCAAGTGCGGGTTCGATCGTGACGACCCGCGCTTCTCGCGCCTCGGCCTGCCTGCTCACCTGTTCGCTGCCGACTACTCGGACTTCGAGCAGGAGATCAACCAGCTTCGCACGCACCAGGGTCAAAGCGATGTCTATGTGATCAATGACAAGGGAACGATCCTCGCGCCCACGTTCGGCGGCGGGGCCAACTCGCTCGTCACGGAGATGTTGGGCGACGCAGCCATCATCTCTTCGGATTTCGGCGGCAATCCTCCCTACGAAAAAATGAAGGAAGTGGCGCGCATCTGCTTCCGGCATTGGCTGAAGCAGTCCAACGTACTGTTCATCATTGGCGGCAAGTCCAACAACACCGATATCTACGAAACACTGCGCGCGATGGCCGATGCGCTACGCGAGCACTTCAGCGAGCACGGTCCCACCCCGCTTTATGTCGTCCTTGGGCGCGGCGGTCCAAACCTTGTTCGTGGCATGTCGGCACTGCGCGACACCTGTGATTCGCTCGGCCTTCCCTATCGCCTGTTCGGCTTTGACTCCGACATCAGCGAAGTGATCCAGTACGCACGGAAGGCCGATGCGTGGATGCAATCGGGAGGACGCGCGCAGGTCGCAGCGCGCATCGGCGCGCGTCAGACGCAACCGCAGGCGGATACGGCAAAGGCGTAAGGAGATCGACATGGTCAAGCAAGGCAATAATCATTTCAGGTATTTCGTCGGTATCCAGTCGCTTGCACAAATAGTCACGCGCGAGGACCGCGTTTGTGTGCTCAACATTCTGGGAGGCGAGTCGTCGGACGTGACGCCGGTGAGCCACGCGTTTTCCGGTGGGAATATCGTATTCGGCACTGCGCCTGGCAAGCGCGGGCAGGTGCTCGTGACGCCTGCCGGCGACATCCCCGTCTATAACAACGTGCGCGAAGGCCTCGAAGCCGGGCATCGTTTCAATTGCGGCGTCGTCTATCTGCCGCCGTCGGCCGCGCGCGATGGGGTGGCCGAACTGATCCGCGTCAATCCCGATCTGCGCAAGATTTTTATCATTACGGAGAAGATCTCCGTGCACGACGCCCGGGAAATTCGCGCGATGGGCCAGCAAGCAGGCATCGACATTTTTGGCGCGAACGGGCTGGGCGTCGCGGACTCCTGGCAGCGGGTGCGCATCGGGGGTGCGCTCGGCGGCGATGATCCCGGCGCAACCTTGCGGCGGGGCTCGATCGCGATCTTTTCCAACTCGGGCGGGTTTAGCACCACCATTGCGCAATATCTGCGCATGAGCGGCTGGGGTACAACGACCGTCGTATCCAGCGGCAAGGACGTCTACATCCACTATGCGGCGCCGGAGTTCGCCTTTGCCCTCGCCAACGACGCGCGCAGCAAGGCTGCCGTACTGTACTGCGAGCCGGGCGGCTACTACGAGGCCGACGCCACATTTACGAAACCCGTCATTGCCTGCGTGGTAGGCCGCTGGAAGAGTCGTCTGACGCGCGCGGTGGGGCATGCGGGCGCAATGGCGGGCGGCGCCGACGATGCTCTTGCCAAGGAGCGTTGGTTCATGGAGAAGTTCGGCGTCGAGCGTCTTTTTACGCCGGACGATCCATGCTGCTCGGCGAAGGGCGCCGTTGTGACAAACATCGCGCACATTCCCGCCGCGCTCACCGCAGTGATGCGCGCGAACGCGACGATGCCCGACTTTGAGCCGGAAGGCAGCCTCTCGCTCAAACCGTGGTTTGGCTCCGATCAGGGGATCGAACTGCCAGACGACCTCGCCCTGCCGGTCGTGGAAGCGGTCGCGCCGTACAACGAACAGATTACGCGGGCGAACAGCCAGATCGGCGCAATCCCGCCGCGCCAACCCTTGAAGGACGCTTCGGGCGCCTCGCAGATGGACGCAAAAACGCAGGTGAGCAGCCTGCACGGGGTATCCATGCTCGAAGCAGCGACGCGCTCGCTCGAGGAGAACATGTGCCTCGCGCTGTTGCGGGAGTTCGGCGGGGCAAACGACACAAAGCTCATCGACGTGGCTGTTGGCGCTGCAGTGAATCTGCACGGGACACCAGAACTGGCGGCCGCGCAGGCTTCGCGCGAGGCGGGCAATGCGCCCAATGCCGTGCTCGCGGCCGCGGCGGCGATCGTCGGGCCGAATCGCCAGCGTGCTGCGCGCGAGGCGGCAGCACTGATGATCGACGGCTTCGCGACAGCCAGGCTCACGGACGCGTTCGACGAGACCTTTGATGTCAATGCAGTCCACACCGCGGACACTGCAGCGCTGTTCTGCGATGAACCCGATCCAGAGGCGCAAGCCATGCTGGGCGGGCTCGCCTCGCGCGGCGTAAGTTCCGCAATCATCCGATGGCTGTCGTGTGGCCCGGGCCATCCGCGCCCGGAAGCAGTACTCGCGGCGATCACGACGACACTCGCCTGGGGCCCGCTCATGCGCAAGCGGATCTCCCGCCTGACCGCAGAAAGCTTGCCGTGGTGGACAAAGCTCTTCGGCACCATGATCGGCGCCTCAGCGGACGCCTCGCAGCACGGCCCGGACGGATTTTGCGGCTTCGCCACCGAAGAATTACTCGGCGAACGCACTCTGACGGAAATCGCCTTCGCAGCGCTGCTAAACCTGAAACCGACTGTCGACGACCTTTTCGCGTTCAAGACCCTTGTCGGTTTGCTGCTCACGAACGGACCCGGCGCCATTTCGGCGCAAGGCGCAAAGGGCGCAGTATCTGCCGATGGCCCGGAAAGTCCCGAACGGGTGCAGCTAAACAAGGCTCTGGCGGGGTTCCTCACGCACACTGGATATACGCATGGCGGCAATGGCTACGAAGGCATTGCGTTCCTCAACGAGGCGTTCCGCAGCAGCGGCCTTGAAGATCCGACCGATGCTCGTCATACCGTGGACCTCGAAGCGCTCGCCCGGCGCTCCGTCGAGCGATACGCGCAGTACAAGACGCGCCAGAAGCAGTTGGGGAGCCTCGATATTGCGAAACTTCCGGGTATTAATCATCCGGTCTTCAAAGACAAGCCGGTGAACCACGACCCGCGGGAAGTCTTCATCGCCAACCTTTATGAAGCCCGCGGCGAGTACAACGCGTTTCATGCGTTTTACCGTGTGCTGGTGCAGGCTTTGTTCGACGCAGGTGTCTCGCGCAATGTCTATTGCGTCAATGTCGATGCCGTGATTGCCGCGTTGCTGTTGAAGATGCTGTGGCAGCCGCTCAAGCGCGGGGAGTTCAGCGAGGCGGACCTTGAAACGGCCGCGTTCACGATCTTCCTCTATCCGCGCATGCTGGGCTGCGCTGCGGAGATTGACGATCATTTGAACCGCGGACGCAATATGGACACGCGTACGGCCGCTTCCCAGTGTCGTTTCGTGGCCTGACCGCTGGCCTCTGATGGTCGCCGCCACGCGCTGGCGCACAGCTAACGCGCGGCGGCGAAAAAGAGGCGCCGATTGATAACCATTCGACATCAATCGTTCGGAAGATTGCACTTATCGTTTGATTGGCCACGGGCCAAAATTCCCGAACAGACAAAGAGCGGAACCACCGCATATCTCGGGATTTCAGGAGACACATTGATGCACCCCTCGCCCTCTACCCTTTCGCTGGGACATTCAAAGGCCGCGGCGGTTTTCCGCGTGACGGCCGGAAATTTTCTGGAGCAGTTCGACTTCTTTCTGTTTGGCTTCTATGCGACGCAGATCGCCAACGTCTTCTTTCCGGCCGGGAGCGAATTTGCCTCGTTGATGATGACGTTCGCGGTCTTCGGTGCCGGTTTTCTGATGCGCCCGCTCGGCGCGATCGTGCTCGGTGCGTACATCGACGACGTCGGCCGCCGCAAGGGGCTCATCGTCACGCTCTCCATCATGGCGAGCGGCACCATCCTCATTGCGTTCGTGCCGGGCTACGCGACCATTGGCCTTGTGGCGCCCGCGCTTGTGCTGCTCGGGCGGCTGTTGCAGGGCTTCTCCGCGGGTGCGGAGCTGGGCGGCGTGTCGGTGTATCTCGCCGAGATGGCCACGCCCGGCCGCAAGGGCTTCTTCACGAGCTGGCAGTCCGCGAGCCAGCAGGTGGCGATCGTCGTGGCCGCGGGCCTCGGCTTCGCGCTCAACCAATCGCTGAACGCCGCTACCATCGCGGCGTGGGGATGGCGCGTGCCGTTCTTCGTCGGCTGCATGATCGTGCCGTTCCTCTTCGTGCTGCGTCGTAATCTGCAGGAAACCGAGGAGTTCAAGGCTCGCCAGCATCGCCCGAGCATGAAGGAGGTATTCACGACGCTGGTCCAGAACTGGACCGTCGTGATTGCAGGCATGATGCTGGTGGCGATGACCACCGCGAGCTTCTATCTCATCACGGTCTACGCGCCGACTTTCGGCAAGACGGTCCTGCACCTCAGCACCGCCGATAGTTTGCTTGTGACGCTGTGTGTGGCCGTGTCGAACTTCGTTTGGCTGCCGATCGGCGGAGCCCTCTCCGACAGGATCGGCCGCCGGCCGCTCCTCATCGCCATGACGGTGCTCGCCATCGCGACCGCGCACCCGGCCCTGTCGCTGCTCGCTCACGCGCCCAGCTTCCTCAACATGCTGCTCGCCCTCCTTTGGCTCTCGTTCATGTACGGCATCTATAACGGCGCGATGATCGTCGCACTGACGGAAGTGATGCCGGCGCAGGTACGCGTCGCGGGCTTCTCGCTCGCCTATAGCCTCGCGACCGCCGTATTCGGCGGTTTCACACCGGCGATCTCCACGGCGCTCATTCACATGACTGGCGACAAGGCCGCACCCGGCTACTGGATGAGCTTCGCGGCAGCGTGCGCCCTGATGGCGACGTTTGCACTCTATCGCCGCCGCGCAGCGACACTGACTCCGGCGCACTGATTCGTGTCTCGCTCCGCATGCGGCTAAACACACAACCTGACACGACTCCGATCATGAGAAATCTGTTTCTGAAACTATGCGCCGCAGCACTGGTCGCAACCTCGGCTGTTGCGGCGAACGTGCAAGCCGCCGACCTGCACGTCATGAGCTCGGGTGGCTTTACCGCAGCGTACAAGGTGCTCGGACCGAAGTTCGCATCCGAAACGGGCAACACGCTCGACACCGCGCTTGGTCCGTCGATGGGCAAATCGCCCGAAGCGATCCCCAACAGGCTTGAGCGTGGGGAGCCCGCCGACGCCGTTATCATGGTCGGATATGCGCTTGACGAACTGATCCAGAAAGGCAAGGTCATCCCCGGATCGCGGGTCGAGCTGGCCGATTCGCGCATCGGCATGGTCGTGCGCGAAGGAGCGGTGAAACCCGATATCAGTTCGGCAGAAGGCCTTCGGCAGACCCTGCTGCATGCGAAGTCGATCGCGTACTCGGACAGCGCAAGCGGTGTCTACATTGAGCGGGAGTTGTTCAGGAAGCTCGGCATCGAGGATCAGGTCAAGGCGAAGGCGAAGATGATCCCGCGGATTCCAGTAGCCTCGGTGGTGGCGAACGGCGACTACGAAATCGGCTTCCAGCAGGTGAGCGAGTTGCTGCCCGTCAAGGGGGCGACCTTCGTCGGAAAGATTCCTGAGTCCCTGCAGTCGGTCACGCGTTTCGCCGCCGGCATTCCCGTCAGCGCACAGCATCCGAAGGAAGCTAAAGCCCTGCTCGACTACCTCGCTTCACCTGGCGTCCAGGCAGACGTCAAATCGACAGGGCTGGATACCGTCTCCGCTCATTGACCCAAACCTGAATGAAGGCTTGCCTCAGGCGGCCTTCCTGTCACATCCCCGAGGTATCTCTCGAGGTATCTCTCGCGGGATCCCCCGCACCGTCCGCGCCGCCTGGCGCTGCCGCCCCGAGCATTCGCGCAAGACGCGTACGATCGCAAGCACCCTCCCACATCGAAACGAAGATCACCGCGCAAGCGTTGCTGATCACGCTCGTCAGGGCGCGCGCCTCGGACATGAAGCGGTCGATGCCCACCAGTAGCGCCACCCCGGCGACGGGCAGATCGGGAATCACCGTCAGCGTCGCGACGAGCGCCACTAATCCGCTGCCCGACACACCCGCCGCCCCCTTGGACGTGAGCAACATAACGGCGAGCATCATCGCGATCTGCGGCGCGGAAAGCGGCACGTCGCACGCCTGCGCGATGAACATCGAGGCGAGCGTCAGATAGATCGCGGTGCCGTCGAGATTGAACGAGTAGCCTGCGGGCAGCACAAGCCCCACCACGCCCTTGTCGCAGCCGAGCGCCTCAAGCTTCGCGATCAGGCGCGGCAGTACCGGCTCCGTCGACGATGTCGCGAGAACGATGAGCAACTCCTCGCGCATGTAGCGCAAGAGCCGCCAAAGTGCGAAGCCGTGCAGCCGCGCGAGCGGAGCGAGCACCAGCGCAATGAACAGCAGGCATGCCACGAAGAAGGACACCATCAACATCCCGAGCGAGCCGACCGAGCGGATGCCGAAGCGGCCCACCGTGAAAGCCATCGCGCCGAATGCCCCGAGCGGAGCGAGTCGCATGATCATCGCGAGGATGCGGAACAGGGCCTGGGCAATGCCGTCGATGAGCGCGAGCACCGGCCTGCCCGCCTCCGGACAGGAATTTAGCGCAAAGCCGAAGAGCAGCGAGAGCAGCAGCACTGGCAGGACCTCGCCCTTGTCGAAGGCGCCAAGCATCGTCTCGGGGATGACGCTCAACGCGAATGCGACAAGGCCGCCCGGCTGCGCGTGCTTCGCATATTGCGCGAGGATGCTCGCGTCCAGATGGTTAGCGTCGATGTGCATGCCCGCGCCGGGTCGCAGCACGAAGGCCGTGACGAGTCCAAGCGCAAGCGCCACGGCTGTCAAAAAATAGAAGAGTCCCAGCGCCTGAAAAATTGTGCGCCCGATGGCCTTCCCGCTAGCAAGCGACATGATCCCCGAGACGATCGTGCAGAAAACGATCGGCGCAATCATCATCCTCACGAGGCCGATGAACCCGTCGCTCAAGGGCTTGAGCAGCGGGCTCGCTTGCGGCAAGAAGTGACCGAGCGCCATGCCGAGCATCATGCCCAGCAAAACCTGCAGATAGAGCGAACGAAGCGGTCTTGCCAACCTCATGATGCGGTTTTCCTGCCTGGCCGCTCTTTTGGAGACGTGTTATTGCCCACGGCATCGCTGCATGCGACGCCGCCGCGCTTCATCTCGACAATCGTTCTGTGAAACTCCTGCGCAGCCGGTGTAAGTGGACGTCCACGGCGTCTCACGATTCCCACGCGCCGCTTCACCACCGGTTCGACGAGCGGCACGCTCGTGAGGATGGGGTGATCGCGCCCGGGCATGGCCATCGACGGCACTGCGGCGACACCGAGCCCCGCTTCGATTAAACCGAGCATGGTCGTTACGTGACGCGTCTCGCAGACGCTCGGCGCATGCGGCGCCACGGCCGACAGCGCCTGATCGAGCAGCAGTCGGTTGCCGGAAGTTTTGTCCACCGAGACGTACTCGTGCTCGTAAAGCTCGTTCCAGGTCACGCGTTTTTTGCGCGCGAGCGGGTGATCACGGCGGCAGGCGGCCACGAAGCGCTCCTGCAGCAGAACCTTGAACTCGACCTCGGACTCCTGGCTGCCCAGAAAGCTCACGCCGAAATCCGCCTCTCCGCTGATGACGGCGCCAAGCACCTCATTCGCGCTCATATCCAGCATCTTGACCCTGATGCGCGGGAAGCGGCGATGATAGCTCGCGACGGCGCTCGGCAGGAAGTAGTAGGCCACCGAAGGCACGCAGGCGATGGTGACATGTCCCAGTCGGCTCGAAGAAACATCGCGGATGCCGAGCAACGCGACGTCGAGATCATCAAGCAGCTGCTCGGCGCTCGGCGCGAATACCCGGCCGACGGTGGTGAGCGTGACGCTGCGCGTGGTGCGCTCGAATAGACGCACGCCGAGTGCTTCCTCGAGCTTGTCGATCCGGCGGCTCAAGGCCGGCTGCGAAATGCTCACCGCCTCGGCGGCCTTGCGGAAGCTTCCCAGTTCCACTACTGCTCGAAACGCCTGCAAGTCGTTCAAGTCGAAGTTGATACCCACGAGTCATCCTCCACATCCTGGATGCGGCTATTTTGCATGAAGCAGCTCAAAGCGCCCATTGCGAACTACGCCCGTTCGCTCGGCCCTCCGGCGGTACTGCGGACGTGAGGCGCGACGGGCCGGTTTCACGGACTCAGCCGTCATTCATATGAGAGACGCGGGCATCGCCCTCTGGCCGACAACGGGCGAAAGCACGGCGCGCCAAAGTCGTGTGAGACAGCAGCAGGGCGCTAGAACAGCGAGGCCTCTCGATGACAGTGTCGGTCGGGCAGCGGCGCTCGCAACAGGTCGCCGGGCTATTTGCCAAAATATGAACGTCGTTTATAATAGCGAATGAACGGCCGCAACCTGGCGGCGATCTAACGCTAGTCGTATGCGGGTGCTCTGTCATCGCGCAGGTATCCGGCACGGCTTCAACCTTTACGCCGAAAGTTGTGGGTGGTTACGAGGTGTGGGCCACACTACACGAGGAGCTCGCCGTGCCACGCGAAGCCGTCACCGCCTGCCGCATCTGCGCCGGCAACTGTTCACTGCGCTTGACCCTGGACGACGCCGGACGCGTCGTTGCCGCGCGCGGCGACCGCGACAATCCGCTCACGCGCGGCTACGCCTGCATCAAGGGTGCGTATCTGCATGAGGCGCATAACAGCGCCGAGCGGCTCCTGCACCCGCTGAAACGGCAGCCCGATGGCAGTTTCGTGCAGATGCCACTTGACGTGATGCTGGCCGAGATCGCGGCGCAACTCCAGGCACTGATCGAGCGCCACGGCGCCGATGCGGTCGCAGCCTTTCGCGGCACCATGAACTACTCTAACCTCGCCGCCAATCATATGTTGCCCGCCTTCCTCGCGGCGCTGGGTTCGAATTCGTTTTTCTCTACAATGACCATCGACCAGTCGGCCAAATGGGTGGCATTTGAGCGACTGGGCGGCTGGGCTGCCGGCAAAGATCCGTATGCGCTCGCCGACGCGCTATTGTTCGTCGGCACCAATCCGCTGGTGTCGCTATCCACGTTCAACTTTGCATTGCAGAATCCGGTCAAGCAGCTCCACGAAGCGAAGGAGCGCGGCCTTAAGCTGGTGGTGATCGATCCACGAGAGACCGAGACCGCCCGCCATGCCGATGTCTTCCTGCAGGTGCTGCCGGGCGAGGACCCGACCGTCCTGGCTGGCCTGCTGCGCATCATTCTGTGTCGCGGCTGGCACGATGCCGAATTCTGCGCGCGCTACGTCAAGGACCTGCGACGACTGGCGCACGCGGTCGAGCCGTTCACGCCCGAATACGTCGCCCAGCGCGCCGGCGTAAGCGTCGAAGGGCTCGAAGCCGCCGCTGCGGCCTTCGCGGAACCCGTGCGGGAGGCCGGCGGCCTGCGCCGCAAGCGTGGCTCGGCCGCGTCGGGAACCGGGCCCAACATGGCGCCGCACTCCAATCTGGCCGAGCATCTGGTCGAATGCCTCAACGTCGTGTGTGGCCGCTTCGCTCGCCCCGGCGACCCTGTACCGAACCCCGGCGTAGTCGCCCCACGCTACCAGCGCCGGGCCGAAGTGATTGCGCCACGCCGTTCCTGGGAATCCGGCTGGAAGAGCCGTGTCGGCGGCTATGGCATGCTGTTCGGCCAGAAGATGAGCGGCACGCTGGCCCAGGAAATCACTACGCCTGGCGCCGGCCAGATCCGCGCGCTGTTGGTCGACGGCGGCAATCCAGTCGATGCCGTGCCCGACCAGCGCCGCATCGCCGATGCGCTGCGCCAACTGCAACTGCTGGTATGCATCGAGCCTTTCATGACCAACACTGCGCGGCTCGCGCACTATGTGATTCCACCGAAGCTGATGTTCGAGCGCGCCGACCTGCATTCGCGCGACTACGAGTCCTACATCATGTTTCAGCCTTACGCACAATACTCGGCCGCCGTGGCGACGCCGCCGGAGGGATCCGAAGTCGTGGACGACTGGTTCGTATTCTGGGATCTGGCGCGGCGCCTGGGCAAGACCATCAATTTCGACGACGTTCCGCTCGATATGCGCGCAGCGCCGACCACCGAAGAGCTGCTTGCGATCCTGGTTCGCCACGGCTCGATCTCATTTGACGAACTGAAGCTGTACCCACAAGGGAAAGTCTACGAGATCGAACCGATGATCGTGCAGTCCGGCGAGCCAGAGAACGCCGCGCGCTTCGACGTGATGCCGGACGACGTCGAGTGCGAACTGGCGGGCGTACTGAACGAAGCGGGGGCGCCGCCGGGGTTCACGCATCGCCTGGCGGTGCGGCGCGTGCGCGACGTGCAGAACACCATGTACCACCACCTGCCCGCGGTCCGCCGACGCATGCCGTTCAATCCGGCCTTTGTGCATCCCGATGACCTGGCTGCTCAAGGACTGACCGAAGGCCAGTGCGTGGCCATTGTTTCACCGCATGGCCGCATTCGAGCCATCGTCAAAGCGGACGCCGCACTGCGCCGAGGCGTCGTGTCCATCCCGCACGGCTGGGGACCGATGCCCGACGAGGAGCCCGAGACCTACGCCGGCGCCAATCCAAACCAGTTGCTCAGCACTACAGTTGGTCTTGATCCGATCAACGCCATGCCGGTAATGAGCGCAATGCCGGTACGCATCGAAGCGGTAGTCTGAATCGCAAGAGAGAACCCCGTTCGAATCGAACGATTTGTTTCCGAGCGCGACGATGCAGCTACCCGGCCGTCCTGCCTTGCCCGAAATCTGGTGAGCGAACGAAAGACTCGACGTCAACACAACGTCCAGCAGCTCTCGCAACTTCGCGACATTGGCCCCCCCGCGTCGGCGGCAGGCAGACCGTTGTGGCGGATGCGATAGAAGGCGCCGGGCAGCCGCTGTCGACGCGCTGCGTCACTTCATTGGCAATGAGTCAACGTGGGCGGGAACCTCGCGGCGCGGGTCGACAACGCGCGCGATCGGCTGAATCCGCCGCTCACGACCGGACGCTCGCGCCGCTGCTGTAAGTGGCCGCAGCGGGTCGAGATGGAATGGACACCGCCCTCCCTCCGGGGAGGACCGTGCGCGTTTTCCAGCCGCACGATGGATATTCTTCGAGCCCGAACTGCGAGAACATGGCCGTGCCCCGCTCTAGCAATGATGCGCAGCGCCGGCGACACGTGGCGCGCCGCTTGCTTCGTTCACAGATGCAGGCGAGAGGGGGTGGTTTTCCCCCAATGGGGCCGCAGATGGACGGTCGAGCTTCGGAGTCGTGCGATCCGCAAGATCGCGAACAGGCAATGAGACTGAGCTGGGAAAAGTCGGCATCCCGCTTGCGGCACCGAGCGGGATACGAATGAGGGTGACAATGGATAGCGTGCAGTGGGAGTACGGCGATTGCGCGGTGCTGATCCGCGCACTGCGCAACTGGGTTGACCGCTACTGCCCCGCCGACTGCGCGCGGGTCAAGGCCGAGATCAGGCAGCTCATCGACATGGTGGAACGGGCCGGACCGCGCGACGCGATGTTTCACGGTCGTCTCGATGCGGCCCGCTCGCTGATCGTGCTCGGGCGACTGTCGGACGCGCTGGACTGTGTCGATACGCTACTGCGGGTCGTGCAACAAACTGAGCGCAGCCCAACGCGTCGGCCGATTACCGCCCGCGGCTGGCGCCCGTAGAACACGCTAAGGCTTGACGAATCTCAGCGTCATGCGATCCGATTCACCGATTGCGGCGTAGCGCGAGCGGTCGACGTCACCGCCCGCGTAGCCCGGCGGCAGCGACCATACGCCATGCGGATAATCTTTCGTATCTCGCGCGTTCGCGTTGATTTCGCTGCGTTGCGCGAGCACGAAGCCGGCCGCCTGTGCCCGGTCAATCACGAAAGCTTCAGTCACATATCCGGTTTCGATCATCTGCTGTACCGTCGAGCCGGGCCGGGCGCGATGTTCTTCCACACCAAGTTCGCCCCCGTGCTTCAGCGCGTCATGGAACGCACGCAGATTGGCATCGAGCTGCCCATCCTTGATCCAGTTGTGAATGTTGCGAAAAGTAAGCACGCGATCGAACCGCTCGTGTGCATCGAAGCCGAAAAACTGGCCCGCGTGCAATGTGCCGACCACGACGTTCCCGTAGATTGCGGGGGCGCCCGCGAGCTTGCGCAAATACTCTGCATCGATTGACCGGTCTTCCGAGGCCAGGTCCGCGGACGTGCTCAGATATTGCGCTTCGTACAGATGACCCGCGTCGTGCAGATAGGGCGCCAGAATGTCCGTGTACCACCCGCCGCCCGGCGCGATCTCCAGCACGGTTTGCGTCGGACTCAGATCGAAGAAGCGCAACGTCTGCGCCGGGTGACGATAGACGTCGCGCGCCCGGGCGGTCTGACTGCGTTGCGGATTGGCGACCGCCAGGTCGAGCGCCTTCGCCTCGGAAGCTTGCGAAGGTGTGACAGGACCGCTCAGCTGTGAGGAGGAAACGCATCCGGCCATGATCGTCGCGATCACCGTCATCGCGAAACGGGCAGCACGACGCTTCGAAGATTCCACCAGGGTCGAGCGCACGAGAATCGGCTTCATAGGCACCACGCGGAGTTGACATGGCACACACGATACCCGCTCCTTCGAAGTTCGTGTTTGCCGCACTGCTGGCCGGTGCATCGATGTCCGCGCATGCCGTCGCGCCGGGAAGGACCCCAGTCCTCGAGCCCGCGTGTCAGGGAGCGGGCGGTGCCTTGTAGGTGTCTTCTATTGCCGTCAGCATATCGAACGCGAGGTCCAGGCCCTGTTTGAAAGTATCGAGCACCTTTCGTTCGCGGGTGGGGCGCGTTCATTTCATTCTCACGCAATGACTTAGACCGGAAAACCTACCGGGACCAAATAGACGACGGTCTGGGCGTGAGGCAGGCCGAGCTTGCGCGCCGCCGGAGCTCCGTCGACGGCGCCCACGGTCACCGCGACGAGCCCAAGCGTGACGACCTGGAGCAGCATGTTCTGGGTCGCGTGCCCGACCTCGAGATCGGCATACAGATTCGCTCTCCCGCCATACCTCGCGCTCAGCCGACTGGGGTCGGCGGCCACCACGAGCAAGGCCGGGGCCGCCTCGACGGACGCCTGGTTGACCGCCAGTGCTCTCAGCTCGGGGCGCAGGTCGTGGGTC
Source organism: Paraburkholderia sp. HC6.4b (assembly GCF_014200875.1). Classification (NCBI taxonomy): domain Bacteria; kingdom Pseudomonadati; phylum Pseudomonadota; class Betaproteobacteria; order Burkholderiales; family Burkholderiaceae; genus Paraburkholderia; species Paraburkholderia sp. HC6.4b. Next base: position 96,880 of record NZ_JACHDC010000025.1, read on the forward strand.
GCCCGCGTCTCGGCCCGGTGGCCATCAGGCAGATAGTGCATCACCTCCGTGGCGGTCACCACGTAAAGTTCGAGCGCGTACAAAGCGCCGGCCGCCGGAGCCGCGCGCTTGCCGTCCGAGCTGGTGATGCCCTGCCCGGCCCACAGCAGTTGGCCAATGGCCTCGACCGGCAGCGGCTTTGGCGCGAATCTGCGCACGGACCTGCGCTTCTCGATGGCTTCTTCGAGGGACATCGTGCCTTTGAGGTTGGGCTTGGGCAGATCGATCTGACCGGTGAATTTCGCCTGGCTTGCCTGCGCGAGGCCGGTAGAACCCTCGGCGAGCGCGCCTGCGGCCAGCGCAACCAACAGTTCACGGCGTTTCATCGGCACCTCCATCAGCAAGAAAGCAGGCTGGCTGGCAGAGCCTGCAGCCTGCGCGAATCTCAGTGCTGCACATTTGCCGCCTCGTCTTTTGCGGGGGAGGTCCGTCGAGCGGCAACGGCGCAGTCGACCACTCGCGCGGAGCAAACACGAACACGGCTAAGCGACGGAACCCACGACCGCTGTGCGCCGCACTTCCGACAGGTAGATCAGGATCAGCGAAACCCAGACGATCTCGGTGACGACGCCCATGGAGCGAACTATCTTGTCGTGCTGCCAGCGCTGCGGTAAGCATCCTCCCATTGCCGGTCTTCATCTGTGACAGCACCATGACCATCCGAGAACTGGGGACGGGGGGCCGTGAAGTAACGTAACCTGTCCAGAAAGTGGCTCATGCGCGTCCTGCCTCTGTCAGATCAGGCCGGTGCAAGCTCAAAGCGATGCCCGGCACGCAAGCACCTAAACGCCATCTGGCATAGTGACAGGTAAGGTGTCTGCCTCAATCGGACTTTGGTCCTACAATCGCCGCCCGCGGGTGGTGTAGGGTTGTCACGCGCAACCGACAGGAGAGCAATCATGTGCCGCTGGCTCGCTTATACCGGCAATCCGCTTCAGCTCGAAACCGTGCTGTTCAACGCCCGGCATTCGCTGATCGATCAGAGCATGCATTCCCGGCTCGGCGCCACCACCACCAATGGCGACGGTTTCGGGATCGGCTGGTATGGACATCCCACTGACATTCCGTTTCGCTACCGCTGCATCCAGCCCGCGTGGAGCGACCGCAATCTACGCGAGGCCGCGCGGGCAATCCACTCGCCGCTGTTCGTCGCGCACGTGCGCGCGGCGACCGACACGCCGTCGCAGGAAACCAACTGTCATCCGTTCCGCCACGGCCGCTGGCTGTTCGCGCACAACGGCCTGGTGCGCAACTATCCGGCGGTGCGCCGCGACCTGATGGTGAAGATCGACCCCGATCTGTTCCCGTCCATCGAAGGCTCGACCGACTCCGAGGTGCTGTTTTTTCTCGCGCTGACCTTCGGGCTGGAGCTCGCGCCCGTCACCGCGCTCGAACGGATGGTCGGCTTCGTCGAAGCCACCGGCCGCCGGCATGGCGTGGATGAACCGCTGAACATGACCGTCTGCGCGACCGACGGCGAGCAGATCATCGCGGTCCGCTATTCGAGCGAAGGACAGTCGCGCTCGCTGTTTCACAGCACGTCGTTCCGTCATCTGCGCGAGTTGTATCCCGACGACGAGCGCATCAAGACGGCCGGCGAGAATGCGTTCCTCGTGTTGTCCGAACCGCTCGCGGACTTGCCGGGCTTTTGGGAGGAAATTCCCGAGAGCACGGCGGTGGTCGCGCGCGGCGGCGAGATTGGGCAGTATGCGTTCAAGCCGCGACTGGACTGAGCCGCGCCAAGCCAATCGTGCTCGAAGACTTGCCTGACGCGATCGACGAGATCCACTTGCGGACGAAGCCTCTTGCACACCATGCGTGACGGTGTCCGCCGGCACGGCCCAAAGTTCGTTACTCCCGTTTAGAAACTCGCATTTCCGCGCACTGTCAGCGGAGGCGCCTTGCGCATCTTCGCCGGTGCGCTCGTCGAGCGCGTCCGTGATGTGCAGCCGATTCCTATGCCCGCCTCCCGAAGCCGCGCGACGCTGGCACGAACGCCCGGGCCCGCGACTTGCTAAACGTTGCCGCGAGGTGACACATATATGAACGACGAAAAATTGATCGAGCCGGAATCCGCCGTACGCGATTCCGTGGAGCGATCCTGGATCAGACGCCTGGGCCCTGGCCTGATCACGGGCGCCGCGGACGACGATCCGTCAGGAATCGGCACCTATTCGCAGGCCGGCGCGCAGTTCGGATTCAACCTTCTGTGGGTGATCCTGATCACGTATCCATTGATGACCGCAATACAACTGGTGAGCGCGCAGATTGGCCGGGTAACCGGCAAGGGCCTCGCATCCAACATACGCGCGCATTATCCGGCATGGCTGCTGTACGGCGCGGTCGCCCTGCTCGTCATGGCGAACGTGATCAACATCGCCGCCGATCTGTCGGCGATGGGCGCCGCGGCCGGATTGCTGCTGCCAGGTCCGCAGCACCTTTATGTCGTCGGCCTCGGGACGCTCTGCGTCGTTCTGCAGATTTTTGTCCCCTACGACAGTTATGCGCGCGTTCTGAAGTGGACCGCCCTCTCGCTTCTCGCGTACGTCGCGGTCGCATTCATCGTTCCGATCCCCTGGGGTGAAGTCGCGCGCGCCGTTGTGTTGCCGCGCATCTCGCTGACGTCGGACTATCTGACCATGGTCGTCGCGGTGCTGGGCACGACGATCAGTCCGTACCTGTTCTTCTGGCAGGCGTCGCAGGAAGTCGAAGAAATGCGCTCGGCACCGGAACAGGCGCCGTTGCGCCGCGTACCGCACCAGGCGCCCGCGCAGTTGCGAAGGATACGTTTCGATACGTGGGTTGGCATGGGGGTGTCCAACTTCATTGCATTCTTCATCATATTGACGGCGGCGGCTACGCTGCATCTGCATCACATCGACGTGAAAACCTCGGCCGATGCCGCGCGCGCGCTCGAGCCGTTTGCCGGGCGCTTCGCTTACGTCCTGTTTGCGCTCGGCATCATCGGAACCGGCCTGCTCGCGCTGCCGGTCCTCGCCGGCTCGGCCGCCTACGCCGCCGCGGGCAGCTTTCGCTGGCGCAGCAGTCTCGCGTTGCATCTGACGCTCGCGCGTGAATTCTATGCGGTGATCGCACTGGCCATCCTGGGCGGTGTGGCCATCACCTTCATGCATTTCGACCCGATCCGCGCGCTGTACTGGAGCGCGGTGATCAATGGCGTTACCGCGGTGCCGATCATGGTCATCATGATGCTGATGGCGCGAAGCCGGCGGGTCATGGGACAGTTCGCCGTCAAGGGCGTGCTGGCCTGGGGAGGATGGCTCGCAACGCTCGCGATGGCGCTGGCGGCTGTGGGCGTGTTCGTGCCGTCGTAACAGACGCGTGCCACCGCGAACCCGGCTTTCGCACGGAACAGCGGTGCGCCGCAATTCGGGCCGCACGGGTTGCGCAACGGCAAGCGGATCTGAACTTCCCCGTTTCGGGTTCGTCTGAACGGTGCATCCGGCCGGCGCCAGCGCCGTCACATGCTGACGGTTTGCCGACAACAGCGTGGCCGCTCCCGTTCGCCGATCAAGGAGGATTGCAAATGCCGAAAAAGCGTTCAGATGAATCGTCAGCCGCACGCGGCAACCGCAGCGACAGGATTCTCGCCGCGCCCGTTTTCTCGCAGCCACAACCCACGCCGGACCCGCAAACTTTCGTGGTCAGGCACGCATCCGATGCCGCAGCCTACAAGGTCATCGACGAACTGAACCGCGAGCACAAGCTGAAGGCGCTGCCGTTTCCGCCACCGCGCGGCGGCGCCGAGCCCCGGCTGACGTTTGCGGAGGTGGTGGACAACAACCAGAAGCTCCTCGATACGATCAGCGCGAACGGACAGATCGTCTTTCACGCCACCGGCGATTGCGGCAGTACGAAAGGTCCGGTCACCCAGAATGAAGTTTCGGACAAGATGGTCAGCGACTTCGACGAAGCCGATCCCGCCGAGGTGCCGCAATTCAACTTCCTGCTGGGCGACATCGTCTACAGCTTTGGCGAAGCGCAGTACTACTACGATCAGTTCTATGAGCCGTACCGCAACTATCATGCGCCGATTCTCGCCGCTGCCGGCAATCACGACGGAATGGTTTCGCCGTTGCAGCACGAGAAGAGCCTGCAGGCGTTTCTGAGGAACTTCTGCTCCGACTGCTTCCAGGTCTCTCCCGATGCGGGCAACCTTTCACGGACGGCGCAAATTCAGCCAGGCGTTTTCTTCACGTTCGAGGCGCCGTTCGTGCGCATCATTGCGTTGTACAGCAATACGCTCGAGGACCCAGGCGTGATCGCGGACCGTCACATCGGCAACAGCCAGCTGAAGTTCCTGAAAGCGGCGTTATTGCGAGTGAAGAAAGAGAACTATCGAGGCGCCCTGCTTTTCGCGCATCACCATCCGCCCTATGTGGCGCGCGGCCGTCATGGCTGGAGCGTCGCAATGCAACAGCAGATCGATACGGTTTGCAATGAGGTCGGTATCTGGCCGCATGCCGACCTCGCGGGACACGCGCACAACTATCAGCGCTTTACGCGAACCCGCTCCGATGGCACCCACATCCCTTACATCGTTTGCGGGAACGGCGGTCACGCCGTACAGCGACTCACCACCAACGGACAGCCGCCCCTTCGCGCGCCGCAGCTGATCCAGGCTGCGTCGAAAGACACGGATGCCGTGGTCCTCGAAAGCTACGACGACCGCAACTTCGGCTATTTACGGCTCGTCGCCAACGCGAGGCAACTGCGTATCGAATACCATCCCGCCGTTGACGGACCCAACACGAAGACCCCCGACGATCAGGTGACCATCGATCTGGCCACCCGGCAGGTCGCTCACTACGTGGCTCGCGACTCGGGAATACCCGCTCTTGCGGAGCGCATTCGTCAGTTCGCGCAGGTCAAGCCCCACCAAGGCTGATGGGCGCGCAATCCGCCCCCGATCTCATGCGAACCGCGGTTCCCGCGCGTTTCCCCGCATTAAAGATTTGTGACTTCCTACCGTAATAATAAAAGTGAGGCCGGCTCGCAGCGTTCGAGCCGTCGCTCAACCCGGTAGTCGGAGAACAGCGTGAGATTCAAAGCGACTTCGTGCCCTAAAGAAACCAAACCGATTGAGTCCCGGGTCGATAGCGACGCACATGCCAATGGCTGGTCAGCCCGCAACCAGCAGTTTCTTTACTATTTCCTGTCGCGGTACGGTCAACGCAGGACCATACCGATGTCGAGTCTCTGCATTGCCGTCGTTGCCGGCGTTGGCATCGGTGCTCTTGTGCATCAGGCGGCCGGTGAAGCGGCGATTACCCTACGTGTCGCATTGTCGATGGTGTCGGGCGTTGCCGGCCTCGCGATCGTTCGTCGCAAGCTCGGCCTGGATTACGCGCGGCAAAGCGCCGCCACCGCACTGGCGAGCGGGCTTCTGCACGCGAATCGCGACTGCCTGAAGGTGCTGGCTACCGACGGAAAAATGCTGCGGGTGTCGGAGCATGGCGCGATGTTGATGGAAGCGGAGTCACCGGAGCAACTGTCCGGCGCGGACTGGCTCGCATTCTGGACCGGCGAGGACCGCACGGCGGCCGAGAAGGCTTTGGCGGGCGCCGTTTCCGGCAAGAGCACATCGTTCACTGGAAGCTGCGCGACGACGAGGGGGCGTACCAGGTGGTGGAACTCCACGCTCACGCCAGTGACGGGCGACGACGGTGCGGTGAGCGCGCTGCTTTGTGCTTCCGAGGACGTCACCCAGCAATCCGAGCTGTTGAAGACACTGCGCGAACGCGATGAATTGATGCATGAGATGGAGTTGCATGTCCGGCTCGTGTTCTATTCGTGTAGCTCGCATTTTGAACACTGTCATCATGTCAGCGCAGGTGTCGAAAGCGTGTTCGGCATTACGCCTCAAGAGCTTGGCAACAGGCCTTCCGCGTGGCTCGATCTCGTGGTGCCGGAGGATCTGGAGCCATTGCTCGCCGAGATGAACCGCGTCGCGTCCGAGGTGGCGGAAGGTCGCGTCGAATACCGCATCCGCCGTCCGGATGGTTGCCTGCGCTGGATCAGAAGCACGGCCTATCCCGTGTGCGACGGCTCCGCGAACGTGGTGCGCATCGTCGGTGTCAGCGAGGACATCACGCTGGAACAGGAACGCCTCGCGGCGCTCGACCATCTGGCCTACACCGATGGCCTGACAGGTTTGGCTAACCGGGGCGCGCTGATCCGCCAGATGAAGACGCTTTGCAGGCAGAACGTCGCCTTCAGTCTGATGTTCGTCGATCTCGACCGATTCAAGGTCCTGAACGATACGCTGGGCCATACGGCCGCTGACCGTCTGTTGCAGGACATCGCCAAAGTCATTCAGGGAGCGCTTGCGCCGGATGCCTGTGTAGCGCGCCTCGGCGGAGACGAGTTCGCGGTGATCGTCAGGGGCGAGAGCGACAAGGCCACGTTGGCGAGCCTGGCGCAGTCTCTGCTGAACCTGTTTTCAAGCGACGTTCGAAAAGACCACGCCGCGCCATTCGTCACGGCGTCGATCGGCATATCGATCTTTCCCGAGCACGGCCGCGATCACGAGGCGCTGCTGACGAGCGCGGATATCGCGATGTATGCGGCGAAAAAAGGCGGTCGCAACGGCTTCCGGTTCGCCGACGAAGCATCCAGCGATGTGCTCGGCGATTTCGAACTCGAGTGCAATCTGCCCACGGCGCTGGCGTCGAACCAATTCGTGCTGCATTTCCAGGGTATTCATGAGCCAGCCTCTCTGGCGGTGAAAGGCGTCGAAGCACTGGTTCGATGGAATCATCCGGCACGAGGCCTGGTGGGTCCGGGCAGCTTCATTCCGATCCTCGAAGAAAGCGGGTTCATCGTCGAAGTCGGGGCATGGGTCGTGGACGCGGCCCTCGCTCAACTGGCCGTCTGGCATGCCGCCGGAAGAAAAGAGCTGTCCATGTCGGTGAACGTGTCCGCGCGTCAGCTCAGGGATGACTCGCTTGTCGCCATAGTCGACCAGGCGCTGCGAAAACACCGGGTGCCGCCGCGCTGCCTCCAGATCGAACTGACCGAAAGCGCGTTGATGGAAAACCCCTCGCTCGCGCAGGCGACGCTGATGGCGCTCAAGCGGCTTGGCGTGCGCATCGCCATCGACGACTTCGGAACGGGATACTCGAGCCTGCGCTATCTGGCCGATTTTTCGCCGGACATCGTCAAGATCGACCGCTCGTTTACGGCCCGGCTGGGCTGCGACGCGGCGGCCGCCTCGATCGTTCGGGGCATCATTCAGATGTCGCACGAACTCGGCATCAAAGTGACGGCCGAAGGTGTCGAAACGAATCAACAGTTGCATACGCTGCGCGACGCAGGTTGCGACTACGTGCAAGGGTTCTTTTTGACGAAGCCGATGAATGCGGAGAATCTGGTTCAGTGCGAAAGCTTCGTGCCTTTGTCCGCAGCGGGAGCAACGAGCTACTGCTCCCACTGACGAACAGCTCCGCGACGACCGGGCGCAATTAGCGATTGCCGGCCTCGACCTACATACGATGACGCAGCCAACCCGGTTCCGTTCCGGTTCTCGCCTTTGCCCTCAATGCGTGCGCACCGGTTGCCCGCTCTGTCCCGCACTCATCGCCGCGCCTCTTTCCGCTCGATGCATGGCCGCGACCTTCGCTTCGGCAGCTTGAATGTCGGCGGGATACAAACCATCGTCGCCGACCGACGGGTTATATCCTGCCGCTTCCAGCTCCTCGAGTTCGTGCATGACTTCCGCGCGGGTGACTTGATGAGGTTCGGGCTCCGACGCAGTTTGCGCATACAGGCTCGCCGAATTGGCCATCAACATCGCACCGGCTTCGCAGTGTCGAGCGAGTACGACACTCTGGCGTGCCCGCGATGACGATTCGGCGCGCGTTGCGTGAGTTAGCGACTATGATTGATTGGTTGATTTTGGCCGACCGGAACCACATCGACAGGCCGATGAAAGACTTCTACCAGATCGAATGCAAGTGCGGATATGCGGTGTCGGGCGGTATTGCGCGCAAGACGCGACGTGGCGTCGCGCACGCGGTGGCCGCGCCGTTGGCAAAAACAACAAAGGTCAAAGGTCATGGGTACGTCATGGCATAGGGGGCTGATGCCGCGACGTCCGGTGCCGTCTCCAGGCCTCATTGGAAGGAGACACGGCGATGAACTTGAGCAGAGAGTCGTGGCGCGCGCGTGGGCGCGTGCCGTCGTGGGTGGGGGCGTGCTGTGTGCTGGCGCTGTGCGCCATGTGGAGCCACGGCGCGTACGCGGGTTCGTCAGCAGGACAATGCCAGGGCGAGGCATGCAAAAGGCACGAGCCACCACCCCGATCGAAACTCAGCTGTCCGAATCTGAATGGATTGACCATCCGCGCCCGTGAGATCGGTCTGCCGACGACAGGCGCCGTCGTCACCTCGACGACCCAGGTGGCGGCGAGCGGCAGCGGCGCGACGGCTACCGGATCGTACTGCCTCGTGGCCGGCGCGATTCATCCGGTCGATCCATCCGCGCCGGACATCCTGTTCAACGTCGCGTTGCCGGACCAGTGGAACGGCAAGATCCTGATGCTCGGCGGCGGGGGTTTCGACGGCTCGATTCCCGCCATCACAGGTAACGTGCCGAGCGCGCCGGCGGCTCTGCCGGGACCGTTGTCGCGCGGCTACGCGGTGTTCGCGAGCGATTCCGGGCACGAGGCGAGCAACGGTTCGGTGAACGGCGCGTTCTCCGTCAACGCCGAGGCCTACGACAACTTCATGGGCGAAGCGCTGAAGAAAACGCATGACGCCTCGCTCGTGATCATCGACGCGCATTACGGCACGCATCCGTCCAGGGCGTATTTCGCGGGCGGCTCAACTGGCGGGCGCGAGGCGCTGACCGTCGCGCAGCGCTGGCCGCGTGACTGGGACGGCATCATCGCGTTCTATCCCGCGTACGACTTTACGACGCTGAGCCTTCAGCAATTGCGCGTGACCGAAGGCTTCGCGGCGCCGGGCGCGTATCTCGACACAGCGCAGCGCGCGCTGCTGCTCAACGCGGTCATGCAGGCTTGCGACGGACTCGACGGCGTGGTCGACGGTCTCATCAGCAACGTGCAGGCGTGCAATGCGACGTTCAACCCGGCGACGGCCAGCGTCGACGGCAAGCCTTTGCGTTGCGCCGGCGGTATCGCGCGCGGCGACACGTGCCTGTCGGACCGGCAGATCGCGGCGCTGAACACGATGAACACGCCGCTCGTGTTTGCGTACCCGCTCGAAAGCGGCGAAACGCTGTATCCCGGCTATAACGTGTATGGCGCCGATCTCGGGGTGGGCAGCAGTTCACCGCTCGAAGGCATCGTCACGACGCTCGCGCTCGGCACGACGCAGCCGTCGTATCCGCTGCAAAGCACTGCGATGTTCGACGGCCAGATCGCCGACGACTTCGTCCGCTACACGGTGATGGACGACCCGGACGCAGACTCGCTGAAGTACAACCCCGCGATTGCCGGTCGATGGTCCGGCCGCGTCAGCATGCTGTCGGGGCTTGACGCGACCGATGCGAACCTGACGCCCTTCATGCGGCACGGCGGCAAGTTGCTGATGGCGCACGGCACCGTCGATCAGACCGTCAGCACGCGGGCAACCGAAATCTACTATCAGCGCATGCTGGTGACGATGGGCTTTGGCGCGGTCGGCTCGTTCGCGCGCTTCTATGAGATTCCGGGGCTGCAGCACGCGGTCGGCACCGAGTTCAATGCGTCGTGGGACTCGCTGACGACGCTGGAGAACTGGGTCGAGCACGGCACACCGCCGGCGCATCAGGTGGTCACCGACACGGAGGGTGTGCCGGGACGCACGCGGCCGCTATGCCAGTATCCGGCGTGGCCCAGCTATAACGGCGCGGGCGACGTGAATAGCGCGAGCTCGTTTACCTGCGTGCAGTGAAGCCGGTCATGGAGAGGCTTGCCGGTCGCGGCGCTAACTGGATGAATCGACATCGTGCCGGAAGCGACGGCGTTGCGCGGGGTCGGTGATGCAGTCCTCGAGCCGCTGGACGAACTCGTCGAAATTCGCGGCATGCCGCGCCTCGCGACTGGCGATCATCTTCGCGATCGGGCCCAGATAGACGGCCAGTTTAACGGCGACGGCATCGATGCTGGCCTGATCGATCGCACTGTCTGGTGACGTGCCCGCGGCGCTCGCGGGCGATACAGCCGATACCTTTGCGGCAGCCGTCGCGACGCGTGAGCCCGGCGATGACGAGGTCATCATCGACATATCGGGCAAGCCAGCCGTCAGCCGCGCGAAGGCCTGCTCGAATTCGAGCCGCGCCGTGTCCGGCAACGCCGCCGCCAGCTGCGCGCCGAGGGTCGGCAGGTCGTTCGCCTGGGTGGCCGCGCGTCGCACCAGAAGGCTCGCGAGCGGGCCCATCTGGGTCGCGAGTTGGCGTTCGATGCGCGCGAGCATCTCAGGCGGCCAACTCGGCGGCGCCGAAGGCACGGGCATAGGTGCGGGGCCGACGCCCATCGCATGCGCTGGCAAGGAAGCGGACGCGGACCAATACGCGGACGGCGTCACGATAGTCCGGTCATCGTCGGCCGCCGCCGGTGAGACGGCCAACGACCTCAAGCTCGCGAGCCATTGCGCGGCCGAACCGAAGCGGTCGTCCGGCCGCCTCGCGAGTGCTTTCGCCACCATCGCGTCGAGCGCCGGCGGCAACGCGGAGACGATTTCCGATGGCCGGGCCGGCGCATCTTTGATGATCTTCTGCCTGATCGTGGCCGGCGAGCCGACGAACGGCTGGCGGCCGGTCAGCATCCGGTACAGCACGACGCCGGCCGAGAACAGGTCCGCGCGGGCATCGACCGATTCGCCCTCGAACTGCTCGGGCGACATGTAGCTCGGCGTGCCGATCATCCACCCGGACGAGGTTGCGGACGAGCCGATGCGCGCGACGCCAAAATCGGCGACCTTCAGAAGCCCCGGCGCCGTGACGAGCAGATTCGCGGGCTTGATATCGCGGTGCACGACGCCGGCCTCATGCGCATACGCGAGCGCGGCGAGCAGTTGCGCCAGCCAGTGGAAAGCGTCCGACAGCGGCAACGCGTGGCCCGGCACCAGCAATGTATCGAGGCCATGCCCGGCGACGTATTCCATCACGATATAAGCCCTATCGCCGTCTTCGCCGAAATCGTGGACCGTGACGATGTTCGGATGCGCGAGCCGACCGGCCGCGCGTGCCTCGTTGCGAAAACGCAGCAGCATGTCGCCACTCGTGTCCTCGCCGGCGAGCAGTTCGCGACGCACGGTTTTCAGCGCCACCGGTCTTTCGAGGTGCGGGTCGAACGCGAGATAGACGACGCCCATGGCGCCCGTCCCCAGCACGCGGTCGATGCGGTACTTGCCAATGCGCGTAGGCGTTGCTTCGTTGCTCATTCGGGTTCCGGTCGAGGGGCGCCTGGCCGATCACGCCAGCTTACGCCCCCAGCATCCGCAGCGCTTCGACGAGACTCGTTTTCATGCGGTTGAACGAGACCGCGAGCGAGGCGATTTCGTCGCCGCCGCGCGTCGAAAACGATGCGGTGTCGAGCTTGCCGAGGCTGACTTCGTCGGCCGCGCGCGACAAAGCCTTGAGCCGCTTCGTCACGAGGAAATGCACCATCAGGTTCAGCGCGATCAGCACGCATCCGAACACCGCGGCGAACGACAGCATGAACGTGCGCCAGACGCTGTGCGCCTGTCCCAGCGGCAGCGACATCGGCACGGACACGACCTGCGCGCCGATCGTTTCATGCAGGGGCCAGTTGAAGCCGTTCGCCGGCCCGTATTTGTCGATCATCGTGCGCGGCGCCGCGCTGGGCGTGCTGTGGCATTCGAGGCACGCGGCCGAGTCGATGCGGGTGGGCCGCGCGATGTACAGGCTGGGGCCCGACGGCGTCGCGCGTTCGCCAATCAGTTCGGGCAATTCGGGGTGGTCATGCAGGCGCCGGATCACATCGGTCTCCCAGTCCGTGGCGCGGTCGCGCGGGTTGGTCGGATCGAGCATCGCGCTCTTGTACGAGAAGCCCGGAAACTTCTTCTGGATCGCGAGCAGGCTCTCGACGGCGGAATACGCGGGAATCGACTGCGGGACGAACGCGTATTTGATCTGCGTGGAAAGCAGCGGCGTCACCTGATCGGACGTGTAGTTCTGCGCTGCGGTAGCGGCTTCGATCATCAGGCTCGCTTCGCGCACGGTTGTCTGCACCGCGTTTTCCTGCAACACCCGGTCGGCCACGAAACCCGCCGCGGCGAATCCGGCGGCGAACACGACGAGGAAGGCGAGATTGAATTTCAGAGTCAACGACAGGTTCATGGCTGCTCCACGCGAATGGTGTGCAAGGGCGTCAACGCCTGGTGGTGCATGGTACGTCAATGCGCGTCGGCGTCGTCCGGCGTAGGTTAGTTCCGGTATAGCCAACTGGGGACGGATTCGGGACGCACCGCCGGCGGCGCTTGCGCGGGCCTTTTGTGTGGCTCGCTCGCCGGGCGTGGCGGCGGCGGATGCAAAATCGGCCGCCATTCCGGCAAAACGTCCAGATGGGCGTCGACCTGCGCGCGAAAGGCCGCTGTTTTCAGGCGCGGCACGAAGCGTTTGACGAAGGTGCCGCGCTCGCTGACGCTGCTCGTGAGCCAGTCGGAGACGTCGGCGTAGTCGACGGCGCGAAGTGGCGCGGCAAGTTCGTGCCTGCTCGCGAGCCGTCCCGCCATCCCGACCAGCGCGTCCCGAAAGCCTGGCGGCATCGTGCCGATGAACTCCGCGGATGGCCGGGCTTGCGCGCGCAGGGGCCCGTCGGCAAGTCGCTCGAGGTACTGGCCCGCGTGCAGGATCTGCCTGGGCGGCTTCGCAGGGGCGCGAACGACGACGATCGCGTCATCCCCGGACTCCGCGAAGATTGCGGCGCGCTCGCCGGTGGTCATCGCGACGACCGACCACGGACCATTGCCTGAAGGTTTGATGTCGAGGCCGTGAAGTTCGATCGACAGCGGCGGTTGCGCGCCTGCGCTCACCTTGCAGCCAACCTTGAGCCAGCCGCTCAGCATCGTGATTCGCAGCGGTCTCGCCGCGGCGTTTTGCGACGTCGACGGCGTTTTGAGCAGTATTTGCGTTTGCGGCCCGAGCGCGATCAGCGTCCCCGCGCCGTCTTCGAGTTGCGCGGATTTGCCGGCGTCGGTTTCGATGATGTCGTCGTCGCGCAGCCTGGCGCCCTCGCCCGTCCGATACAGCGAGGCGCCGCGAATCACCGACACGGGACTCTCGGCGAACGAGACGACGACGTCCGCGTGGACGAGCGGCACCGCCGACGCAAACAGCGCCAGCGCGCCGCCCGCGCGTGCGCGCAGGAAGGCTGACGCCAGCATGACGAGGAAACGGTGAGCGGATGGCATCATCGGGGTCCGTTACGTCGGTGTCTGCGGTACTGTTTATCGTAGACGGTCCGATTCGTCGAGGGGTTCACCGACGAAGGCCGACACACGGCGTATTTCCCCAATCGCGGCGCGCGGCTTTCAAAAAGACGCGCATAGCGTCGTTTATTGCGGACCGCCGCGCTTGCCTCAATTCCCAAACGTCGCCAGCTTGAACGTGCACGCAGTCGCCCCCGGCATCAGAAGCCCCTGCTCCACGCCAACGGGCACCTGACTATTGCCCGGCCCGTACAGCCAGTAGGTGAAGTAAAGCGCTCCCGCATGGCTGACCGCCAGTCGTTCCAACGCCTGGAACGGCCCCGAATTGATCTTGCCCAGCTGCGGCACGAGGTTGATATCGGTCGAACCGCCGAGCGTGTGCGCAATGGCGTGCCCCCGGTGATAGGTCCCGCCGTTGGCGAGCGGATGTCCGCGCATCCGCGTCGCGATTTCCTTGCGCGCCACCGTACTCTTTCCCTGACTGATTCCCCACGCTGCAATGAGGCGCTCGGTCGTCATATCAAACAGATATGAAAACTGGCCGACGGAACTTTCGAGCAATTCGCACGATGCCACGCGCCGAACATAATCATCAGCCCACAGGGCGACCAGCAGCGGGGCCACCTCGTCGCTAAACGCAGCGGTCGCATGCGCGTGCGACAGGCGCGGCAAAATGCGGTTGAGTTCTGCGTAATCCGTCATGCGTCACCTCGACAGCGTGTGTCGCGCGATTCGCGCGGCTCGCTTCGTCCTTGCTATCCGCTCGCTCTCGCGACCGCCTCCTGCAAGCGCCGCCGCACCTTGCCGACATCGACGCCGCCAGGTCCCGGCGTGTCGCTGATCGGCATATAGCGCGCAGGCGTATGCAGCAAATAGGCCTGCATCTCATCGATCACGATCCGGTCGCTCGGGTCGTAGCCGAGATTCTCCAGTTGCCGGGTCAACTCCGCGCGTTCCTCGAAGCTCAATACCTGCCACCAGAACGCGCGGCACGCATGTGCGTATGCGCCGTCCGAAAAGTACCGCCAATGGCCTAATTCGTGACTGAGGATCGCGGCCCTGACGGTGGCGTCGATCATCTCGCCGCCTGGCGCGCGACCCAGCCCGGGAATGGTGATCAGAAAATCGTGTGCGCTCGCCGCTTTCCAGATCCCCTGCTCCTCGCGAATCAAACGCCATCGCACGAGAATCGTCTGCAACGTGCGCTCGCCCTGGTTCAGCACCACGCCCTGCTCGCGCGCGAGTTCGAAAAAATGCGCCAACTCCTCCGTGCTGAAGTTGTTGCCCGCCGTCAGCCCGGCGGGGTCGGTGCCAAAGCGCCGCGCGTGAGCCGCGATGGCCGCCGCCGACACCACGCGGTCGCGCGGCATATCGCGGCGTTCGAGCAATGCCACCACGCGCGCGAACATCGCACCCTGTTGCTCGAGGCTGGCCGCCTGCATCACATGGAGGCCGGGTTGGTCCGTCACGGTGAACAGTTGCAGGCGCGCATCGGGGGCCAACGCGGCGGCGAGCCGGGCAAGCGGCAAGCGCACCGCTCCGGTATCGTCGCCGACGGCCGCGGGTCTGTCGGCGGCGTTGTTCGAGTCCTGCGGACCCGCGGCCAGCGCGATCGTGGTGACGCACGCGAACAGCAGCGCCGCGCCCGTCGCCACGTTGCAATACACGCGATAACGTGTCATCGGCTGCAACCTCGAAAGCGCCTAATCCGTGACCGTGACGATCGTCACCCGACGGTTCTCGGGCGCCGTCGGATTGCGCTTGTTCAACGGATCGGAAGAACCTTTGCCGAGCGACGATAGCCGCTCCGCCGAGATACCGTCTTTCTGCGTCAGATATTCGACCACCGCGGCCGCACGGTCTTCGGAGAGCTTCATGTTGGCATCGGGCGACCCGCGAGGATCGGCATGCCCTTCGACGCGAAACCGGTACGCCGCGAGTTTCTCCGACTGCAATGCACCGGCGACCTTGTCGAGCGCGGCCTTCGCGCTGTCGGTGAGCGTGGCCGAATTGGTGGCGAACGTGATCAGGATTTGCGCGGCGGGTTTTCTCGCGGGCGCGGGGCGCGGCGCGGCGGACGGCGGCTTGTTCGACAGCACGAAGCCGCGCGTCACGACGTTCTCGCCCGACTCGCTCGACTGGTCGGGCTCGAGCGCGCGCGTCACCGACTGCTCGTTGATGTCCTGCTCGTTCAGGACCGGTTCGGCTGCGCGCGAGGCCGTGCACAGCAATGCGAGCAAGCACAGCGTGGCGGACAGAACGCCGCCCGGAATGCGTCGTGCGGAAGACGGATGGGTCAGGCGTGACATACGGCGATCTCCGCAGAATGGAGTTGCGGTGAGGCCGCCAGCGCCCCTTTACGGACCGTCGGCGAACACCGGCGGGAACCGGCGTATGACAGCCTCATCCTTTAAAGACGAATGATGGGAAGTCAATTTGAAACGCTTACCCTTACCCGCGGCGGCGACCTCAGTGATGCCGTTGCTGTGCGCCCGGGTTCGAAATCACGTCGATCACCGAATCCCACTCTTGCGTGCCGACGTCGAGCAGACTCGCGAACTGCAAGCCGGTCGTCGTGCCCGCGGAAACTCTCGCCGAAGCCGGCACGGCCGGTGATCCGTCGCTCCACCAGAGCGCGTGTCCCATGGCGACGGTCTGTTCGAGCAAGGCGGCGAATCCGCCGTCGGCTGCATCAGGGATGGCGAGCCGCCACGGCATCGATGCGCGATCCCGATTGAACAGGCTCTCGGCTCGCAATGCCGCGTCGAAAGCATCGAGGGCGAATTCCTGCGTCAGTGTTGACAATGCGAGCGCCACCAAGCGGTCATACCATCCTTGCGCATCGGCCAGTCGCCGTGCGAGTTCGGCGCCTTCGATCGCCTCAGCGATCGTGAACGGAAAATAGCGTCCCACACGGTCCACGCCCGGCGTCAGAACGCCCGCCCACGCGCTCGGGCCATACAGACCCGCGCCCAGCGCGAAACACCACACCGGGGCATTCAGATACAGTTCCAGCCACTGCGCGCCAAAGCGCTGCCGAGAGAGCAACATACCTTCCTGCAAGCGCTCATCCCAACGCGTGACGAACTCGACTGGCAAGCGCCGTCCCACGAAGTCGCCATGCGTGCGCACCTTGCCGAAGAAGCCGGGCCCGGATGTCGGCTCCTGCGCAAGCTCGCCGCTCATAGCCGATCCGGACAGCGGAACTGCTCGAGCATGGCACGGCGAAACGGATTCACGATGCTGCTGGCTGCCAGTTCGAACTCCGCGCGCCGGCCATCCGAGTCGAAGCTCAGGCGAAAGCGGTCGGGTTGCGCGGTGGGTTGCAGACGCGCATCGTCCATCAGATGCAGCAGTGCCCACGGTCCGTCGGCACGCGCCGCCGGTGTGCTGCCCGGCGGCGTGAACTCGACGTGCGCCTGGCCGGTGCCCTTGCCGCTCGGCCACTGGAACACCATCGATTGCGGCGTGTCGGGTTTGACGACCATTTGCTGCCCATCGATGTCGAGCGTGAACTGGGTAATCGATGGATCGATGCTGAGCGGCTTCACCGTGAAGCGCACCGACACGTCTCGGCCGCCGGCCCGGAAGAACGCGTCGCGGATCTGCGCGGCGCGCTGGAACTGGCCGAGCACGTCGACCGGGATGCCGAGCGTATCGACGCCGCTGCGCCATTTCCACTGCGGTCCCGACATGTCGACCATCGTTGCCAGATTCTTCTGGAAGAAATCGTCGATCAGGCCGCCTGGGCTCAGCAGCCTGCCGAAATCGTCGGGCGCGACGTCGCGCGTCGAGCCGCGCACGAGAGGATAGCGACCGTCGAGCGCCTGCCGGCACAGTTGCGCCACGTTCGCCTGCCACAACGCGTTCAGGCGCGCCCGCTCGCCGCCCACCATCAGCGACCCCGCCCCGCTCGCGACGCTGGTGGCCACCGTCGCGAGCGGCGGCGGCGCCCCCTGGGCCACCAGCTTGAGCTTGTTCAACGCATCGCCGGGCGGCGGCGGCAAGCCCTGACGGCGCGCCGAGTCCGCGGCCTCCAGATAGGTCGCGGCGTCCTTCAGCGCGGCGAGTTGCGCGTCCAGCGGAGCCGGGCCCGGTGCGCCGGGTTTGCCGGCCAGTTCGTGCAGCGCCTGGAAATGCGCGTCGACCGGATTGAGTTCGGCCGGCGCGGGCGGTGCCGCGTCTTCCGGCTGGTTGCCGAGCGCGCTCTCGAGGCGCTTTTTGGCCGCATCGAGCTTGTTGGTCAACGCGGCAACGCCCTGCTCCGTCAGCGAACCGCCCGTTCTGGTGCTGCCCAGCGTGGTTTCCTGCGCCGCGGCCAGCATCAGCGAGCGCAGCGGCGAGTCGGGCGCCGCGAGCACATTCGCCACGCGTGCCCCCTGCTGCACGCCGTCGAACGGCACCACGTCGATATCGTTGAGCAACGCGTCCCACTGGCGGATGTACTCGTCGTAGTAAAGCCGGGTGATGCCCGCCTTCAGATCCTCGATACCGTTCGGCGTCAATACCGATTCCTGACGGCCGAGCACCCAATCGTCCTTCGCGATATCGATCACCGCCGCGTCGCGCAACTGGCCGAACTTCTGATAGCCGGCCCGCGTGTACGCGCCTGAAACACCGCGCGTCAACGGCGCGCCGCTCTTGCGCACGAGCACCAGCGCGGCATTGCGCCCCGCCGCGTTGGCGACGCTGAACTCCGGCAGTCTGCTCTGTTCGAGATCGCGTTTGACGCGGTTGAACAGACGCTGCGTCAGCGGCATTTTGGCGAGCGTCGCGCGCGCCTGCGCGATCAGATCCTTGTCGAGCGGCAGCGACGCATCGAAGCGCGCCGGCTGGAACAGCGCGGCGAGATGGCCGTCGAGATCGTTGCGCTGATCGTCGCTGGCATCGCGCAACGGCCCGCGGCGCCAATCGACATCGGCCCACAAGCGCACCGAGTCGGCGTCGAAGTGCAGTGAATCGCCCAGCATCAGATAGGCGCGCAAGACTTCATACTGGAAGTCGGGATTGTTCGCGTCACCGCGGCGCAGTTCTTCTTCCATGCGGCTCACGACCAGAGGCAACAGCGTCTGACGCAACAGCCGCCGATAACTGGTCTGCGCTTCGAGGCCGAGCTTGTCGCCCTGATAAAGGCCGAGGCGCGACAGCCACGGCACGCTCCTGTCGCGGTCCGCGTAACCGCCGGGAAGGTCGCGCGCGGCATTGAGCAGCGGCAGCAGCGCAAGCGGGTTGTCGCCCGGCTGAGTGGTCTGCGCGAGCTTCTGCAACTCGGCAACGTGCTGTCGAACATCGGCGACGTAAGCGCGATTGCGTTGATAGCTGACGAAGAACAGAACCAGCGCCAGCACCGTGACGATGCCGATCGCCGCCAGCGCGGCGCGCTGAAACCAGGCGCGGCGCCGCTCCAGCTTCTGGTTCACGCCCGCGAGTCCGGCTTCCTCGAAGATCACGCCGCGCAGCAGCCGCGTGATGAAGTAAGCGCGCCCGCTCGCCGGGTCGGGCAACACGACCTGTTGCTGGAAGCCGAGCGCCGAGGCGACCGCGCTCATCACGCGATCGATCGGCCGGCCTTCCTGGGTGCCGCTCGTGAAATACACGCCGCGCAGCAACGCGGACTCCTCGAAGCGCGAGGTACTGAAGGTTTCGTCGAGAAAGCTTTTCAGTACGGCTTGCAGACCCGCGAACTGCTGCGGAAATCCATAGACGAGCGCACGCCGGCGCACATCGGTCTCGCGCTGCATACGGTTCAACACGCGGGCTTGCAGCTGCTTTTCCAGCACGTGGAATTCGGCGGGAAATGCGGCCAGTGCGTCGTCCGGCGAGCCTCGCTCGGTGAACGGGAACGTCATGCCCCAGACCTGTTCGCGCTCGTCGCGGCCGAGGTCGTCGAAGAATTCCGCGAAACCCGCGAGCAGATCGCATTTGGTCACGATCACGTAGACCGGAAAACGCATGCCGAGCTTGCCGTACAGTTCCCTGAGACGCTCGCGCACGGCTTGCGCCTGCTGCGCGCGTTGCGTGTCGGACAGTTGCAGCAGGTCGCGCGTCGACAAGGCCACGATGACGCCATTCAGCGGCCGGCGTGGCCGATACTTGCGCAGCAGTTGCAGGAAGCCGGCCCACGCGGCCTGATCGGCTTCGGCGAAACTATCCTGGGTGGTGAAGCGGCCCGCGGTATCGAGCAGCACCGCATCGTCGGTGAACCACCAGTCGCAATTGCGCGTGCCGCCCACGCCGCCGATCGACTGCTTGCCGAGCCGCTCGGCGAGCGGAAACTTGAGCCCGGAGTTCAACAGCGCGGTGGTTTTGCCCGTGCCGGGCGCGCCGACGAACATGTACCACGGCAACTGGTACACGTACTGACTTCCGAAGCGCCCCTTGACCCGCGCCTTGCGCAAGGTCGCCATGGCGGCTTCGAAACGCTGCTTCAACGCGGCGATGTCGGCCTCGGATTCTTTCTTGCCGGGCGCGGGCTCGGCCGGTCCCTCTGCCACCACGCGAGTGAACTGGATGTTGGCGAGACGCACCGCGATCCAGCGCACGCTCCAGTACACCGCCCACACCAGCAGCAACACGATGATTGCGGCCCAGCGGCTGCTGTTGCTTTCGAGCGGCTCATGACCCGCGTACGCGACGAGCGGCCCCTCGACCCACACGATCAGCGACAGTGCGAGCACGCCGAGCAACGACAGCACGATGGCTCGTCTGAGCCAGCCAAAGATTTTCATACCCGGCTCCTCTGTGCCACCCGCGACGGACTCATCCCGTAGGCCTTCACGATGCCGCTCCCGGCGCCAGCACCGTGATATCGACGCGGCGGTTGCGCGCGCGATTCGCGGCGGTGTCGTTCGGTGCGATCGGCTCGGCGTCGCCGCGCCCTTCGGCGCTGAAGCGGGCGGGGTTGCCGGCCCGCGACACGAGCATGTCGCGCACCGCTTCGGCGCGCGCCTGCGACAGATGCCAGTTCGACGGGAAGCGCGCGGACAAGACTCGCTGGCTGTCCGTGTGACCCGCGACCACCACGTTGCCCGGCACTTCCTTCAACGCGTCGCCGATACGCTGGATGAGCGGGACGAAACCCGCGGCGAGATCGGCGCTGCCCGAGCCGAACAGGCCGTCGCCATTGATCGTGACGACGGTCCTGTCGGGCAACTCCGAGACACGCACGAGGCCTTGGGCAATTTCAGGCGCGAGGAACTGCGATAGCTTCGGCGCAGGTTTGGGCGCGGCCGCCAGTTTCGACGCAAGCACGGGAGCCGGCGCGACGCGGATGCCGTGCAGCGCTTCGAACACGCGGTCGGACATGTCGTTGAGTCTGAAGCTCAACACCAGATTGACGATCACCAGCACGAGGCAGGCGATTGCCGCCGCCACCCACAACGGCACGAGTTGCAGCAACGGCTTGCGTTCGACCTTGACCGGCAGCCAGTGCGGCGACAGATCGCGTTCGGCCGCGCCGCGCTGGCCGCGAATCATCTGTTCGAGGCGTTCGCGGATCGTGTCGAGCTGCGTGCGGCCACCGTCGATCAGACGGTAACGTCCTTCGAAACCGAGGCCGAGAATCACGTAGATCAATTCGAGCACATCGATATTGCCCGCGGGGTTCTGCGCGAGACGCTGCAGGATCAGGAAAAAGCGCTCGCCACCCGAGGCCTCGTTGTGGAACGTCACCAGCAAGCTGCGGCTGCCCCACAAGCCCGCCCCCCACGGCGTGCTGGCGATCGCTTCGTCGAGGAACGTGCACAGGCAATAGCGCGAGGCGCCGAGCTTCTCGTCGTCGATGCCGTTGGCGCGGCCTTGCGTCTCGAAGCTGCGCACCATTTGCATCAGCTGGTTGCGCAGGTCTTCCACATTCGGATGGGTCGGCAACTGCCGCAACGGCAGCGCCAGTTCGATCAGCGGGTTGGCCGCGCGCAACAGCGGATTCAGACCGCCGCCGCCGGGCAGCATCGGCGCGGGCGTTGCCGCGGCCGCCATGAACGCCGCCCGCGCGCCGCCCGGTGTCGGAATCAGAATCGTCGCGCCGGGATCGTCGGCGGGGCCACGCGGTTCGTCTGGACTCACGATGAACTTCCTCAATCAATGCATCAGCGGCGAATTGCCCAGAACTCCATCGTCAGTCCGGGAAAGTCACCGGCGACGTGCAACGCCATGCCCGCGGAATTCGCGAACTGTTTCCACAGTTCGTTGCCGCGATCGAGTTCGAAGTAGGTAAAGCCCGCATGGAACGGCAGTTGCCGGGGTGCCACGGGCAACGCGCGCAGGCCGACGCCCGGCAATTGCAGATTGACGAGATCGCGAATGCGTTCGATCGGGCCGATCTTCACCTGTGGCGCGAAGCCGGTCAGGATGTGCTCGGCCGGCATTTGCGCGCGCACCGCGAGCACGAAGGTGGCGCCGGCAAACAGCGTCTTGTCCGGCACGATCGCCACGCGCAAGCCGAACTTGCGCTCTTCGAGCGGGATCGCCACCGCGTGCGGGTCCATCACCATGCTCAGCGACGCGCGAATGTCGTCGATCACCGGTGCGAAGGTTTCGCGCAACCACTCATGGCGATACACCGGATACGCCGGCGGCCGCTTCGACGCCTGGCTGAAGGTCGCCAGCTCGCCGGCCAACTGCACCGCCGCCTGGTACAGCGCCTCGGGATGCAGACCGGTCATCGTCGAGAGATGCGCGGCCAGCGGCTCGTGGCGATTGATCAACTGCAGCAACAGGAAATCGGCCACTTCCGCGACACCCGTCACGCCGGGCTGTGCAAGGCGTGCGGCCAGCGCTTCGCCGCGCTGATGCAGAAGGCCCACGAGGTCGTCGACGAACGCCGCGAGACGGCGCGCCACCCGATAGTCGAGACACGGCGGGCCGTAGTCGTTTTCGAGCACGACGCGGTTGTCGGGCAGACGCTCGAGCACGCGCGCGACGCCGAGCGCGGTGTAGGCATTCGCCACTTCGGGGGCGAGCGCGAGACGCACGCGCAGTTTGCCGATCTGCAGCAACGCCGCGCCGGCATTCGGATCGTTGCTGTCGCTGACGTCGAATTCGGTGACACGGTGTCGCGCGAAGTTCTCCTCGCTGGCTTCGTTGCCGGTTTCGGCGACACCCGGCCTGCGCACCGGCAATGCCAGTTGGACCAGCATGTTGCGGGTGCCTTCGGGAATCTCGAGCGGCTCGGGCAAGTCATCGTCGGCGGGCAGATCGAACGGTGTGCCATCCGGCATCACGCCGGAGCACGACAGCAGCGCGAGCTTGCCGAGCTTGAGCAGCGACTCGTCGATCTCCAGCGCGGTAAAGCCCCAACTGTACGGACGCAGGCCGGCCGCGCGCGTCTCCAGTTGCCGCTGCAGATAGCGGTCGTGCTGCTGCAAATGCTGGGGCTGCAGAAACATCCCCTCCGACCAGATGACTTTGCTGTTCCAGGACATGTTGTCTCGTTCAAACGTTTCTAGGTGGGATCGACGGGATGCTTCGGCTGACGCTCGCGGGCCGCGCGCAGTTCGTCGATCTGGGCCTCGTATGCGTCATTGAACGCCTGACCGAAGAGCTTCTGGAAATCGTCGTCGGCTTCGCGCGCGACGGCGCCCTGCAATGCGACGAACAGATCCCACAGTTTCGCCTTGCGGTTGGACAGCACTTTTTCGAGCGCACCGGAGTCTTTCAGCTGCGCTTCGATCGAAGCGGGCTCGAAGCGTCCGAGCACGTGGGCGAGCGCCGCGCGCATGCCGGCGAGCACCGCGAGCTCGTGCGCCTCGATATCGTCGAAGGCGCGCCTGAGCGCCTCGTCGGGCGGCAGATAACCGGCGGAGCGGCCAGTCAGCATCTGCGCCAGCGCGCTGTCGACGTCCGGGAAAAACTTGAGCGGATTGTTGTCGCGCGCGACGATCATCGTCGTGTCGAGACGGGCTTCGCGTTTGGTCATCGAGCGCGCGCGCAGCACGCCCATCGTGCCGCGCAGCGCGTCGCGCAGCATCGTGCCGATCAGACGCGCGAACTCCGCTTCGGGCAGGTTCGGCGCGCGCGACGGATCGAGGCCGAGGCCTTCGAGCAGCGCCTGCAGGGTGGCTGGGTTCTGGCTCGCGAAAGTGGCGGCGGCCGGGTGGCGAACCGGGGCCGGCTGGGCGATCGGCGCCGGTGCGGCAGGCGCTGACGTGATCGGGCCCGCGGACGGAGCCGGCTGCTGAAGCTGCTGCGCCACAGGCTCCAACGCCGGCTGCGCAGCGGACGACGGCCCCGGCGCCGCGCCAGGCACGGCCACCCGCGCGGTGGCGGCTTGCGGCGCGACCACCGGCACGACCACCGGCACCACGGGAGCCAAAGGGGTCGATGGCGCAAACTGCGTCGACGGCGTTGTCGGTATCCCGAACAGATCATCGAACGGTGTCGCCGCCGACCCTGCGGCGCCGGGATCGAGCAATCCCGGCGGCAAGCCGGTCGGGCCGCCCAAAGGCGCGGCCGCCGGCGCGGGCGCAGTGGGCCACCCCGGCAACTCGTGCGCAGGATGCGGCGCGGCCGGCGAGCCGCTGCCCGGCTGCCCGGGCGTTTCCCATTGCGCCAACGCATCCGCGAGCGGGTCGTAGTCCGCCGGAATACCCCCCGTGGGTGTGGCAGGCCGGCCGGGATCGGGCCGGGACGCTTGCGGCGCCGAAAACGCCTGCAACTCCGGCGACACATGATCGCTTTCCGAGCCCGCAAAGCCCGGACCCGACGAGACCCGCTGCGGTTCACCGAAGCCCGGCTGCCCGAGCGGATCGAGCGCGCCCATCTGCAACGCGTCGCCTTGCGAATCGGCCGGCAACGGTCCACTGAGCACCTGCGCGGCACTCAGCGGATCACGCCCGCCCGTCAGACCGCGCACGCCGGCCGCCTGCTCGCCGATCGACACCTCGAGCAGATACGGACCGATCAGCAGACGGTCGCCGTCCGCGAGCCGCGCCTCGCGCGTGCCGCCCAACGCGCGCTGATTCAGCACGCTCGGATTGCTGCCCAGATCGCACAGCAGATAATCGCCGCCGCGAAACTCGACGCGCGCGTGAACGCGCGAGATCGCGCGTTGTTGATCGGGCAGCACCAGCGTGCAGTCGTTGGCCCGGCCAATCGTGCCGCCGGCGGGGCCGAACGCGATCGCGATCGGCTCGGCCAGCGTTTCGTCGTTGAATCGCGCAACCCGCAGCGAAAGAATCGGATAGTTCACTTGGCTCCCCACGAGCGGTCAGGTGCATCACTCACGATTTGATTTTTTTGGTTCCGTCGTCGGCGTCTTTGGGCGCGCTCGGCGCGGTCGGTGACGAGCCGCTGCCGGAGCCCGCCGAGCCGCCCGAATTGAGCAGGATCGGTGTGCCCGACACCGCCACGCTGACCGGCCCGACCACCACGAAGGCGCCGCCCGCCTTCAGCGTAATGCTCGCGCCCGCTTCGATCACGATGTTCATGCCCGCCTTGATGTGGATATTCATGCCGGCGTCTATCGCATAGTCCATGCCGACCTTTTCCTGCAACTTCTGCCCGACCTTCAGCGACGCGTTGCCATCGACCTGGGCGTTCTGGTCGCCCGTCACGGCGTCGTGGCGCGCGCCGGTGATCGCCACGAACTCGTTGCCGGTCACTTTCAGATGCCGGTCGTTGCCGACGTTACTCAGCATGTCGTTCTTGACCCAGGTCTCGTGGTCCTTCTCGGCGTGGAAGAACAGTTGCTCGCTGCCCTTGTCGTCGTCGAAACGCATTTCGTTGAAACCGCTGCCGCCCTTGGTCGAATTGCTCTTCAGCGTCGAGAACATCTGATTGGCCGGCAGTTCGTACGGCGGCATCGTGTTCGCGTTGTAGACGCAACCGGTCACGAGCGGCCGGTTCGGATCGCCCTCGATGAACTCGACGACCACCTCCTGACCGATCCGCGGCAAGAAGAACGTGCCCCAGCGTTTGCCGGCCCAGCTCTGCGACACTCGCACCCAGCACCGCTTCATGCGCGCGTCGGCATCGGCCGGCGGAGCGAACTGCTCCCAATGAAACTGCACCTTGATGCGGCCATATTTATCGGTGAGGATTTCTTCGCCGTCCGGGCCGACCACCATGGCGGTCTGCGGGCCCGCCACGACCGGCTGCGGCGTCAGCCGCTCGGAGCGGAAGTGGTTTTCCTTGCGCAACGCGGTAAACGCGCAGTCGAAGAGCGGCAGCGAAGGATCGTGGCGCACCGTCGACACATAGACATCCGAATTGATCTCGTACGCGGCGCTGACCACCAGATACTCGTGGTTCTGCCCATCGCAGGCGTGATTCTCGAGCTTGAACTGACCGCCCGGCCAGATGCCGCGCGCGCTCGATCGGCCCGAAATGCTGTCGTTGCGCGCCTGACGGATCTCGATACCGACCTTCGCATAGCGGTCGCCATCGCTGGACTGCGCGTGGCCGCTCAAATGTTCCTGCATCGCGTACACCGGCGGATCGTATACTTTCGGCCGCGTCGCGCGCGACAGCAGGCCTTGCTGGTTGCTCAACGTGGGCTTTTCGAAATCGTAGTCGTTGACTTCGTACTTGCCGGTCTGCAATTCCGCGCCCGAACTCCACGCATACACGCATTCCTTCTCGTTCGAAGGCTCGTACCACGCATCGTACGAAATCGACGCATAGTGTTCGATCGGTCCGTGAACGTCGCTCGAATCGGTCAACACCAGCGTGTGCTTGCCCCCTTTGTGCTCGAAGTAGTAGTACATGCCCTCGTGCTCCATCAGGCGGCTCACGAAGGCGAAATCGGTCTCCCGGTATTGCGCGCAGTGCTGCAGCGGCGGATAGGTCGCCTGGCATTTATTGCTGACGTCGATGTTGTAGTCCTGCAGCACGCCGGTCACGATATCGAGCACGCTCTTTTCATGGAAAAAGCGGCTGTGCGACGCGCGCGTGAGCAGCCACAGCCGCGGACGCACCACCGCTTCATAGCGCGCCATGCGGTTGCGGGTGTTGTCGCCCGGTGCGACGATCCGGAACGCCGTGACGATCCCGTTGAATTGCCGCTCGCCGTCCTCTGGCAACGACAGCGCAATCGAGATGTCATGCCCGAGCAGATCGCCGGCCTGCAGATCGTTGCGCTTGCCAAGCAGATCGAGCCGCCATTCGCTCAGGCGCCCCAACTCCTCGGTGCCGCTCAGATGCAGAAACAGCAGATCCTCGCCGGCAGGCGCGCAACTGACGGTGACGTGTCGGTTCGGGTTTTGCGTGGTCATGTCACGGAATCATCGTCTTGACTGTCGCCGGATTGACGATCGTGACCACGCCACCCCAGTTGCACATGCAGGTCGACACGTTGTCGAGCGACGGCTGGTTGCCGAGCAGCACGGTCGGCGCGCCCGGCGTCCACGGCGTCATGGTGGCCGGAATGCACGGCATCGGCGTCAGCACGCCCAACGCCGCCGCCGTCGCGGCGGCGACGGTCGGATTGGCGGGCGAGCTGCACACGCCGAACGGCATGATGTTGACGAGCGGAATGTGATCCATGATGTTGGCCGCGGGCGGCCCTTCGCCCATCACCCGGTTGACCGGCAACACCACGAGCGTCGAAGGCGCCGCGCCGAACGAACATTGCAGCGTCGCGCCCATGCTGACTTGTTGCGGCATAAGAAGGCATCCTCCGCTTTCGATCAATCGAACGTATAGAGAAATTCACCGTCGCGCGCGCCGATCTGCACTTTCGTGACCGGGCTGCCGTTCATCATGCGCGTCAGAAACTCGGTGCTGATACGCGGCAGCAGCGTGTTGGTCAGGATTGCGTCGATCATGCGTCCGCCGCTTTCGAGTTCGGTGCAGCGGCTGCCGATCAGCTTCACGACGTCGTCGTCGTAGCTGAACGGAATCTTGTGCGACACGCGGATGCGTTTCTCGATCCGGCCGAGCTGCAGCCGGATGATCGCGCCGAGCATCTCGTCGGACAGCGGAAAGTACGGAATGACCACGACGCGCCCGAGCAAGGCCGGCGGAAACACCTTCAGCAACGGCTCGCGCAGCGCTTTCGCAATACCCTCCGGCTCCGGCATCAGCTCCGGGTCCTTGCACAGGCTCGTGATCAGATCCGTGCCGACATTGGTGGTCAACAGGATCAGCGTGTTCTTGAAGTCGATCACGCGGCCCTCGCCGTCTTCCATCCAGCCCTTGTCGAACACCTGGAAGAACAGCTCGTGGACGTCGGGATGCGCCTTCTCGACCTCGTCGAGCAGCACCACGCTGTATGGACGGCGGCGCACCGCCTCGGTCAGCACGCCGCCTTCGCCGTAGCCGACGTAGCCGGGCGGCGCGCCCTTCAGCGACGACACCGTATGCGCTTCCTGATACTCGCTCATGTTGATCGTGATGACGTTCTGCTCGCCGCCATACAGCACCTCGGCGAGCGCCAGCGCGGTCTCGGTCTTGCCGACTCCGGAGGTGCCGGCGAGCATGAACACGCCGATCGGCTTGTTCGGATTGTCGAGACCCGCGCGCGAAGTCTGGATGCGCCGCGCGATCATCTCCGTCGCATGAGCCTGGCCGATGATGCGCCGGTTCAGGTTCTCCGCGAGCTTCAGGACGTTTTCGATTTCGTTGCGGACCATCCGGCCCACCGGTATGCCGGTCCAGTCCTGCACGACGGAGGCGACCGCCTGCTGGTCGACGGTCGGCAGGATCAGCGGATCTTCGCCTTGATGCTGCGCGAGCTGCGCCTGCAACTCGCGCAGTTCGGCGAGCCGCGCTTCGCGCGTCGCGGTGTCGCTGGCGGGATTGTCAGTCGCGCCGGTGGCCGCTGTTTCGTCTACCGTTCCGTTCGCAGCTTCGTTCGCTTCGTTCGCTTCGTTCGTGCGGCTGGCTTGCGCCGCGCCTTCCACCTTGCCGGTCTCGCCGCGCAGTTGCGCGCGCAGCGCGAGAATCCGCGTCACCAGTTGTTTTTCCGCCTGCCAGCGGGTGTCGAGCGTGGCGAGACGCGCCTGTTCGGCGGCGAGCTTTTCCGCCGCGGCGGCTTCACGCTCCCGCGTGTCGACGCCCACCGCGCTTTCTCGGCCGATGATCGCCAGCTCGGTTTCGAGCGCGACGATCCGCTTGCGCGAATCGTCGACCGCTGCGGGCGTCGCATGCTGGCTGACCGCCACGCGCGCGCAGGCGGTGTCGAGCAGGCTGACCGCCTTGTCGGGCAACTGCCGCGCCGGAATGTAGCGATGCGACAGACGTACCGCGGCTTCGAGCGCTTCGTCGAGCACCTGCACCTTGTGGTGCTGCTCCATCGTCGAGGTGACACCCCGCATCATCAGGATCGCGCGGGTCTCGTCCGGCTCGCTGACCTGCACGACCTGGAAGCGCCGCGTCAGTGCGGGGTCCTTCTCGATGTGCTTCTTGTATTCGGCCCACGTGGTCGCGGCCACCGTGCGCAGCGTGCCGCGCGCGAGCGCCGGCTTCAGCAGATTCGCCGCGTCGCCGGTGCCGGCCGCCCCGCCCGCGCCGACCAGCGTGTGCGCTTCGTCGATGAACAGGATGATCGGCTTTTCCGAGGCCTGCACTTCCTCGATCACCTGCCGCAAGCGGTTCTCGAACTCGCCCTTCATGCTCGCGCCCGCCTGCAACAGACCGACGTCGAGCGTGCGCAACTGCACGTCGTGCAGCGACGGCGGCACGTCGCCCGCCGCGATGCGCTGCGCGAAGCCTTCGACCACCGCGGTTTTGCCGACGCCCGCTTCGCCCGTCAGGATCGGGTTGTTCTGGCGGCGGCGCATCAGGATGTCGATCACCTGGCGAATTTCCTCGTCGCGCCCGACGATCGGGTCGAGCTTGCCATTGCGCGCCTGTTCGGTCAGATCGGTGGTGAAGCGCCGCAGCGCTTCCTGCTTGCCCAGCGCGGCGGCCGGCACCGGGCCGCCCGTGGTGTCCGCGTCGCCGCCTTCGCGCTGCGCGCCGCCCGCCCGAAAACCATCGCTCGCGCTCAGCGCCGCTTCCGGCGACTCGCGCAGCAGGCCGTGAAATTCGTCGACGAGCGAATCGAGCTTGATGCGCTCGAACTGACGCGAGATGCCGTAGAGCCCGTTGCGCAGCGACGGCGTCTTCAGGAGGCCGACCACCAGATGGCCGGTGCGCACCTGCGACTCGCCGAACATCAGCGAGCCGAACACCCAGCCACGTTCGACCGCCTCCTCGACTTGCGACGAGATGTCGGTCACCGAAGCCGAACCGCGCGGCAGACGGTCGAGCGCTTCGGTCAGATCGCGCGCCAACGCGGAAGGCTCGAGCCCGTAGTGTTTGACGATGCGGTGCAGGTCGGAGTCCTGCAGTTGCAGGATCTGGTGGAACCAGTGCGACAGTTCGATATAAGGATTGCCGCGCAACTTGCAAAACACGTTCGCGCTCTCGATTGCGCGGAATCCGAGCTTGTTCAGCTTGCCGAACAACGCTGCCCGTTTGATCTCGGCCATTTTTCTATTCCCTCGATGATGTCGATGGCGGCGCCCCCGCGGACGCCTCGCGGGCCGCCGCGGCAATCCGTGAACGGCCGTCCGGACCGGTCGGCCGCAACACCAGTTGACGCTGATCGCCGCGCGCCGGGCGGCCGAGCGTCCAGGTGGTGTAACCGAGGCGCGTGTGGCGCCCGAGCTTCAGGCGTGGCACGTCCTCCTGTTTCAGCACCAGTCGGAGATCCCAATCGAGCCCGTCGCGCGCGTAATTGCGCACCCAGTCGACGAGGCGCTTCAGACTCTCGCCGCCCGGCAGGAAGCGCTCGTAATCAGCGCGGCTCAACGGTCCGATGACGATGCGGAATTTATGCTGGCAATCCCAGACGCGCGCGCCGAGCAGCGTCGACACGCCGAGCGCGGCCGAACCGTCCGGTGCGCCCAGGCGCAACAACGAATTCGCGGGCAGCGTCATCCAATGGCCGACCCACTGCTCGATGTCGACCGGCAGGTTGAAAAAACGCGCCAGCACGAGTTTCAAACCGGCGGCCGGACGGGTCGGCCCGCCCAGCAATCCGGCGAAGTGCAATTTGGCGAAATCGGGCACCGCGTCGCGCTCGCGCAGCGTCGGCTCGCCCAGCCCGAACACGCTGCCGACATAAAAGGAAAAGCGATCGCGTCCCGGACGGTCGAGACTCACGGCCGGTTGCGCATTGGCCCACGCGCGATAGAACAGCGACACCATCCGGTGGTGAAAGACATCGAGAAAGCGCGCGAAGGTCGGATCGTTCGCGTTGCGGGCGCGGTCGCGAGCGTACTCGGTCAGATGGGTGGGCAACGGACCGTGCGGCCCGAGCAGGCCGAAGAACTTGACCGCGAGGCGCGCGGCGTGATGCTCGCCGGCCGGCGTGAAGTCACCGAGCGTCGTCGGATGGAAAACCAGTTCGGGCTCCTGCACGAAACGGATCGCATCGTCGCGCGGCTGCATCGACTCGCCGACGCGCGGCTTGTCCGCATACGCATTCTCCAGCAGCCGCACGACCTGGAAGAAGTCGAAGCGGCGCGCATCGTCTTCGAGCCGGCGCAACAGTGTCAGAGCGTCCGGCATTGTCCGACCCTCGCTGGCCAGCGCATGATCTCGCCGCGCGACAGCGTCTTCACGACGGTCTCGGTGAACGAGTTGATCGATACGTATTGCGCGAAATATTGCGCGAGCACGGCACCGAGCAGAAACGCGCCGGCGCCTTCGAACGCGGCTTCGTCGAGCGTCAGCGTCACTTCGAGACCGCGGCCGAATACGATCGGTCCCGCGCCCGGCAAGCGTCGCGTCACCGAGCGCGAATCGATCGAGCGCACGCCCTCGATCAGCCGCTGACTCGCGATCTCGTCGGCGGGACAGTAGAGACTCAGCAGATCGCGCAGCGCGCGGGCGCCCTCCTGTGCATCGTTATCGAGCAGCGACGAGTAGTTCAACGACAGGTGACTCAACAGCCGCCACGCCACGGCCCCGTGCGCATACGACGGCAGCGGCCGGCTCGGGCCGCTCACGCAGCGCACGCTCTGCACCGGCGCTTCGACATCGAGCGTGAAATCGGCGGGGCCGACGCCGACCGGCATCGTCAGTGGCAGGTCGCGATTCGTGCACAGCACCTGCAAGCCGAGTTGCCGCAGGTCAGCGCGAAACGGCGCGTTGCTCGCGTCCACCAGCGCGATGAACATCTCGCTGCCGAGGTAGCTCGTACGCGGGCCGCGCTCATGCTGACGCGCCGACGGCAGACGTTTTTCGCGGCGCACCTGGTAGTACGCGCCGGCGCGATAGGTGGCGCCGAGATCGCGCGCGTGATAGAACGGCTCGAAGCGCTGCTCGCCGCCGGCGCCCGCGCTATAGCCGGTCGCACTCTCGATCTGATAGATCTCGAAGTCCATCGGCCGGGTGCGATCGGCCACCACGTGATATTCGAACTGTTCGTCCGACAGCGCGATGCGATCGGTACGCCGCGAAAAGAGATTGATCGCGGGCGTGCAATGCAGCGCGAAATTATTGGCATCGAGCGATTGTTCGAGCAGCGGATCACCGCGTTTGAGCAACACGATGACTTCGATTTCGGTGTCCGCGCAACGCCGCAACGCCGCGTGCAAACCGTCGATGGCGAGAAACATGAAGCGCTGCGGAAACGCGAAGTACTCCTGCAACAGCCGGTAGCCCTGGAACGACTGCCGGCTGACCGGCAGCAATGCTTGATCGTCGGCAAACCCGAGCGGCCGCAGCGCGCTCGCCGGCAACTGCACATGCCAGGACGCCGGACGTTTGGCCGGCATCACGACGACGCCGCTCACCGACCCGAGCAGACGCTCGTGGATACGCGTGGCCATCCCGTCCGCGCCGCGCAGATACAGCGTTAGCCGGTCGAGTTTCAGCTGGTTGATTCTCAGACCAGCGGTGGCGCGTAGGCGCAGCCTGAGGCCGGCCTTGACAGCGGCGCCCGCCGCCATGCTCGCCGGCAGCGCGCTGTCGATGCCACCGAGCGAGCCCGCGTGCGTAAAAAACCGCGCTTCCGTGATGTCGAGCGGCCAAAGCGTCAGTTCGTGCGCGCTGCGGTATTCGCAGCGCGTCGAGCCGTTCTTGTCGAGCACGCTGCGCAGCGTACTGCCGCGTGGAACCCGCACGCCGTCCGCGAGATTGGAGCTGGTCAGGTCCGGCTGGATCTGCACCACGGCCATCGACGGCGTGGGCGCGAGGTAATGCGGGTACACCAGCTCCGCGAGATGCTGGGTGAAGCGCGGAAACTCGTCGTCGATCTTCAGTTGCACGCGCGCCGCGAGGAAACTGAAGCCTTCGAGCAGACGCTCCACGTAGGGGTCCGCGCATTCGAGGTTTTCCAGTCCGAGGCGCCCGGCGATCTTCGGAAATTCGCGCGCGAACTCGCCGCCCATCTCCCGAAGATGCTGCAGTTCCTGGCTGTAGTATTTGATCAGGTCTGGATTCATGGCTTCAGCGCGGCCCGCCCTGGTCGATCACGCGGATTTCGCCGACTTCCAGGTCGAGTTCGGTCCTGAAGTAGAGCCGCTCCGGATACGGCTGCGCCCACAGATCGCCCTCTACCAGAAACGACACGGTGTTGTGGCGCCCGGTCGTCTCTTCGAGTTGCATCGAACTGACCCGCACGGTGTCGCGCAGAATGCGCGGCTCGAACGCCCAGATCGCATCGCGCACGAGCCGCTCGAGCCGCGACGGATCGAGGCCTGAGGCGGTCTTGCCGGCAATGTCCGGCAGGCCGAAATTGATCACGGATGTCGCGACATACGGATAGCCGCTCAGATCCTGCACCGACGCGAGGCCATTCGCGTTCAGCAGCCAACCGAGGTCGCGCTGCACGCTCTCGCGCAGCGCGCGCATCGACAGAACGCGCCGCTCGCGCGCTTCCTGCTTCGCCTCCGGTTCGAAATCGGTCAGCCGGTCGAGCAGCGACGGTTGCAGGCGATCACGCGCGGTCAGTTCAGCCATGATCCAAAGCGGCCGCGCCGTCCTGTTCGGCAGGCGCGTCGCCGCTCGTCAGTTCGATGGTGCGCACGTCGAAGAGCGCGTAGTCGTTCGCATCGGAGGCGAACATACGCTGTCCCACCGGCCGCGCGAGCACGGGATCGTCACCGATCCATTCGGTCAGGCGCGCGAGCCACAACGCTCGATTCGGCTCGGCGAGCGTGCCCGGATAGCGGGCGGGAATCAGACCGGCGGCCTGGCCGTCGTTGGCCCAGGTGAAAACGGCCGGCATCCAGACGCGGTCGCGCAGGTCGGACGGCGGCTCGATTTCGATCCGTTTGATGCGCGAAAAAGGAATCCAGTAATAGCGGCCGTTCAGCACCGCTTCGAGTGTCGGGCCCAGCCGGTTGTCGGCGTCGGCGAGCCACCTGAACGGTTCGCCATTCAATGCGCCGGCGGTGGCGGGCGCCTCGTCGAGCGCCCGCGCGCGCGCGGCGGCCGCCGCGCCGCTATCGCCCGCGGTGTCGAGCCGCAATGCCTCGAGGAGCAACGCAAGCCAGCCGGTCGGCTCGCCGAAGATCAGCGGCGCGCGCTCGCCTTTGAATACCGCTTCGCGCAGCGCCTCGCATTGCAACGCTTCACGATAGGTTTGCACCATCGGCAACGCGGCCACGTCGAGTTCGCCGACGACGTTCAGTTGCGTCAATGCGCGATCCCAGGCGCCCGTCACCGCGAGCAACTGGAATAGAAAGACGCGATAGGCGGCTTTCGACGGTTCCTTGCGAACCTGTTTTTGCAATTCGCGCAGACATCCGTCGAGATCGCCTTCGCGCAAGCATTCTTCTGCGTTCATGCCGGTTCGCTCCGGTCTGGCTCGAGTCGTCCCACCCGCCGCCGCACTGCGACGGCAGGACCGCCGCAGTGCAGTCGCCCTTTGCGCTCAGCCGATCAGGTAGTCGCGTTGGCGGGGATGTTCCACTTCACTTCGACCACCCCGCCCTCCTTCTCGCCCTTCGCGTTTTGCGGCTGGTACTCGACATGGAATTTTTCGAAGTTGAGCGTGACGTTCTCGGTAAAGCGTTCTTCGCCGCCCGAGCCGCCGGTCGAATAGGAGCTGACCAGCACGCCGTTCAACGTGATCTTGTAGTACTCGAGCGGATTGTCCCCACCTGCCTTGCGCACCGTCAGCAACGCCGTGTCGATGTGCGTGCCTTTGCTGCAGGCTGCCATAATCGGCGGACTCGCCTTGTCGCTGTATTTGGTAAATGAGAGGTCCTGCACCGACACCTTGCCGGCGCCGCCGCCCGTGCCCATGTGCATCGTGCCGCTCTGGCTCATGCCCCAGCTCCACGCGAGCACTTCGATTTCTTCCTTGTGGGTCTTGTCCTGCGACTCGCCCTTGATATCGCCCAGCTTCATGAAC
The DNA here is from genome assembly GCF_014200875.1 of Paraburkholderia sp. HC6.4b. NCBI lineage: Bacteria > Pseudomonadati > Pseudomonadota > Betaproteobacteria > Burkholderiales > Burkholderiaceae > Paraburkholderia > Paraburkholderia sp. HC6.4b. The sequence continues at coordinate 131,629 of NZ_JACHDC010000025.1, forward strand.
ATGTCGATGGCCATCTTCTTCTCCGCTCAAAGCAATTCGTCACTGAATGGGGATTTCCGTCATGCCGCCTTGGCGGACGGAAGCTTCGAAACCAACCGTAGCGATACGGTCAGGCCTTCCAACTGGTAGTGCGGACGCAGGAAAAACTTCGACGTGTAATAACCGGGATTGCCTTCGACTTCCTCGACGACCACCTCGGCGGCCGCGAGCGGGCGTCGTGCCTTGGACTCTTCCGTCGAGTGCGCCGGATCGCCGTCGACGTACTGAAGGATCCAGTTCTGCAGCCAGCGCTGCATGTCGTCCCTCTCCTTGAAACTGCCGATCTTGTCGCGCACGATGCACTTCAGGTAGTGAGCGAAGCGGCTGCAGGCGAACAGGTAGGGCAGACGCGCGGCCAGGTTCGCGTTCGCGGTGGCATCGGGGTCTTCGAACTCGGCGGGCTTGTGCAGCGACTGCGCGCCGATGAAGGCGGCGAAATCGGAGTTCTTCTTGTGTACGAGCGGCATGAAGCCGTTCTTCGCGAGTTCGGCTTCGCGGCGATCGCTAATGGCGATTTCGGTCGGGCACTTCATGTCGATGCCGCCGTCGTCGGTGGGGAACGCATGCACCGGCAGGTTCTCGACGGCGCCCCCCGACTCGATGCCGCGAATCCGCGAACACCAGCCGTACATCTTGAACGAGCGGTTGATATTGGTCGCCATCGCATAGGCGGCATTGGCCCATGCGTATTTGCCGCTGTCCGCGCCGGCCGTGTCTTCCTCGAAATCGAATTCCTCGACCGGATTGGTCTTGGCGCCATACGGCGCGCGCGCGAGAAAACGCGGCATCGCGAGACCGACGTAGCGCGCATCCTCGGATTCGCGCAGCGAGCGCCACGCCGCATGCTCGGGAGTCTGGAAGATTTTCGTCAGGTCGCGCGGATTGGCCAGCTCCTGCCACGAATCCATCAGCATCACCGCGGGATCGGCGCCGGCGATGAACGGCGCATGCGCGGCGGCCGAGATCTTTGATATCTGCGTCAGCAGATCGACGTCGGGCCCGCCGTTGTCGAAGTAATAATCAGCCACCAGCGCGCCATACGGCTCGCCGCCGAACTGGCCGTATTCCTCTTCGTAGAGCTTCTTGAAGATCGGGCTTTGATCCCACGCGGTGCCCTTGTACTTCTTGAGCGTCTTGTACAGATCGCCCTTCGATACGTTCATCACGCGGATCTTCAACGTCTCGTCCGTCTCGGTGTTGTTGACCAGATAGTGCAAGCCGCGCCACGCGCTCTCGACTTTCTGGAACTCTTCCGAGTGGATGATCTGATTGATCTGGGCGGTCAGCTTCTCGTCGATCTGCGCGATCAGCGATTCGATCGTCGCGAGCACATCGCCCGAAATCACGTTCGTATCGCGCAGCGCCTGTTCGGCGAGCGTGCGCACCGCCGTCTCGACGGCCTCCTTCGCCTTCTCGCTCTTCGGCTTGAATTCCTTTTGCAGCAGATTCGCGAAATCGCTCGTTTCAAGCGACGCCTCGCCGGGTTGCGCTTGCCCTTCGGTGCTAGGTTCAGCCATGGTCAGACTCCCCTGTAGATCACGCTCATTGCTGCGGCTTCGGTGCGGACGCCAACGACTGCAGCAACGCGGGATCGTTGAGCAGTTTCGCGATCAGCTCCTCGGCGCCGGTCTTGCCGTCCATATAGGTCAGCAGGTTTTGCAACTGGCCGCGCGCCTCCAGCAGCTTCGACAACGCGTCCACCTTGCGCGCGACCGCCGCGGGCGAAAAGTCGTCCATGCTCTCGAAGGTCATGTCGACCGCGAGGTTGCCCTGACCGGTCAGCACGTTCGGCACCTGCACGGCGACGCGCGGTTTCATCGACTTCAGACGCTCGTCGAAGTTGTCGACGTCGATCTCGAGAAACTTTCGATCCGCCACCGGCGCGAGCGGGTCCGCCGGCTGACCGGAGAGATCGGCCAGCACGCCCATGACGAAGGGCAGATTGACCTTTTTCTCCGACCCGTAGACTTCGACGTCATATTCGATCTGAACTCGCGGCGCTCGATTGCGCGCGATGAATTTCTGGCTGCTTTCCTTGGCCACGACCATTCCCCTGGTTGACGCCGCACGGCCGCGAGCAGCGTGCCGCATGACTGGCGTTGCTAGAAGCGAAAAAGCCCATCCCCGCCTGACTGCTTACTCGTTTTCGATACCGCCGGCCTGCCTGGCCTGGCGCACGCCTTCTGGCGCGAGGTCCTGCAGAATTTCCATGAAGTTCCTGTCGACCAGCCGGCGCGCGCGCCGCAGCAGCAGCGGCAACGGGCTGGAGGGTTCGTGACGCTCGTAGTACGCGCAGATCTTGTCGATCATGCGGATCACGTCCTGACGGTCCGTGATGTCGCCAGACAGCGGCACGGGTGCCGGCGCCGCGCCGGCGCTTTCGCCCGGGGTCACGTCGCCGTTCGGCGATGCTTGCGGCGCTCCGCCCGGGACGTCGAGACGCTCGCCGAGAAAGTCGGCGGCACGCCGCAGCAGCCTCGATAGCGGCGACAGATCGATGGAGCGCGCCGCGCCGACACGCTCGGTCAATACCGTCTCGATGCGCATCGCGCTATGCGTGGCCGCGAGCAAGGCCGTGTGCGCTTCGGCGGCGTCCTGGTGGGCGTCGGCGATCACCGCGTCGATCGAGCTCAGCGACGCCGCCTCGACGCCCTTGGGCAGCGGCACTTCGCCGGTCGCATATTCGATGTCGCGCAAGCTGACGCCACCGTGCGCGCGCGACGACGCGAGCGGTGCGTCGCGCACGTCCACCAGCATGCCGGACGGTTCGACGAGGGCGGCGAGCGCGTTGACGCGGGCGGTCGGATCGTTGTCGTCGTCGGGATCGAGCTGTGGATAGACATGGTCCCAGCGCTGTTCGAGCAGGCCTTCGACGAGTGCGAGGCCCTCGGCGAAGCCAGGGAAACGTCGGCGATTGAGTAGCGCGCGCGCCAGGTGCACCGCGACGCGCAAGTCGCGGCCTTTTGCGAGCAGATCGAGCGATAGCGCTTCGGCCACTTTCCAGTCAGGCGGCGTGGCGGCGACCATGGTCTCGCCGAACTGCACCTCCGGCTTGCCGTGGACGACCTGCTCGAGCGCAAGGAAGTCAGGGTCGTACTCGAGGTCGTCCCCGCATGGACTGGCAGCTGATATGTCGGCAAGCATTTCGCCCGCGAGAAGCGTGGCCATGTCTGGTATCGGTCTCGGATGAGTAGTCTCGACGCACCGTAAGTGACCGGTACGGGTTGCCCTTGCCCGCCGGGAATCAACGTTCCCGGAAATACGTGTTAACTCTGATTAGATTGCCTTCGCCAGCTATTGCGATGTTTTTAGCGAGCGTTGTCCTTTCTCGGCGGCAATCCGATATGAGAATAGCACGCAGCCCGGAAAATCAAAGCCGGATAGCAATAGAAACGGATTTTGTTTAATTAAGCGAAACAGTATATGTAATACCATTCAACTCCATAAACACTTAAGAAGTTTTAACCTTTTCGTTCCGGCACCATTACAATCACAAGCTCGGACAGTCGTCTTACGACCTCACCAGCGCGCCCTTTCAGGACGGTCGATTGGCGGGATCGCCCAACATCTGGGTAAACGAATCAGGTGCCCGGATTTTTTAAAAAATTTGACCTTGCCGGATTGCCGGTAAGCGCTTACGTTGCGTTTAGGGTTAGTCCTGATAGCGATAGAACCCGTCGCCAGAGCGGTGAATAACATATTAAGTTTTACCTTGTAATAAATAAAACGTGCCAATAGACTAAGTCTGTTTTCCAATCACGCGCCGGTTGCACGGCGGAATTGCCGGTATTGCAAGCGTTTGGCATACGCAATCTGCCCGATATGGCGGCAAAGCGAGTGCCGGATTCATTGGGGACAGAAAACCGGCGCACCACACACGCGGCGAAATGGGTAGTGTCAGCAGCCGGGCTCCGCCCTTAAGAAGCGGGGCTCACCACCTCGGGGTGAAAAGTGGCAGATATCCAAAGCGCTGCAATTGCCGACCACGCTGGAGAAAGCGCACTGCCCGACCTGTGGCAACGCCGCACCTGCCTCAGCCACGACGAAATGGCGTCGATCTATACGATCGTGCGCCGCGCGCTGACCGGCTACCATCCGTCGGAATTGCAGGCGCTGGGCGAGGACAAGGAAGAACTGATCTCGCAGTTCCTCTATCTCAAGGTGTTCCGCCTCGATACCGCGCCGACGGCATTGCCCACTTTCCCGCTGCACAGCGCGCCTTCGACCAGCCATGCCGTGTGCGCCTATTTCCGCCGCTATCTGATCGACTGTCTGCGCAGCGCGAGCCATCAGCGCAACGTGTCGCTCGACGAAGGCGACGTGATGCTCGAAATCGACCGGCAAACGGCTTTTCATCCCGATCCGATCGGCTCGGTCCTGTTGCAATACGGTCTGCACGAAGCCGAGGTACGCGACTCCGCGTCGCATTTCATTGCTTCGCTCGACGATGCCGAGCGCATGCTGCTCGCCGGCAGTCTCGGCTGGCTGTCGAACGAGAAAGGCGGTCTGTCGCAGGTGGCCGCGCGTTACGGCATCGCGTCGTATCACTACCGGGCGCGCAAGCTTGGCGTCACGCTGAAAAAAGGCTCGATACCCGCCGACTTCGCCCGCACGCAAATCGGCCGATGGATCGAGCACAACCTCGGCATCGACATCTCGCCGGGCAATCGCATCGTCATCCTGCTGGTTCTGGGCATTCTGTCCGCGCAGTCGCACGCGCAGGAATGAGCTCGACAGACCACGAGCATACGAGAGGTCAACGGTGCAACTTGCCACCGCAAGCCTGACCGATCAGGGAGACCGCCCGCGCAACGAAGATTCGTTCGGCGACTGGTCGAGCGAACGGCTCTACTATTGCGTCGTCGCCGACGGCGCCGGCGGACACGGCGGCGGCGACACCGCCTCGCGCCTCGTCGTCGCTTCGGTGCTGGCGGATTTACGCTACCTGACCGTTGCCGAATTGCCGCCGACGGGCGACCGGCTGATCAGCGCGCTCACGCATGCCAATGAGAACATCGTCGAAGAACAGTTGCGCGGCAAAGGCAATGAAAAAGACATGCGCTCGACGGCCGTGGTGCTCGCCATCGACCGCGAATGCGCGACGGCCGCGTGGGCCCATTGCGGCGACACCCGCCTCTACTGTTTCCGCCACGGCGAGATCTGCGCGCGCACGCGCGACCACAGCATGGTTCAGCAGATGGTCGACGCGCGGCTGCTCGCCGAGGAGGAGATGCGTCATCATCCGCGCCGCAACGTGCTGTATGCGGCGCTGGGCACGCGCGACGCACTCTCCATTGCGGGCCTCGACGGTACCTTCGCGCTGCATGACGGCGACGCTTTCCTGATCTGCACGGACGGCCTGTGGGAGTACGCCGACGACGCCGGCATCGCCGACGCGCTGGCCCATGCGGCGACACCCGGCGCCTGGCTCGACGCGCTCGCGCAACAGGTGCGCGCGAGCGCCAGCACGAATCACGACAACTTCACGGCGTTCGCGGTGTGGGTCGGCGACGACGACGCCCAGGCGACGCAATTGATGCCCGGCCCGGCACAGGCGTAACGCAGCGGATCAGCATCGGAACGGGGCTCGCATCATGCCGATCTCAATCATCATTCCCTGTCTGCAGATGGCGGCAACGCTTGGCCGCGCACTGGAAAGCTGCCTGATCCAGCCGGAGGCCGCGCAAATCATCGTCGTCGACGATGGCTCGACGGATGCTTCGATCGAACTCGCGCAACATTACGGCCGCCTCGACGCGCGCGTGGAAGTACTGCGCATGTACGTGAATGGCGGCGTCGCCGCCGCGCGCAACTGGGCCGCGATGCACGCGACCGAGGATCTGCTCGGATTCATCGACGCCGACGACGAATATCTGCCCGGCGCGCTGGCCGCGGCGAGTGGCTATCTGCAGCGTTGTCCGGGCGAGGCATCGGTGCGGCTCGATGTCGACTATGCGGGCTTTCCGCGCGCGATCGTCGAGCATCCCGATTTCGAAAAGTACGCGGCAATCCTCAGCAACACCGTGCCGAGCAGTCTCGTGATCCGGCGGGCGGTGTATCGCGCGCTGGGCGGGTTTCCGCTCGACGCGTTCTTTCGTCGCGTCGGCGGTGAAGACGGCGCGTTTTCGTGGGCATTGAGCAGGCTGTTCGGCAACCGGCGGCTGATCGACGCGAAGCGGGTGCGCCAGCATTACCACCCGGCCATCCACGCTGAACGATTCTTCCGGATTCACCTCGGGATGGAGCAGCCCGTCCATCAGGAGGTCGTCGAAGCATGGCGGCGCTCGCAACGGTTCGTCGCGAGCGCCGAGGCCGCCATCGCGCAACTGCGCGCGCTGCATTCGCCCGCAGGCGCCGCGCCACCCGTCCCGCCCGCTTCGCCCGGCTCCCGCTAGAAGTCACCGCAGCCGTGCTGGGTGTTCGTCAGCAGGCAGCTATTCAGGTTCGGCTGCGAACGCACCCGCTTCCATTCGACCGCGAGGATGTCCTGTTTCTCGCCAGGCGGCGTCGTGCTGAAGAGCGGCTGGTTCGAGCCGATGCAGATGTTGGTGCCCTGCAGATTGTTTTCGTAGACGAACGTCTGCTCCTGGCTGCTGAAAAACGTCTGCAGACCGCTTTGCGCGACCGGATTGGGGATTGGGCCCTGCGGGTTCGAGATCGTGCTCGGAAACGGAGTCACCGTCAGCGTGCCCGGCACTTCGTTGACGATATAGCCCACGCTGGACGTGAAGTTGGGGTCGATCGGATAGCCGCCCGCCGGTGAAGTCAGAGTGGCCGTGGTCGTCTCCGAGCCGCTCAACGTGCCCGCGGCGGTATCGCCGTTGATCAGACCGACCGTCGTGTAGGTGAACGCCGGGTTCGGCGCCCCAACGTAGCGCGTCGCGCCATCCGCGTTGACCGTGACCGTCGGCCGTGCGACATAGACGAAATGATTGCCGGTGGTGGGCACCGTGCCGCCCCAACTACAGCCCGAGCCAAACAGGCAGCCGTAGAAATTGGGCTGCGCGGTGTTCGGCTGCACGCTGCCGCGTGTCTCGCCGTTCCAGGTGCTGGCCCAGACTCGCCATGCGTTGCCGGCGCCAAGTGTGCCGGAGTTCGCATCGACGAACACGCCGTTCTCCATCACCAGATCGATCGAGCCGCCCGCGCTCAGATTCGTATTCGGAGCCGTCGCGGACGGCGTGCTCGCACCCAGCCCGATATTGCCGGTCGTAGCGGTCGCGACGAGGCTGCCGGTCAGCGTGGAGTTCGTCACGCTCATCGGGCTCAACTGGCTCGCGGCGGAGTCGAACGTCTGGCTCGTCAGCGGGCCGATCACGAAGCCATGCGAGTTCGAGAAGTCGACGCTCCCCGCCTTGGCCATCGCCAGCACGCCGACGTCGTTTTGCGGATCGGTCAGCGTGAAGGTACCGGGGCCGGCGAGAATCAGCCCGGCGGCCTGGATGCCGCCAGGGTCCGTGACGGGACCGGCCGACAGCAGCATCAAGGTGTGGCCCGGAGTCGAGATGCCGTAGGTCAGCGCGATCCCTTGACTGCCCGCGCCCGGGTTGGACAGCGTGAGATTGTTCGCGAAGCCTGGACGTGGCGGCACGCAAGTCGAGCCGCCCGATACGCACTGCCCGCCGACGGTGATGCGCCCGGTTTGCGTGCTGGACCCGAGCACGATGCTGGGAATCGACGCGAAGGTCGAGAAAGTCGGGGCGTCGATGCTGAGACCGCCGCCCGTGCCGAGCAGCGTGATCGGCGTCGCGTTCTGAGCGGTGATCGTGAAGCTCGACGGGTCCACCGACGCCGGCATGATCGACAGCACGCCGCCCGGCGACGACAGCGTCGCCTGCGTGATGGCGAGGCTGCTCGCCGTGCCGTCGTTGAATGCGCGCAACACGATCGAAGCGGGATTCGTCGTCGAGATCGTCACGTTGTCGGCGGTGGCATTGGCGACCGCGCTCGTCACGCCGCCGGTGGCGATGGAGGTCGGATTGATCAGCCCAAACTCGCTCTGCTCGGTCTCGGGCACCGCAAGGCCGATCGCGACGCCCGGATCGGACGTCGTGGTCGAACCGGCGATGCCGATCGTGGTGGTACGCGTCCCGGTCGCGCTGATCGCGCCATTGGCGATCAGCACGCCATAGTCGTTCTGCAGGTTCGGACTGCTGCCGGCCGGGCCGCTCACTGCGCCGCGGATATCGATCGCCCCGCCGTTGGTCGACGTAATCGTCGTGCCGTCGGTGATCAGCACACCCTGCACGAACGGACCGGTGCCGCTGCCGAACAGGCTCACCGTGCCCGTGCCGGTCGTCACCGATACGGGGGCTGTCTGGATGCAGTCCACGCATAGCGTGTTCTCGAACATCAGCCCGATCACCGAGTCGCCGTTGACCGCGGCTCCCACGCTTTGTCCGGTGAACTTGAGGTTGCCGCTCGTCGACTGGACCGACGACCCATGCATGTCGAGGCCGATGCTGACGTTCATGTTCGACGACACGCTTCCGGTGGCGGAAATGTCGCCGCTGCCGGTCCTCAACGTGGTGCCATAAAAATAGACGCCGTCCGCGAAAGTGCCGCCGGTGCCTGGGTCAGTGACATTGCCCGTCACGCCGATCGAGCCGGTCGTGTTGGAGATCGTGGTGTTCTGAATCTCGACGCCGAAGCCCCCTTGCGCGCTTTGCGTCACGCTACCGTTGACCGCGATCGCGCCGCCCGAACTGCTGAGCCCGGGCTGCAGCGCGGGACCCTCGCCCACCGTGGCGCCGCCGGTCAAGAACACGCCCATCGCGCTGCTGCCAGAAGAACTGCCGTTCACGCTCAGTGCCCCGCTCGTCGTGCTGGCTGAAGTGCCGGATAGAAGCACGCCGATGCCCTGATCCTCGATATTCGAACTGCCGGCGCCGCTGATGGTGAGCGCGCCGCTGCCGGTTTGAATCGTATTGTCACCTTGCGCGATCACGCCGTCGTTGCCTCCGCCGCCGGCGGTAGCCGTGCCGGTGATGCGAAGCGCGCCGCTCGTCGTCGAGAGCGAGCTGGTGCCGTTGATCGCCACGCCATTGGCGTTCGGGCCCAGCGCGACACCCGACAGCGAGAACACGCCGCCCTCCGTGGAAATGGTCGACGAGTCGATGAAAATGCCCGACGACGACGTGATCAGATAGCCAATCGCCACGCCATTGATCGGGAACGTGCCGGTGACCGTCAGATCGCCGCCCGCGGTGTCGATGTTCGAGTTCTGGATCAGGACCGGGCTCGCGCCACCGCTTCCCAACGTCACGCTGCCGCCGTTGGTCTTCACCGTGACGCCCTGGAACGAGACCAGACTGAGCGGACTCGTGCCGCCCACGTTCGCATCGAATACGAGGCTGAGCGGCCCCGCGCTCGACGTGATGGTGTTGTTGACCAGCACCGATCCCGTCGCGCTCAGCTTCAGCGTGGCGGGAAGCGTGCCGGTCGTGAGGTTGAGCGGCGCGTCGACGACGATGTCGCCCGCGCCGAAGTTGGGATCGGTCCCTGTCAGTACTGTCACCGACGTGCCGAGGCTCAGCGGACCGGTAAGCGCCGTGTTCAGGATGAACGTGCTGCCCGTGATCGGCCCGAACGTCATGGTGTTCGAATCGGTTGCGGTCTGCGTCGGGACCGGCGCGGCGGTGACATCCGGCACCTGCGTCACGATGTCGACCTCGAACGGATCGAGCAGCCACCTGCCGCCCTGCCCCTTCGCCGCCGATGCGTCGACGCTCATGCCGGTCGTGTCGAGCGTGTGGCCGGACGTTTCGATCAAGCCGCCGTCGCCGCCCTGCGGCCCGCCCTTCGCGGTCAACGTGCCGTAAATGCGGCTGGCCGTTTCACTGTAAGCCACGACGTTGCCGCCATTGCCGTCGACGAGCGCATCCGCGTGGAGGCTGGCGGTCGGCGACATCCAGATCGCATTGGCATTGCGAACGGAGGGGTCCGCACCCGCCGGGCCGCCGCCGAAGTGGACGGTTCCGCCGCCCGCGGCGCCGCTCGCATCGACGTACGCTCCGGCCAGCAGCGCCACGTCGTAGCCGGTCACGTCGATCCTGCCGCCGGTTTGCCCCGCGCCGCCGCTGGCGTCGAGCGTCCCGCTCACCTGTGTCACGCCGTTCGTGCCGCCGTCGAGCAGAATGCGGCCGTCGTGTTCGCTCAGGCTCTGTGCGCGCACGATGCCTTGCTGGTTGATGACGGTGCCCGCCAGCGCGTCGGCCGTCTGTGCGCTCATCACCACGGTGCCGCCGTCGGCGGCCAGCGTGCCGGTATTGCCGATCAGCGCGTGCGCCGCGCCCTGGTTGATCTTCAGGGTGGTCAAACCGTCGCCGGCAAAGTCGACGGTGATGTCGTTGCCCGCGCCCAGCGCGACGCTGCCCAGTTTTGCGCTGACCGTGCCGCTATTGCTGACCGTGCCGCCGAGCAACGCGATGGTGCCGCCCGCGGCGGCCGTCAGCGAGCCCGCATTGCTGAGCGCCGCCGCGGACGCGCCAACGAAATGGAAGTTGCCGGCGAGGAAATCGGCATTGGAGATATTGAGTGTCGAGGCGATCATCGACCCCACGTTCACCGATGATCCCGGCGCAAAGATCACCCCCGCCGGATTGACGAGAAACACCTTGCCGTTGGCCTGCAGGCGTCCGGCGATCACGCTGGGGTCGTTGCCCGTCACGCGGTTGAGCAGCGCGGCGGAAGCCGACGGCTGCGAGATCCTGACCGCTTCGCCGCTACCGATCGAAAACGTGTTCCAGTTGACGATCGCATTGGACGAGCCCTGCGTGATGTGCATCTGTCCCGCGCCCGGCGAGTTGATGCTGACCGTGCCGGCCACCACCTGGGCGCCGGTCGGATTCGCGAGCACGAGCGGTATATACGACGCCGCGAACAACGCGGCGACCGCGCCGGCGATCGTGCTCACATGCCCCGGTCGCACATTGCATCGCTTGTTCATCGCACACCTCGGCACAGATTGCTGCTGCTTGTCGTTGCGTTTCGTCTCGTTTCGTTGCGTCTCGTTGCGTTTGGCTGCCTGCTAGAACGTCTTGGTCAGTTGCACATAAAAGCGCGGCAGCCTGTCGTTGCCGGTCGTATCGGGCCCGGTCGTGCGCCATGCGACCGTGCCCTGCAGCGCAATGCCGCCCGGCGCGGCCCAGAACGCGCCGAGACCTGCGCCACTGCGCGTGATCACGTTCGACCCTTGGCCCGGACGCGGCGTGGCGTTGTACCACCCGGTACCGAAGTCGAAGAACGTGAACACGGTCGCCCGCGCATCGATCGCGAAGCGCCCTTCGAGGGTGGCGACGAACCCCTCGTCGACCAGTGCCTCGGACGGCGAATAAGCGCGCACCGCGTGCGGGCCGCCGAGCAGGAAGCGCGACGAACTGTCGAGCGTGGTTCCGGCCCACTGGCCAGACACGCCGGCGAATACGCTGAGCCGCTCGGTGATCGCGTTCAGGCGGTTGGCGAAGAAAGTGGCGCGCACTTCGGTGCCTTGCGTGTCGCGCCCGAGCGGCGAGGCGTCGAGCGCCTCGGCTTGCGCGTTGCGGAAATGCAGACTGCCGATCAACAGCTCGACATCCGCGCTATTGAAGCCGCCGCCGAACAGCGCGTCGCGGCTTTCATAGCTCAGGCCGATACTGCCCTCCACCAGCGATCTGGGATTGTGTTGATCGACGATGCCGACGTTGTCGATCAGGTCGCGATACTCCAGATTGACGCGCCCCAACAGGCTCTGATTGCGTGTGCGCACGAGCGGATGCGTGAGCGTGAAGTCCACCACGGTCGCCTCGCCCTGCGCATCGAGCGACGCGAATTCCTGGCCGAGCGCATAGTTGAGCCGCGACACCGCGACCCCGACGCGCGTGCCTTGCGCATTGATCGGCGCTTCGTAGCCGACGCGCCCGTAAAGGGTGTCGCCGCGTTCGCTGCCGAGCAGCCGCAGGTCCAGGTTGTCGCCGATCATGAACGGCGAGTTCAGACGCGCGAGCGCGCCGAGCCGCCAGGTACCGCTGGACTCCGCGCCGAAGTTGTCGACATCGAGCGCAAAGGTCCAGCGTTTGGCCGGCGCGACGTTGACGGTCAGATCGACCGTGCCCGGCTCCTCGCCCGCTTCGATTGCCGAGGAGACCTGAATACCCGGCAGATCGGACAGCAGCAGCATGGTCCGTTCGAGTTCGTGTTGCTGCAGCGGCTTGCCCAACGGAATCTGCGCGACCCGCGCGCGCAACAGATCTTCGCGGATCGGCGTGCCAGCCGCGACGTCGAGCCGCACATGGCCGACGCGCCCTTCGAGCACGCTCATTTCGACGTTGCCGGACGTGACGTCCTGCGGCGGGATCACCACCTGGGCGAGCAGATAGCCGTGATCGCGATAAATCTGCGTGATGCGCGCGGCAATCTCTTCGAGCCCGGCGAAACTGGTTTGCTTGCCGAGCTTGTCCTGAACGGGCGCAAGCAGCGCGTCGCTGGCGATCGTGTCGTTGCCCTTCAACGTGATGCTCTTCAGCAGGAAGGTCGGGCCGGGCGCCGTCACGGGCGCCGCCGGCGGCGGCACGGCGGGTAACGCCTGAGTGCCGCCCGGCGGCGCCGGCCGGGTCTCGCGCGGCGCCGTCTGGTTCAGGATGCTGCCCGCGTTCGGCAGCGTCTGGCCCCACGCGAGCGCACTACTGCAGGACACCGCCGCGGCGATCAGTCGGAGTCTGTTCATCGGTCTAGGGTTTGTTTGGTTCATCCCGGCTGCTGACGCGCGAGGGTCAAACGCCAGCCACCCATCAGATCGAATGGCGCCCAGAAGAACGGATGCGCGAAGCGCGGCGTGTGCAGAACCGCCAGTTGCGCGGTGCGCATCGCGTCGATCGCGTCATGGCCTTGCGCGAGTTGCGCGTAGAAAGTGCGCATCGTCAGCGCGCTCGATTCGTCCGCGACCGGCCACATCGACACGATCAGGCTGGTGGCGCCGGCATAAAAGAACGCCCGCGTGAAGCCGAGAATTTCGTCGCCGCGCGCGATCCGGCCAAGCCCCGTCTCGCAGGCCGACAGCGTGACGAGCGAGACGTTGTTGAGCTTCAGGTTGTAGATGTCTTTGGCCAGCAGCGCGTCCGGGCCGTCGGCCGGCTGCGTCGCGGGCGCGAGCAGGATGCTCGAGTGCAACGGATCGATCGTGTCGGCCTGGGCGTGCGTCGCCACGTGCAACACGCGTCCGGCGGGCGCGTTGTCGCGAAAGCTCAGGCGCGTGGCGTCGCTATGCAGAAACACCTCGTTGCGCGCGAACAGCGGCGCGATGCCCTGCACTTCCGCCTCGGCCCCTGGCAGCGCATAGGCAGGTGTGATGGTCGGATTGCCGAACGCGACCAGATCGCTCGCGATCTTCTGCTGGCGTTGCGCGAGTTGTACCGCGACGCTCGCCGATGGTTCGAGCGCGATCGCATGGCGTTCGATCAGAAAGCCGTCGGCATCGTGCAGCGCCTGAAACGGCAGATAGTGCAGCGCGCCGTGCGGCACGATGATGAGCCGCTCGTTGGCGCGCAAGCCGAGCGGCGCGATCAGCAACGCATCGAGCTTGTCGCCATAGGTCAGCGCGGCCGGTCGCCGGCGCACGATCGCATTGCGCAGGTCGGTCACGGCGGCCTCCATGTCCGCGCGCGCAATCGGCAAGGTGTGGCCGGTCAGGCCATCGTTGCGCACCACCCAGACGATCAGCTCGTTGGGCAGACTATGAAATTCGACGATCGCCTCGTTGGGCCGGAGCGCGCCGCGCGTCGCGGCAAGACTCGGCACCTGCCCGTTCAATTGACGGTCGTCGACGCCGGCGTCGACGCGGTTGCGCACGACGTCGAGCAGCGCACGCGCCCGGCTGCGTTCGGACAGGCTCCAGGCGCTCTCGTAGTCGCCGGCTTCGACCGTCAGCGCGATGGCCTCTTCGAATACCGTTTGCGTGTCGCCGAACAGCGCCGTCTTGAACTCGTCGCTGCGAAACCGCGCGCGGATTTTCTCGGAGTCGTCGACGGCCAGCAGGTAGGCTTCGCGCGCATGCGGCTTGTCGCCGAGCGCGAGGTCGGCGCGGCCGATTCCTTCGTGGGCCCACAGGCGGTCGTAGTTGGCGTCGCTGGAATTGCCGCTTTGGCTCAACAGCGCTTCGAACGCGTGTTTCGCATCCTCGGGCTTGCCTTCGGCCAGCAGCAGATTGCCTTCGATGCGCCGGTAGGCGGGCGCGAGTTCCGCGGTGGCCGGTGCGCCGACGGCATCGAAGGTTTGGCGCGCGCCAGGCGTATCGCCCTCGGCGAGCTGCGCGTTGATGATCGACATCAGCACCAGCGGTTTGTAACGCGGCGAGGCGGTCGTGAGCGCGTCTTCGTAGGCGGCCAGCGCCTGCTGCGGCTTGCCCCGGCGCAACGCGACATCGCCGAGCACCTTGTTGGCCGGAGCAAAGACCTGCTCGGGCGCCTTCGGCGTCGAAGCGAGCGCATCGCGGGCGTAGCGTTCGGCGTTGTCGAGGTCGCCGGCATAGCTGTAGGCGATCGCGAGATCGCGTTTAGACAGGGCCGCCAGATCCGCATTGTTGGTCTGCCCGGCCACCACCAGGGCGCGCGCCGCGGCATCGACGCTGTCGCGGAAGTCGCCGCGCTCGGCAGCCGCGACGGACATGCTGCAATAGTCGTAGGCAGGGAGTTTGACGCGGTCTCGCGACAGCAGCAAACGTCCCTCGGACGTCAACGTGTTGATCGTTTCGGCGTCGCGCTCGCGTTCATCGGCCTGACGAAAGCCGAACGACTCGGGCGCAAGGGCCACGGCGCTCGCGGGCCGCGCCGCGGCGGCGGACGTGCCAGCGGCCAGCGTATTGCCCGCCGCGCCCAGCAGCATCGAGCCCATGACGAGCGCGCCCGTGATCCACGCGGCATCGATCCGGTGCGCCCATGCGACGACCGCGCGCCGCGAGTCGCGTCGCACGACGCGGTGTGCCATCCCGCTCGATAAGCCTTGGCGCTCGTTCACTTCAACTTCCTGCAAGAAGGCAAAAGGAAGCGGCTGGGATGGAATGCGCGTACAACCCGCAAGCTGCACGCAGCGGTTGACTAACACCGTATAGACGAATCCGGCCGGCCGATTTTGAAACCGGCGGCCGCACGTGGACCACCGCTCAGGCACGCGCGCCCGCCTGATTTCAAAAAATGACCCGCTCATTCGTCTTAAAGACGGACGCGCCTGCGCGTGAGGGTGGCGCTCGCGTGTGCCGGGCTCTGCCGTCGTACCCTCCAGGGAGCCACAGCCGATGAGCAGCCCCGACGACAAAACCGTGATCGTGCAACGGGCGTCCGGACCGGACGGCCAGCAGAACCCCGCCGAAGCGGCGGACGCCGATCGCACAGTCGTCACCCGCCCCGCCGCGCAGGGTTCGAACGCGCAACATGCGCTGCCCGCCGGCACACGGCTCGGCGAGTTCGAGATCGTCGATCTGATTGGCGAAGGCGGCTTCGGTATCGTCTATCTCGCTTACGACACCCAGCTAGGACGTCACGTCGCGCTGAAGGAATACATTCCCGCTGCGCTGGCCTCGCGCGTCGGCGCGGCCGAAGTGTCGGTCCGCTCGGAACGTCATGAAGACACCTTTCGCGCCGGCCTGAAAAGCTTCATCAACGAGGCGCGACTGCTCGCCCGCTTCGATCATCATTCGCTCGTCAAGGTGTACCGGTTCTGGGAGGCCAACGGCACCGCGTACATGGTGATGCCGTACTACGAGGGCGTGACGCTGCGCGACGGCTTGCGCCGCATGAGTGCCCCACCCGATGAAGCATGGCTGCGCGCCCTGCTCGCGCCGCTGCTCGAAGCGCTGGCGGTATTGCATGCGGCGCAGTGCTATCACCGGGACATCGCGCCGGACAACATCATGCTGCTCAAGGGCAGCGGCCGCCCCGTGCTGCTGGACTTCGGCGCGGCGCGGCGCGTGATCGGCGACATGACCCAGGCCTTGACGGTGATCCTGAAGCCCGGCTATGCGCCCGTCGAGCAATATGCCGAAGTGGCCGCCTTGAAACAGGGGCCGTGGACCGATGTGTACGCACTCGCCGCGGTCATCTATTTCGCGATTCAGGGCAAGACACCGCCGCCGTCGGTCGGCAGACTGATGAGCGACACGTATGTGCCGCTCGCCACGGCGGCGGCCGGCCGCTATAGCGAGCGGTTCCTGCGCGCGATCGACCATGCGCTCGCGGTCCGCCCCGAACAGCGCCCGCAAAGCGTTCAGGCGCTGGCGGACGAACTGGGCATTGCCATCGATACGCGTGATGACGCCGCTGCGACGATCGAACCCACGACTCGCGCTTCCGTCGAGACAGCGGGTACCAGTGCGCCGCGAACAACGACGGCCGCGACAGTCGAGGCGAAGCGCAATGAGCCAGGCACAGCGGCCGTTCCTGCGGCTGGCGGTAGTCAAAAGAAACGCACGGGCTTGATCGCAGCAGGTGCCGTTTGCGTCGTGGCGCTCGCGGCGGTCGGTACGTGGTTTGCCATGCGTTCGCCACCGGCCGCGCGCCCGGCTGTCACGGCAAGCACGGATGCGCGCGACACGGCTGCGCCGACGCCTGGCAATGCCGCTCAAAGACCGGCAGCCGTTGCTGCTGTTGCCCCTGTTGCCCCGGTTGCTCCTGCCTCGCCCGCCACGGTTGCCGCGCCCGCCACACCACCCGCGCAGGCCGACGACCTCGCGCCCTTCACCCCCGCGAGCGAACTCGAGCGAATCGTGACGCTGGCCGATCCATCGATTCAGATCACCGCCACACCGCGCAGCACGTCCGCCACGATCGGCAAGGATTATCTGCAGTTCAAACTCGACTGCAACCGCGCGGGCTACGTGTATGTGTTCATGGTCGATCCGGACGGTCAATACCTGATGCTGTTTCCGAACGGACTCGATCGCAACAACCGGATCGCCGCCGGTCAGACGCTGTCGTTGCCGCGCGCCAGCTGGCCGATGCTGGCGGGCAACCCGCCCGGTCCCAACCACTTTCTGACGCTCGTATCGACGACACCGCGCGATTTTTCCGACGGTGGATTGAAGTCCGCGGCGCCGTTCCAGTCATTCCCCGCTGATGCCCAGCAGCAAGCGGCCGCGCGTCGCGGCCCGCGCTACTCGCCGTTCGCGGGCAAGCCGCGTTGCCCGGCAGGCACGGCGGATTGCGCCGGCGCGTTCGGCGCCGCCACGTTCACCATCGATGCCGTCAAGCCGCCAGGCTAGCGCGCGCGACGTTCGCGATGGTCCGCAAGGAGGCCGCATGCAACGGGCTCAGCTTCTCCTGCTTGCGCTGACAGCCACGCTCGCGGCTTGCGCGAGCAACACGCCCGCGACCAGCGTCATCCTGGGGGACACGAGCCACACGGCGACGTCGCCGGTCGAGCAGGCGGCGCCGACGGCGCAAGCGTCGCCACCCGCGCCGCCGACGATGCCTGGGCCGACGCCGGCTCCCCTAACGACACACGCGACGGTCTCGGGCACGTCCACCGGCTCCAATAACCCGCGTCCCAAGGCTGCGTTGAGCGGCGGCTTCGCCACGCGCCACGCTTACTACGAGCCGATTGCTTTCGCCGACCTGCCCGGGTGGGACACGGACGACGTCACCGCGTCATGGGAAGCGTTTCGCCGCAGCTGCACCGTGCTCGGCGCGCGCAGCGGCTGGTCGGAACCGTGCAATGCCGCGCGAACGGTGGACGTTGGCGACGTCGCGGCGATCCGGCGATTCTTCGAAACGTATTTCAACGCGTACCAGATCCGCAATCCCGACCGCTCGCTCGACGGTACGATGACCGGCTACTACGAGCCGCTGCTCAATGGCAGCCAGCAGTACGGCGGCGCCTATCTTTATCCGGTCTATGGCACGCCGGCCGACATGCTCTACCTCGACGCGCGGCGCCTGCCGGACCGCGCGCGAGGTGACGTGAGCGCGGCTCGCATCGATGGACGTAACGTGATCCCGCTCAGCGATACGACGAGTGGCGACCTCAAAGGCGTCTACGCGCTGGATCTGCGCGATAGCGTGCCGGATATCCGCGACAAGAAGATTCGACTGCGGCTCGATGGCGGGCGCATCGTGCCGTACTACACCCGCGCCGAGATCGAGCGCGGCGCACTGAAGGCGCCGATCCTCGCCTATGTCGACGACCCCGTGATGTTGTACTCGATGCAGTTGCAAGGCGCGGGCAAGGTCCGCATGAGCGACGGCTCGATTCGCCGCTTCGCCTATGCGGAACAGAACGGCCGGCCGTTCCTGCCGCCGCTCGCGCACAGCGGCAACGCGACGGCCGGCGCGCGCAAGCTCGTCGTGCGCGGCATGGAGATGGAGGTCGACATCAGCGGCGACGGCGCGCCCGCTACGAGCAACGAAGGCAAGGCGGCGCCCGCCGACGGTGACGATGGCGAACCCACGTCGCCGTTGCTGCGCGGTTTCACCCTGGCGACGACCACGCCGAAACCTCATCCCGTGTATGCGGTTTCGGATCCGAGCTATGTGTTCTTTCGTGTGATCCCCGATTCACCGAACGGTCCGCTGGGCGCGTTGGGCGTGCCGCTGTCGGCGGGCCGCTCGGTGGCCGTCGATCCGCGCACCACGCCGCTCGGCGCGCCGGTATTCGTGTCCACGCGTGACGACCCTCAGGCACCCGGCGCGATCAACCGCCTGATGCTCGCGCAGGATTCGGGCGGTGCGATTCAGGGCGCCGTCAGAGCCGACTACTTCTACGGCTTCGGTCAAACCGCGCAGACCCAGGCGAGCCACACCAAAGAGCGGCTGCGCATGTGGGTGCTGCTGCCCAAGGGATTGCGCATCGCCGCGCAGCAGACGTCGTTGAAAACGCGCGGCGGCGGACCTGCCGCGTCTGATGCGGATTGTCTGGTCAGCGACCCGGTGCTGTGTGTGGACGATGCGCCGTAGACGTCTGGCGGAAAGTGGGCGACGCCTCGCCCTGGGGCATGAAATTTGCGGGAGCCGCGTCAACGCATCGAGACAAGGAGACTGACATGGACACGCGGCAAATCGAAGAGCTCCGTCCCACACAAATGACCCACGGCGCGCGGGAGGTCCGCGAAAAAGCCCGCCAATACCGGTCCCTGAGCAGCCATGACCTGGAGATGGCCATCGCCGAAAAGCCGATACCGGTCGTCTGCGGACCCAACGGCATACCGTTCGCGATCGATCATCACCATGTGGCGGCGGCGCTGTGGCAGGTGGGCGTGCGCGCGGTTCCGGTCGTGCTGGTGCGGGATCTTTCGTCGTACACGTGGGCGTCGTTCTGGCTCAGCATGGAAAACCAACGATGGACCTTTCCGTATGACGCGCAAGGCATGCGCCGGCCGTTTGCCGAATTGGCGGAGCACGTGTGGGAAATGAAGGACGATGAATACCGAAGCCTCGCGGCAGCGGTCCGCGATGCCGGCGGCTATGAAAAAACCAGTGTCCCGCTGGAAGAATTTCGCTGGGCCGACTTCTTTCGCGCGACGTTGCCGCGGCCCGATAGCGACGAAAAGTTCACAGCTTTGCTCAAGGAAGCCTTGAAGCTGGCCAGGAGCGACTCTGCATTGGGGCTACCGGGCTATCTCGGTCGCACGGATTGAGTCGGCGGCCCTCTTAATCGTGGGCCGCACTGCCCGCCGGCACTAGAAACTGATCCATCAACGAGATCTTCAACGGCTTGTCCGCATCGAGCTTCTTCTTCCCTATCACATACTTCCAACCATCCCCGCTACCCGGATTGCGATAGAACGCGACGACCGCCACATAGTTCGTGTCGGCCCGCATCGGTTGCGACAGGCTTGCCGACGCACCCGCGAGCCTTCAGGTGTGCGCGTTTGCTGGATCAGCAGACCGAGCAGCGCGAGCATCCGCGAATCGCACAAGCCGGCGCGTTGCGGCTTGTTGCCCCAGCCAAAGCCGGCGAGGCACAACAGATTGCGCGAATGCGCATCGCTGCCGCCCGCGCGAAAGCTTTCCGGATAGCGGTACTTCTTCCACGCCCGATACAGCAGCGTGACGAAACGATGATTGAACTGATCGAGAAAGGCCTCGACCGCTTCGTGCCCTTCCTCGCGCATCACGATCTCGTCGATCATGTGCGACGGCATCGCGGCGTCGACGCCGTAAAGACCCATGAACGTCGTGCGCACGGTCGGCGCCGCGGCATTGACCAGGGAATCCGGATCAGCAGCGAATTCGACTGCGGCGATCTCGCCCGCCGGAATTCCTGTGCGCGCTGCTAATCGAATCCGACGCTTCGATTCAGATTTATTCGCGAATTCGCCGGTCGATTCGACCGCGACATTTGTTCACAGTTGCTCGGCGGATAACTGGCTATAGTAGGCAAGGTCGATCACGGGTCCGATCGACCTTCCCAGACAGGCATTGAGTCTGTCCTTCGGCAGCCTCGATCACGCCTCGTGTTCGAGGCTTTTTTCCTTGCTGCCCCGTTAGCAAGCGATCACGTGGCCAGTGTGCCGTCCGCCGCATTCATGCGCGCGGGCCGTTCGTGAGGATCGGGACTATCGGTCTGAGTCGTCCGCGCGACGGAGACAATAACGGCAAACAGAAAGGATTTTCGAATAAGCATTATTTGTTCCGCTTGCTTTTTCACCCGCATTTCACACAGCCGATATAAATCGCGAGCTAAACATGCTCTTTTCGTGCGGATGTGGCAGTGCATTACCGAGCGCCCGCAATGTCCACTGACAAAAAAAAAATCCCGCACAGGGGGGCGGGATTAAAACAACAGGACGCTGAGGAGACGAGCACGCCCTGCCTGGGACACACACGCACCGCGGGGATACGCGTGGTTATTTCGACGCTCGCCACGACCGACAACCGTAGTCGACGGTCAACGATCGCGAGCGCTTTGAAATGCCGGGACCGCTTGGGCACCCCTGTGCGCGATCACGCCTGCCGCGTGGCACCGCGGCGCCGAGCGCCTCGTGTGGAACTCAGGCCGCCTTGCGCGCGAACCCGTCGCCCATCACGCTCACCACGTCGTCGACGACCCGAATGGCGGCCGCGAAACCAGCCGCCAGCACTTCCCGCAGATCGGTCGACGAACGACCGGGCACCGAAGCTACCCGGAAAACGGTCGACCACTCGCCGCCGATCAGCCGCGTCTTCAACGTGACGCTCGCCACGTACGCGCGCCGCGCCGTGGCACTGCCGACACGGGTGGACATATCGGTCGCGCGCAACGCGTTGACCACAATGTCGAATCCCCGATAACGATAGGTTTGCTCCATGCTCTTCTCCGTCTTCACCCATTGCTACATAACAGCATTTCGCCATGTATCGATGCTGCATCATTCTCGACTCGCGTTTGTCAACAATTGTCATATCCCGGGCAATTCCCGGCTAGGGCTTTCCCTGCTCTCGACCTGCCAATTCCGGCGTCAACGATGCTCAATGACGAGCAAAACAGTTTTACTGTGAGATTAGGGAAGCGCTGATTTATTCAGCTCGGTGGTCATCGTTGGCGTAGCTGAGGACGTTATAGAAGGCAACTCACGGAACAGACTCACACTGATGAA
>NZ_JACHDC010000026.1:0-152798 GCF_014200875.1 Paraburkholderia sp. HC6.4b
TCATTCTTCGATGAGACGGGTGCCGGCGCGTAAGCGGACAGGGTTCCCGGCGGTGCCCTGCTCGTGTTGGCGAGCGCATTTGATGCAGGTGCAGGTGCAGGGCCGCGGACGCGGCCGGGCGCGCGTTGCACGACGAAAGTGCGCGAAGCGGCCAGCGGGACCGTCGCGCGCTTCGCGGTCGGCTTGACGGATGGCATTTCGAAGCTGGCCGTCCATGCCATTCTTGCTCCTTTGACGCAAAAGGTGTTGAGTGCGGCGCATGCGTGAGCGCGTTCGTGATCACGAAAAAGAAGGTTCGGTTTTTCCGAAGCTGCATTTCCGTTATTTCTGCTTTTTCCTCGACGCCTTCTCACCGTACTCTTGAGCCGTACCCACGAAGGAGGTGTCTCATGCAAGTCCTGTTCAAGTCCCGCGACCGTGAAGCCGTCCGTCTGCGCAGCTTCGCGCGCCAACGCATCCGGTTCGTGTTTCGCCGCATGGACTGGCTGATTTCGAAGGCGACCGTCAGCATGTCGGACATCAACGGCCCGCGCGGCGGACTCGACAAACGCTGCCAGGTGCAGGTGCAGACGCCCGATGCGACGCCTGTCGTCGTGACGTCGATCGCAAGAGACTGGCGCGGCGCACTCGATCTCGCTCTGGCCCGCGCGGCGCGTTCGATCATCCGCAGGCAGCAGGCGCGCATTGCGACTCGGGGTCCCCGTGATTTCGATGCGGTTTACCGGGGTAGCGGCCTCTAGGCGCGACAAGGCCTAGCGGACTGCCCCTAAAACAATGCCGCTCGATTGGTTCTGGAAGGCTCGGATAGCAACGCACCGCTGGGCGCTGCCTATCACCGAAGCTTGGCGGCCGCCGGGTAATTCGCTTCCTGGCATTGCCATATCGGGCCCCTCAGTCGGTTGCAACCGGCGAACGCGGCGACGAATTGCCGGGACGTCGCCGCGATAAAGGCGAGATCGATTGTGCGACTGCAGTCAATACCCACGAAACAGCGTACTGCCGGCTTTCCACCAACATCCGTTGGTAAAGTAGTGAACGAACGACCGCAGTACTTCAGGAAGAGACGGTGGCAAGAGCTGTTGTCGAATGACATAAAGGGTCGATGGGCGACCTTTGCACGGTTCCATTTCTCGGCTCGCAAGGCGCGATCGGCCCAATGGAACTATCGCATTGCGATCATCGTCAGCGCAGCCGTATCGCGGACGACGCCGGCGCCTTAGTCGGGTTCCGCCTGCCGGCATTCCGCCTGATACCAACGCCACCGTTTTGCTGGAGCCTATTCATTTATCGCCGCTGCTCAATTCGTGATGCTTATGCGAGTGCGTGGCCATCCGGCCGGGTGCGGCCATCGCCACCCACCGGCACGTCCTCTCACGAGGACATTCGAACGTCGCGTTCACATCGGAAACGACCCCGCTAAACGTTGAACAGTTCGCTACGCGCCGCGTCCATGATCATCGCGACAGCCGGGTGGCTGATGTGGCGCTCGATAGAGATTGCAAAAAATTCCTCGACGATCGAATTGATCTGCCCGACTATCGTCAGGTTGTGCTCTGTCTGCAACTGGCTTTCGAGCACGGTTGGCGCGAACAGCAGGCCGCGGCCTTCGCGGCCGAATGCCATGGTCATCGCTCCGTCGTCGAACTCGCCGACGATGCGCGGCGAAATGGCGTGCGAGGCGAGCCAGTGATCCAGCTTGCGCCGCACGGCGGATTCCGTGCCGGGCAGTAGCACAGGCAGCTTGTCGAGCGACATCGGGAAGCGTTTTTTGCTGCCTTGAATCAGCGCCTGGGTTCCGAAGCAGCTTAGCGTCGAACGTCCGAGGCGGTGATTGAACGCCTTGATGTTGACGTCGACGGGAATGGGGGCGTCCGCGATGATCAGATCGAGGCGGTGCACGGCCAGTTGCGCGAGCAGCGCGTGCAGTTTGCCTTCGTGACAGATCATGCGCAGCGACGCCGACGCGCTCAGCGCGGGTTCCAGCAGCCGGTACGCAATCGCCTTGGGGACCGAATCCGCGATCCCGACGCGAAACCGCGTTTGCGCACCGGATTCGCTTTCGCGCCGCACAGCGCTTTCGAGTTCCGAACCTAACGAAAATATCTCGTCGGCGTAGTCGAGCGCGAGGCGCCCCGCATCGGTCAGTTCGAGCGTGCGGCCGGTTTTCCTGAACAGCTTCTTATCCAGCGCCTCTTCGAGAAGCTTGATCTGGCCACTGAGCGTTTGCGGCGTGATGTGCAACTGCTCGCCCGCGCGCACGATGCCGCCCGCGCGAGCCGCGACCCAGAAGTAATAGAGATGCTTGAAATTCACGAACCCTCCACCGATTACGGAAAGATACGTTTTTCTCGAAGTATCAACAATAAAAATACGAATTTTATGTTGGCATGAGCTCAGTTAGATTAAAACCTCGCCCCGAAGCGTCGGCGGGCGTTTCATGACAGCTGACAGAGGTGACATATGGCATCGGTTGCAGAATTGCTGCGTGCGAAAGCTTCCCGGACAGTGTGGTCGATCGAGGCATCCGCTTCGGTTTGCAACGCGATATCGATCATGGCTCACAGGGAGGTTGGAGCGCTCATCGCCACGCACGACGGGCGCATAGCCGGCATCGTGACGGAGCGCGATTACGCCCGGAAGATCGTTCTGATGGAACGCTCGTCAACGAATACGCCTGTGCGCGACATCATGTCGACGGCGGTGCGTTATGTCAGTCCGGAGCAGACGACGGACGAGTGCATGGCGATCATGACAGAACATCGGATTCGCCATCTGCCTGTGATCAGGGCAGGGCAGGTGACAGGAATGGTGTCGATCGGCGACCTGATCAAGAACCTGATTTCCGAGCAGGAACACACCATCCGGCAACTGGAGCACTACATCCACGGCAACGGTTTTCACGCCGCTTTTGATGGATCGAAGGCACAACCAGCGGCGAGCTTGCGTAGCTAAAAATATTACTGTTCGTAATGTATTTGCGCGCGCAAATGGAGCGCGTTGCGGGCAGTTTCGCGACTCATCGAAAGAGGTTTTTATGTACACGCAAATCATCAACAAATTACGACTTGCTGCCGGTGCAGTCACGCGCGGGACGGCCGTGCTGGGTCTGGCGGGACTGCTGGCGCTGGGCGCCGTGGCGTCGAACGACGCCGAGGCGAAGCGCGTAGGCGGGAGTCAAAGCATCGGGCGGCAGTCGCAGACGGCGTCGCCGTCTGGACAAGCGCAGCAAAGCCAACAGGCACAACAGGCACAGCCGGCACAGCCGGCACAACAGGCCGCGCAGGCGCCTGCTGCGGCAGCGGGTAACCGCTGGATGGGCCCGCTGGCTGGTCTCGCTGCGGGCCTTGGGATTGCAGCATTACTGTCGTCGTTTGGCCTGGGCGAAGGGCTGGCGCAGATGCTGTCGAATGCGTTGCTGATCGGGGCGGTGATTTTCGCCGGCGTGATGCTATTCCGCTTTATCGCCAACCGGCGTCGTCCGGATCTTGCCTATGGACACGGTCCCGTGAACCGCCAGCAAACGAACGGCTCACGGTTTCTGAATCAGATCCCGCAAGCGCGGCCTGAAGCGAACTTGCGGGGCTGGCCGAACGCGGCGATGGGTTCGACGGGAGCAGCGGACACGGAGAGGACAACGGGACTACCACTCGAGCAAGATCAGGCGGCGTTTCTTGTATCGGCAAAGACCTTGTTCATGCGCCTTCAAGGTGCATGGGACCGGAACGAGCAGGGTGACCTGTTCGAATTGACGACGCCGGAGATGTTCGCGCAAATCAAGCGGGACCTCGAAGCTCGGGGTCGCCAGGTGAGTCATACGGAAGTCACGCAACTTGACGCGGAAGTGCTTGGCACAGAACGCAATGCGGATGAAACGCTGGTTAGCGTTCGCTTTTACGGTCAAATGCGGGAAGACGATGCGCCGACTGCCCAGCCGTTCCAGGAAGTCTGGAACATGGTCAGCGACGCACGTGGCAACCAGGCGTGGCGACTGGCCGGCATTCAGCAAATTGACGGATGAGAGCGTTGAAACCGGCAGCGGCCTGCTGCCGGTTATTCGTGAGGGTGCTGCGCGCCGCGGAACTACCTGAGACCAACCTGAGACCAACCTTTCGCCAGCGACCGTGCGTGAGAAAGTCGAGCGCCACTTGCGGAGTGGCAAACGCTGGGCGCATGAGGCGATAGTCGGCCAATTGCGGACCGTCCTCTGCGGCTCGGTGCGGACATTTGACGGTCGCCTACAATTCTGTAGCGGCCACTCGGGGATGGACTTGGTCAACCTTTCCATCGTGTGCATGTCGGTGTTGTTTGTCCCGTATCAGGTCGCCGTGCCTCGCAAATCTCTAATATGCTGATAGACAGTGGCACGTCCCATCCCCAACACATTCGCGACGTAGTTGGCAGCGCTCTTCCCCTTGAACGCCCCTTCGGCCCACAGCGCTTCGACGATCTCGCGACGATGGTCGCGAGTCAGCGAATTCAGCGCCAACTGACGTTCCTGGAGCCACGTGTGAAGGAACGTGTTGATGCGTTCCTGCCAGTCGTCCTTGAACAGCTCTTCGGGCTGCTTAACCACGCCGGCGCCGGAGATCACACGATCGATCACATGTTTGATGTCTTCGAACACGGCGATGTTGTAGTTCACGCACATCACGCCGACAGCGCTACCGGCATCGTCGAACAACACCGTGCTGACGCACCGCATCCGCCTCCCATCCCAATTGATTTTCTCATACGGCCCGACCGTACCGGACTCCGCGGAATGGTCGATCTCTTCCAGCGCGGAGTCGTCGCCGAGTTCGCGCTTCGACAGATTATTGGCGATATAGGCGATCGTTTGACTTTGCAGGTCATGAATGACGATTTCGACGTACGGGAAAAACAGCAGCGCAATGCCATCGGCGACACGGCTGTAGCGATCCAGAAGTAGCCGACGTGCGGCCGTTGTCTTGGGCTTTCGCATAGGGATGGGTGCTTGCAGGTTTCTGAAAGTCCACTCGGGTGGGCGGGCGGTATTGCAGGTCCGAAAATGTCCCGCATTTTGCCATGAGCGATACGGTACTTCTGCTCGATAGCACGACGGCCCGGAGGCGAAGCGACTGAATCGGCCGGCTTGGATGAGTCATGCAGCAGTTTTCCGTCAATGCGTTCGGGAAGTACGGCATTGCCGGCGATCATCGCGATACGCTGGCCCGGTGTCGCGAGATGAAGGTGCGCCCGTGCGATAAAAACACCGGGGGTCGAGCACGATGTCATGTTGGATCGCCAGCTTCGCGAGTTCCAGCTTCAGTGCTTGCGACGGACTGGTCGCCGTGGACCGGACCAGCATGTCGGCGAACAGCCTTTGCCATTGCTCCGGCGACTTGGCGCGATCTGGCGCTTCGGCAAGATCGTGGCGATCACTTCCATGCCCGCTCGAGCAGTCAGATATTTGAACAGTTCATAGGCAATCGCCACGTCTTCAAGACCCAGCCCGATCGAGCGAAAAAACGTATGCTTTTTTCGATAGGATGGCTTGATCGCTTCGCCGCACATGAGTTCAGCGAGATCGCCCAGCACGGCTTCGGGGCGCCAGCCATGGTGTTCCGAAGCCAGCTTCATCTCGCCCGCACTGGCTGGGGTGGTACGGCGGTAGTCGCAATAGACGTCCATGTCGGCAAGCCATGCGGGCGGAATCTCGTGAGCGTTCGCCACGTTGGTGCTGATAGACGTGATGAGCGCTGGCTTGCCGAGCATGTTTTCGTGCAGCACCGGGGTGCCCGACGAGGTACACAGCGCAACGACGTCGGCGTCGGCGACACAGTCTTCGATCCTTGTGCAGATGGAGACTCTTTCATCGAGCGCCGCGAGCTGCGCACGTTTTTCGGTGTCGTTCGCAAGTCCGGGCGAAAACACCCGAATCGATTGCCACGGCCGCACCGACGCCAGATGGCGCAAATGAGCCTGTCCCACCGCACCCGCGCCGACAATCGCGAGCCGGCTCGCATGATCAGCGGCGAGTTGCTCTACCGCGAGTGCGGTCGCCCCGGCGGTGCGCTCGATCGTCAGCAGACCTGAATCACACCACATCAGCGGTTGTCCCGTTTCCATCGACATCAATGCCGTCCACGCGGTAATGATCGGCTTCGCCTGCGTGACGATGTATGGCGACAGCTTCGCGCCGAACACCTTCGCGTCCGCCATCACGCCCAGATATGTGATGAAGTCGCCTGCGCCCTCCGGAAAAAGAGTCAGCGTCTGTGGCGGTTGCGCCGCCATGTGGCTTCCCAGCGCGCGAAACATCTGCGCCAACACGCTGCGCACGTCGAGGTGAGGTAGTGCCTCGCGAACGCCTTGCTGGTCGACGATCAGGGGCAATGCGTTTTCTGACTGGCTCATTGAACTGCGCTCCAAAACGTTGCCGGGGTTCGGCGGTGAGGCGATTCTAAGCAAAAATGTCCAGTCTGGACATTCATTTTGAAAATGGCTTGCTTTTCTATCTGTCCAGAATAGACTGTCAATCCAGAGCAGGAGTGAGCCCGGCGCGTCAGCCGCCTCATGCGATGTTTCGGAGCGGGTCGGTCAACCGTCGCGCATGCCTTCAATTGTCGTCGCCCAAACACACAGGGAACCTCTTATGTTTCGGAAGCTTCAACTTTCACTTTTCGTCGCTGCTGCGTTGGTGGGCTCGCTCGGGACCGTCGGCGCGCAGGCTCAGGACACCTTGCGCTTCGGCATCGAGGCAGCCTACCCGCCGTTCGAAAGCAAGTCGCCGAGCGGGCAGTTGCAGGGCTTCGACGTCGACGTCGGCAATGCGGTCTGCACGAAGCTGGGCGTGAAGTGCGTGTGGGTCGAAAATGCGTTCGATGGACTGATTCCCGCGTTGGAAGCCCGCAAATTCGACGTGATCAATTCCGCGATGAACATCACGGACAAGCGCAAGCAATCGATTGAATTCACGAAGCCGATCTATATCGTGCCGATCGTGATGGTGGCCCGACGTGGCTCCGGCCTGTTGCCCGACGTGAAAAGTCTGCAGGGCAAACGGGTGGGCGTGTTGCAGGGGTCGTCGCAGGAGGATTTCCTCAAAGCTCACTGGGCGAATGCCGGCGTAACGGTCGTCTCGTACCAGGACCAGGATCAGGTCTACGCCGACCTGATTGGTGGGCGCCTCGACGCTGCCGTTCAGGAAGCGCAAACTGCTGAGGACGGTTTCCTCGGCAAGCCCGCGGGCCACGAGTATGCGATCGTCGGCAAGCCGCTGAGCGATCCGGCAACGCTCGGCGAGGGCACCGGCTGGGGCTTGCGCAAGACCGACAAGGCGCTGGTCGCGAAAGTCGATGCCGCGCTCGACGCGCTGAAGAAAGACGGCACGTTGAGCAGTCTTTCGCAGAAGTATTTCAACCGCGACATCATCGCGAAGTAACGGATCCACGAGCCGGCGCCAGAGGTTTCGCACCGGCTTGCTGCGCAGAACGCGGCAGTCCGGCGTCCAGTCCCGACGGAAAGAAGAGCGAAGCGAGCTTATGGATTTCGATGTGATAGTGCTGGGTGCCGGGATCGTCGGCGTGTCGTCCGCGCTGCAGTTGCAGGATCGATGCCGCCGGGTGGCACTGGTGGACCGGCGCGCTCCCGGCGAAGAGACCAGCTTCGGCAACGCGGGGCTGATTGAAAGCTCTGCGGTCGTTCCCTACGGTTTCCCGCGCGATTTCGGCACGTTGCTGCGCTATGCAAAGAATCGTTCGACCGACCTGTACTGGGACTATCGGGCGTTGCCGCACTTTGCGAGCTGGCTGGCGCGCTTCTGGTGGGAATCGTCCCCCGAGCGATTGATGGCCGCCGCGCGCGACATGTTGCCGTTGATCCAGCAAAGCGTTGCGGAACATGATCGGCTTATCGAGCGCGCGCAACTCGGCCATCTCGTTCGCGACAGCGGCTGGATCGACACCTATCGCACCCCAGCGGAATTTTCGCGGCAGGCGGCGGCCGCCGCGATGACTGCCAAGACCTATGGCTTGCGGGTCGTGGTGCTGGATTCGGCGGCGCTGGCCGCGCGCGAGCCGGGCCTCGCGGACGGCTTTTGTGGCGCGTTGCATTGGCAGGACCCGAAGAGCATCGTCAATCCCGGGGCACTGACCAAAGGTTATGCAGATCTTTTCGAAGCAGGCGGCGGGACGGTGTTCACCGGCGACGCCACCACGCTAACGGCGCAAGCGGGGGCCTGGACGGTTCAGACGTCATCGGGCAGGATCAGCGCAAAAGAAGTCGTGGTGGCGCTCGGTTCATGGTCTGACCGCGTTTTCGCGCCGCTTGGCTACCGCATTCCTTTGCGCGCGAAGCGCGGTTATCACATGCACTACCGTCCCACCCGGCAGATGCTGTCGATGCCGTTCGTCGACGCGGAGCAGGGCTACGTGGTAGCGCCGATGGAAGGGCGCTTGCGGCTGACCACGGGGGTCGAGATCGCACGGCGCGACGCCAGGCCCACGGGCATCCAGCTCGACCGCGCGGAGCGCACCGCCCGGCCGAGCTTCGGTCTGGGTGAGCGACTCGACGCGAGTCCGTGGCTCGGCCTGCGTCCTTGCACACCCGACATGCGGCCCGTCATAGGGCGCGCGCCGCGCCATCCCGGGTTGTGGTTCGCATTCGGTCACAACCACCATGGCTTGACCCTGGGTCCTGTGACCGGGCGACTGCTGGCGGAGATGATGACAGGGACACCGACCTGTGCGGATGCGCGTCCGTTTCGCGTTGAACGGTTCCGTAGTTAGCGACAGGAACGGCCCGGCCCTAAAGATCTAGTTGGGTGGACTACGATCAACTTTTGTGCACGTCGAGGAGCCGCGCAAATGCTGGGATTCCGATGCTCCTCCCTATTTGCGTTCTTTTCCTGATCGGGACCGTGACAGACATTGTGACCGCCGGTACTGTCAACGGCTGTTGAGCATTCAGCAGCAGTCAACCACGGTATAACTGACGACCGTCCGGCATGGGTCGATGCCGGCCTCTCGTTGCCACGCACGCCGCTCGCTCAACATACGCAATCACCGATCCACGCACGACGCCGACAGCCACGTCGGTCCCGCCGATGCCCCACCTTTCTGGCCTAATATATCTCGAAAGAGCATCCGCCCGGGGGCATCATGAAAGCACTTATCGTTGCTGCGACATTGACGGCTGGCTGTTCCATCGCCTACGCGCAGACTTACCCGCAGGAAGCGCTGGCTGACCAAAGCATGGGGGCCTATAGAGCGCAATTGGAAGCGCAGAAGCAACAGATCGAACTCCAGAACGAACAACTCCAATTACTGAAACAACAGCGCGACCTGGATTTGGTGAGGCAGCAGCGCGAACTGAATTCGCTGAGACAACAGCGCCAATTCGACTTGCTGAGACAGCGGCGCTAGATCGCTGTGAGGCGCGGCACCCGCCTCAAGATCCGGCTTGGCAACGGCCATTGCAGCGCCGAACGCTCTGCTCGCACCAGCCGAACGTCGCGACCGACATCGTGTTCGAAGCGGAGAAGAACTGCTTGTAATATCGATCGAGGGCGGCGGGGCGGATCAGCGCAGATGTCCCCGCCGTAGGTCGCTCTCGCGCGCGGCGACCGCTCACATGACGTGGACGAGATCAATGTAACTGCTTCTTCAGATCGCTCAGTTCGGCGGGGACGGGCAAAAATAGCCTTCCACCTCGCCCCGACGGCCATAGCCATAAGTAAAGCGGACCCATCATCGGCTTTTTTATTGCTTTACCCGCTCCTCGTTCTAACCGACAGTAACCTCAGCGCGCCGCCACGGCAGCTTGCAGCCGAAACGCGATTGATCAGTGCTGACGGCTACCGACGACAATGATGACCTGCATTGCAGCAAATCTGCGGGTCCGGGAGACGAGACGATGAGTCATGTGGAAGCTTAATCAACTATCGGCTTACGAAGTCAGGGCCATTCACTTCGGGCAACGCACGGTCGGCCCGGCCATGGGCATATCACTTTGCCGCTATCTCTGTTAATGACGCTGGATTTATTGCGTCATCGCGATGCACGCCTGCAGGG
This sequence comes from Paraburkholderia sp. HC6.4b, assembly GCF_014200875.1. NCBI lineage: Bacteria > Pseudomonadati > Pseudomonadota > Betaproteobacteria > Burkholderiales > Burkholderiaceae > Paraburkholderia > Paraburkholderia sp. HC6.4b. The sequence continues at coordinate 10,032 of NZ_JACHDC010000026.1, forward strand.
ACCTCTCGAAAAGGTGATGCCTAACTGGGAATTAACGAACACCGAAAACCATACCGCTCCGGCAAGTTTCACGATTCCCAATAGCAAAGATATCGATGTCTGGTTATCTAAATTATCAGAAAGACAAGGCATCGAGATGAAGACTTCAATTAATGATTAGATCCCGGATTGTTTTTTATATTTAACCGACATTCATACTGGATTCGATATGTCTAACCATGTGATTTTGCCGCGCATCCTCCAGGTCGGCGCCAACGCCAGCGGGACAGTTCCCACGGTTCTGGCGACTCTCGGCTGCAGTCGACCTCTGATCATCACCGACAAGATGATGGTGCAGTTGGGCTATGCCGGGCGCATTCAGGAAAATCTCGCCGCCAATGGCATGACAGCCGAAATTTTCGCTGATACGGTCCCCGAGCCCACGGTTGACTCGATTCGAGCTGGCGTGGAGAAGGCTCGCGCAGGAGACTACGACAGTATCATTGCACTGGGCGGCGGCAGTCCGATCGACAGCGCCAAGGCGATTGGCATTCTTGCCAAGCATGGTGGAGAAATGCGCGACTATAAGTTTCCGCGCATTGTTACCGAGGTTGGGTTGCCCATTATCGCGGTGCCCACCACTGCGGGAACCGGCTCGGAAGTGACCCGTTTCACGATCATCACTGACCAGCAGAACGACGAAAAAATGCTCTGTGTGGGCATCGGCTTCATGCCCGTGGCAGCCTTGGTCGACTACGACCTGACCCTCAGCCTGCCGCCGCGCGTCACCGCCGATACGGGTATTGATGCGCTGACCCACGCGATCGAAGCCTACGTCAGCCAGAAAGCCAACCTGTACAGCGACAGTCAGGCCCTGGCGGCCATGCGCCTGATTGGCCCCAATCTGCGTAAAGCCTATCGATCCGGCCAGGATACAGCCGCCCGCGAAGCCCTGATGCTTGGTTCGACGCTCGCCGGTGTGGCGTTTTCCGCTGCGTCCGTGGCGCTGGTACACGGCATGAGTCGACCGATCGGCGCCTTTTTCCACGTTCCCCATGGGCTGTCCAACGCCATGCTGCTGCCTAGTGTGACCGCGTTCTCGATCCCGGCGGCGGAAGAACGCTACGCTGATTGCGCTCGTGCGATGGGCGTGGCCGACAGGCAGGACAGTACGCAGGCCGCCAACGCCAGGTTGCTCGCTGAATTGCGGTCGATCAACGATGACCTTCAGGTGCCGACGCCCGAACAATTTGGTATCGACCGCGAGCGCTTCTTCAGCTTAATGCCGACCATGGCACAGCAGGCTCTGTCCTCCGGCTCGCCTGGCAATAACCCACGCGTGCCCTCGGTCGAGGAAATGGTCGAGCTCTACCGCGGTCTCTGGTAAGCAAATTCCCCCCTTCAAAAAGCCGCATCTGAGCTATCAAAGTGAAGGTCATTCAGATGCGACAACATCTCTTGGCATCGGGAAGCAGAACCCGATTCCCATCGCCCATTTTTGTGGCCCTTAGAGCCTGTTCCGATCCCAGCAAGGAGTATGAAATGCAGCCCTTCAACGACGACGCAGACGTGGTTCACTTCATCAACGGTCGCCGCGTGCCAGGCACCGGCACTCGAAAGCAGCCGATATTCAACCCCGCGACCGGTTCTCCGGCACGCATGCTGCACCTCGGCGACGCGTCCGACGTAAGTGCCGCCGTAGCGTCGGGGAAACAGGCGTTCCAGGGATGGAGTAATACGCCACCCATCCGTCGCGCGCGCGTCATGCGCCGCTTTCTCGAACTGATGAACCAGCACAAGGACGAACTGGCAGCGATCATGACCGCCGAGCACGGAAAAGTGTTCAGCGATGCGCAAGGCGAAGTGGCACGGGGCATCGATGTGATCGAGTTTGCCTGCGGCATTCCGCAATTGCTGAAGGGTGACCATACGGAACAGGTGTCGACCGACATCGACAACTGGACGACCCGCCAACCACTCGGCGTTGTCGCGGGAATCACGCCTTTCAACTTTCCGTGCATGGTTCCTTGCTGGATGTTTCCGATCGCGATTGCCGCGGGCAATGCGTTCATTCTGAAGCCCAGCGAGCGTGATCCCTCAGCGTCGCTCTACATGGCCCGCTTGCTGCAGGAAGCCGGGTTGCCTGACGGAGTGTTCAACGTCGTGCAAGGGGACAAGATAGTCGTGGATGCTCTGCTCGAACATCCTGACGTAAAAGCGATCAGTTTCGTCGGTTCGACGCCGATTGCCAACTACATCTACGAGACGGGAGCAAAGCACGGAAAACGGATCCAGGCGCTTGGCGGAGCGAAGAATCACATGGTTGTGATGCCCGACGCTGACATTGATCAAGCCGTCGACGCTTTGGTCGGCGCAGGCTACGGCTCCGCGGGTGAACGGTGCATGGCGATCTCGGTCGCAGTCCTCGTAGGCGACGTTGCGGACAAGCTGATTCCGCGGCTCGCTGATCGAGCACGCTCCGTAATAGTAAAGAACGGCACGGAGCCCGACGCCGAGATGGGGCCGATCGTCACACGTCAGGCGCTGGAACGCATTGAAAACTACATCGCGATTGGCGTCGAAGAAGGCGCGTCGCTGGTTGTCGATGGACGTGGCCTCAAAGTTCCGGGGCACGAGGAAGGCTTTTTTACCGGTGCCACGTTGTTCGACCACGTCACGCCCGAGATGCGAATCTATCAAGAGGAAATCTTCGGACCGGTGCTGTCCTGCGTCCGTGCGAAGGACTTTACAGAGGCCGTCGACCTGGTCAACGCGCACGAATTCGGCAATGGCGTCGCCTGTTACACTCGCGATGGACACATCGCGCGCGAGTTTGGCCGGAGAATTGAGGTTGGAATGGTTGGCATCAACGTACCGATTCCGGTACCGATGGCGTGGCACGGATTTGGCGGCTGGAAGCGTAGCTTGTTCGGTGACACGCACGCGTATGGCGAAGAAGGCGTCCGGTTCTATACGCGTCAGAAGTCAATCATGCAACGCTGGCCGGAGAGTATCGAGCAAGGTGCCGAATTCGCGATGCCGACGGCGAGGTAGTCTTTCCACTGCAAAACCCGCTACAGCTCCCGTGCTGCCACATCCCGGCACGGGAGAGCACACTACCGGTCCTGAAGTCGCAGACCTTCAAATCCGAACGGAAGCGCCCGACATCATGCGCTGCGGCAAATGTCGACAACCGTGCGACCGCTCAGCTTTCCATCCATCATTTGCACGGCTGCCTCCGGCACGTCGTGCAACGCTATCCGGTGCGTGAGTTCGGCGAGCTTTGCTCGATCCAGATCCGCAGCGAGCCGATTCCACGCTATCTGACGATGAGCGATCGGACACATAACCGAGTCGATGCCCAACAGTTTTATACCGCGCAGAATGAAAGGCGCAACGTTCGCCGGGAACTCCATGCCTTGCGCGAGACCACATGCCGTTACGGCGCCGCCATATTTCGTCTGTGCGCATGCGTTGGCAAGCGTATGCGAGCCGACAGAATCCACCACCGCCGCCCAGCGCTCTTTCTGCAACGGCTTGCCGGCTGCCGACAGCGAGTCCCGATCGACCACATCGGCGGCGCCGATACGCTTCAGAAAATGCGCCTGCTCCGGCTTGCCCGTCGATGCCACGACCGTAAATCCCCAACTGCTCAATAGCGAGATTGCCACGCTGCCCACACCGCCGCTCGCGCCGGTCACGAGGACTTCACCGTCGGCCGGCTTGACACCGGCCTGTTCCAGCGCAAGGCAGGATAGCATCGCCGTGTAACCGGCCGTCCCGATTGCCATGCTTTCGGCCGTTGATAGTCCCTGCGGTACCGCAATCAGCCAGTCGGCCTTCAGGCGGGCTTTCTCTGCGAGGCACCCCCAGTGTGTTTCGCCGAGGCCCCATCCGTTGACGAGGACAATATCTCCCGCTTTCCAGCGAGAATCTGTTGATGTCACCACCTCGCCGGCGCCATCGATACCCGCGACCATTGGCCAGGCGCGTACGACCGGACCGCGGTTCGTGACCGCTAGCGCGTCCTTGTAGTTAAGCGTCGAGTGCGCGATACGAATGAGCACTTCGCCGGCTGCGAGGGGATGCTCGTCGAGGGTTCGGTCATCGAGGCTGGTAACCCCGGCCGAAAAACCGCTGTCATTCTGCTGCAGATAAAGGGCTGAAAAAGCCATGCTTGACCTCTTTGACGGTAAACGCAGGCGGTCAGGCATGGCGAAGTGATACATCCGGACAACATAAACCATTCAAGGATGTACCACTGCGCCATGCCTGACGGCTTCCACGGGCATAAGGCGACAGGTGCCGCGGCAAGCAATGTCACGTCGCTATCTGTCGCGCCGCGCTTCTGGACCTCAGCCACTCCATCGTCACCAGAAGCAGGCTCGAAAATACAATCAGAATTGTCGCAAGGGCAGCAATCGTCGGCGTAATGTTTTCCCGGAGGCCGATGAACATCTGCAACGGCAATGTACCTTGTGTCGGACCCGCGATGAACATCGTGATGACGACATCATCGAGCGACGTGGCGAATGCAAACAGGGCTCCAGAAATAACGCCCGGCGCAATGATCGGCAGGGTGACGGAGAAGAACGTCCTGACGGGCGACGCACCGAGGCTCAGGCTCGCGCGCACGTAATTCTGGTTGAACCCGGCAAGGGTGGCGTTGACAGTGACCACCACGAATGGAGCAGCGATAGCGGTATGACCCAAAATCAGACCAAGGTACGACCCGGCTAAGCCCCACTTCGCAAAGAACAGATACATCCCGACGGCAGTGACGATCACCGGCACGATCATCGGCGAGATCAAAATGCCGATCAGCGCGCCCTTGCCTTTGAACGTCGCCTTGTTGAGGCCCAACGCGGCCAACGTCCCGAGGACAGTGGCCAGGATCGTGGCAAGCGGGGTTACGATGAAGCTGTTTTTTCCGGCACGAAGCCAGTCAATGGACGTAAACAGATTGTGGTACCACTTGAACGAGAACTTGTGTATCGGATAGACCAGGAATGTATTGTCCGTGAAAGAAAGCGGGATGATCACCAGTATCGGCAAGACCAGAAAAAGCAGGATCATGACATTGGTCGATCGCAAAAAGTAGTGCCACGCGATCTCGGGAGCCGATGTATAAGGTGCAAAACGCAATACGGTCGTTTTCATGGTCCTAACCTACCTTCAGTTCGTTGCCGACGATCTTTCGATAAACACCGAAGAGTATCAACGTCACGAGAAGCAGAACCGCTCCCAGTGCGCACGCCATGCCCCAGTTCAAGGCCACATTCGTGAAATAGGCGATGTAGTAGCTCACCATCTGGTCGCCGGCTCCGCCCAGCAATGCCGGAGTAATGTAGTAGCCCAAAGCCGTGATGAATACCAGCAGTCCGCCGGCGCCGACTCCTGGCAGCGTTTGCGGAAAGTAGACCTTCCAGAACGCGCCGAACGGGTGACTACCCAGCGAGATCGCTGCCTTCGTATAGCTGGCTGGCACTGATTTCATGACGCTGTACAGCGGCAGAATCATGAACGGCAGGAGGATATGAGTCATCGAGATCAGCACCCCCGTCCGGTTGAACAGCAGTGTCAATGGAGACGATATCAGGTCCAGCGACAGCAACGCCTTGTTGACGAGGCCCGATCCTTGAAGGATGACAATCCAGGCGGAGATCCGCACGAGGATCGAAGTCCAGAAGGGAAGGAGCACCAGGATCATCAGCAGATTTGCCTTACCCGCCGGCAGACTGGAGATCCAGTATGCCAGGGGGTAGCCGAGGAGCAGCGCGGCGAGCGTTACCAGGCCGCTAATCACGAACGTTCGCATGAATACCTCCCGATATGCCGAGGCGCCTGGATCAACCGGAACGATGTCACCAGCAGAATTGCGACGGTAGTCCATCGTCGCGAGGAGATACTGGCTTGTGTATCGGGATGAATCTTTAGCGATTACCTGCCAGTAACCGGGATCTTCCCAACGCCGGTCGATTTCGATCAGCTTTTGTCGCACCTCGTGCGCAGGCAGCGCTGAATCATCGTCGCCGAACGGAAGTGCGCTGGAAGTCTTGTAAAACAGCGAACGGAAACCCTCCTTCTGCCCGTTCAGTCGACCGGCAGCGGTACCCGAACTGTTGTTCCCGCCGTTGCGCTCGATATCCAGCATCAGCCCGCGAAAAGCGTCATCCGGAACTGCCGATTTCCGATCCCAGTTTCGCAGCGCCGCCGTCGTGTCTGGTAACGCGTCAACGACTTCCGGACTCTGAATCGACCGCGAAATCATGGATGCAACGGGCATCACGAATACCAGAAAAATGAAAATAGCAAGAGGAGCGACCAGCGCCAGCGCCGCCATCTGTTTACGTAAATTCACGTTCCTAAGCGATCGCTTGAGCTCACGCAAATGCCAATCCTGCTGCTGAGTAGTTACCGCGCTCATGTCTCTCTCCTTCGCGTACCCATGTGTTCGAGCGATGGGTACGCGATTCGCGTTATTGCGCTGCCCACGCGGTGAAACGCTGTTCTAGCGCATCACCATGGTCGGTCCAGAACCCTACGTCGTTGGGGATAGCATCTTTGCCATTCTTCGGCGAGTTAGGCAGGTTTGCAAGAGTGGTTGCATCAAGCAACTTTAAGGCGCCCTTGTTGGTTGGCCCGTACGGAATGTGCTGCGCGAACGCAGCTTGGGACTGCGGTTCGAGCACGTAGGCAAGGTACTTCTCGGCTGCGTCCTTATTTTTCGAGCCCTTCGGAATTACAAAATAGTCCAGCTCATAGATGCTTTGGTACCACGAAATACCCAGGTTCTTGTTCCCCGCCCGCATTGCGGCATCGATGCGGCCGTTATACGCGGTGGACATCGAAACATCACCGGCGACCAGGAACTGGGGCGGCTGCGCGCCAGCCTCCCACCACTGAATGTATGGCTTGAGCTCGGCCATCTTCTTGAACGCCCGATTGACGCCAGCCTCCGTGCCCAGCACGGTGTACACGTCTTTCGCCGGAACGCCATCTGCCATCAGTGCGAATTCGAGGTTATAACGCGCCTCCTTTTTCATGCCACGCTTGCCAGGAAATCTCTTGACGTCCCAAAAATCCTTCCAGCCCTGTGGCGTGCCCTTCGTCAGCGTCGGGTTGTATGCCAGCACGGTCGACCACACGAATGTACCGGCAGCGCAGGGAGTCACCGATCCAGGCACCAGATCACCCTTTTTCGCGATCTTCGACCAGTCGAGCTTCTCGAAGAGTCCGTCCTGACAGCCGCGTCCGATGTCTGCCGACTCGACTTCAACGACATCCCACGTGACATCTTTGGCGTCGACCATCGCTTTGACTTTGGCCATTTCGCCCGTGTACTCAATCGCATTCGTCGGAATACCGCTCGCTTTCGAGAACGGTTCAACCCAGGCAGCCTTCTCGGCGTTCCCCACGGCGCCACCGTAATTGACCGTCGTAAGGCCGTCGGCCAATGCGAAAGCGGAACAACACATCATGGCAGCCACGCCGACCGTATTTCTAAAGAACCTCATTTCGTTCTCCTTGGCACAAGGTGATTTCGCTACGCGTGGTCAATTGAAAACTCTTAGATGATCTTCATGAAACGACAACGCGATTCGATTTCCCGGTTGGACATGGGCCGCCCCGTCCTGCCCGAGCGGAACCTTCACGAAACACTCTGTTTCTCCGGGGCAGCGGCAGCGTAGCCGGACGTGATCGCCGAAGTAGATCATCCCAAGCGTTTCGCTGTTGATGACATTGCGCTGCTGTTCGGATTGCCGTCCAATCGAGAGCCGCTCGGGACGGATCACCCCTGTGGCGTGGCTACCGACATTGAGCCCGGCAACATTCAGCGCGCGTACGGTCGTACCGTCTGCAATGCGCAATTCGCAATAGTTACCATCCCGGCTTACGACGGTGCCTTCCACCCGGTTACTGTCACCAATGAAGTTGGCTACAAACAGATTCCTCGGCGATTCGTAGAGCGAGTCGACCTGGTCGAGCTGTTGGATCACCCCCTGATCAAAGACCGCTACTCGATCAGACATCGTGAGCGCCTCACCTTGATCGTGTGTGACGTACACAAAGGTCAGGCCAAGAGATTCGTGCAATGCCTTGAGCTCTATCTGCATGTGCTCGCGCAGCTGTTTGTCCAGCGCGCCAAGCGGTTCGTCCATCAGCACAAGCTTTGGGTTGAACACCAACGCACGCGCAAGCGCCACTCGCTGTTGCTGACCGCCTGAGAGCTGACCTGGCATTCGCTTACCCAGCTTTTCCATGTGGACCATCTCGAGCGCCCGCTTGACGCGCGCGGCCCGCTCGTCTGGCGGCATCTTGCGAACCTTGAGGGGATACTCGAGGTTCTGTCCGACGGTCAGGTGTGGAAAGAGTGCATAGTTCTGAAATACCATTCCAATGTCGCGTTTATGCGGCGGAATACGATTAAGTAACTGACCATCCAGCCAGATTTCGCCATCGGTTGGGTATTCGAACCCGGCGAGCATCATGAGACAGGTGGTCTTTCCCGAGCCAGACGGACCAAGCAAAGTGAGAAACTCCCCCTTCTGGATGTCGAGATTCAGGTCTTTGACGACGAGTGTTTCTCCGTCGTATGTCTTCCGAACATTGCGGAAGCTCACAAATGTGTTGCCCTGGTCTTGCATGATCGTTACCCTCAATGTCTTTCGGTGCGGAAGGCACCTGGCAGCGCAGGCGGTAGTGCTGTGTCTGCAGATCGGCTGCGGCGACAGGGAGGCGCACAGGGTACCTCCTTCCCCGTGCCTCGCCATGGGCGTTTTCGCGCCATGTGCTGCGTAGCTCGATTGAGGTTCTCGATAACGATTTCTGCGCCTCGCCGGGTGTTTTCGGTACCCGGGAGCTTGCGGTGTCGTACGTGCATCTTCGTCTCCAATCTTATAAATATTCGAACACCCCTTCGCTACAGCCTTTTTTCTTCTAGGGTGCTTGCTGCTATCGGCCGCGCCCACCCATCAGCGGAGCGGTCGCGATTTGTTCCGGCTTGCCCGCAACGGTGACGTGTTCAGCTGGGCAAGTACTCCTCGCTCCAGCTTTCGCCGACTGCCCCTCGCGCAATCAACGTCGCAATCTGGGTATCGCTGTAGCCCATCTTGCGCAGCACCCCTCGGGTCGAGGCACCAAACTTTTCTGCTGGCGCCAGTGCGCGGATCGGAGCAACGTGAGGGCGAATCGCAAAAGGATCGAGTTGGATGACGCGTCGTCCACTCGGATGCTCGGCATACACACTGAATGAATAGCTGGCGTTATCGATACCCGGACGATTGTCTGCAGGGCGGCTGTAGCGTTGGCGCAAGTTGTCGATATTGTCCGGAATGGCTGCCGCCACATTGGCCGCTTGCAGCCGCGTCTGCCAGGTTTCGGCGGAGGCCGTGGCGAACGCGGAGCTGAGAAACGCTGCGGGATCTGCCGCGTCACGGATGCCCGTCAGCCCCTCTACGGCGTTTAGCTTGTCCAGTTCCTTTTCGCTGGCGTCCACATACAACCAGTCATCCGCGGCGCGAAAGAAGCGTGACAGGTTGCCAAAGCCCTGGGCGCTACGGCCGGAAGGCTCATCGAACGGGGCCCGGCGTGCGTAGTCGTAGCAGAAGGGAATCTGCACCAGGTTGCCGAGCGATGCCAGGGAGGTCCGGGCACGGCTGATCTGGCCGGTTCTGGCTTTGCGATATAACGCGGCGGCAACGCCGAGCGCTGCAGCGAACCCGCAATTCACGTCAATGGTTCCGACGTGAGCGTGTTCCTCTGGCGTTGCCATGCCGCCGCCGAAGCGCAGCATGATGCCGGTGCTGGCCTGGATCAAGTCGTCGTAACCGAGATAATCGGTCCGCGGGCCGCGACGCGGTCCCCCAAAGCAATCCAGTTGGCAGAAGATCACGCCAGGGTTGACGGCCTGGAGACTGGCTTCGTCAAGACCCAAAGGTGCCAGTTGACGATCCGGTGCATTCATCACGATCACATCAACCGAACGAACCAATTGGTTAAACACCTCGCGTCCGTCAGGGTGGTTCAGGTCGACCAGGACGCTTTGCTTGCCGCGGCCCGATGACATGCCAAAGACCACTGTGTTCCAGGGATCATAGTTGGGCGTTACGGGGTCGAGCTTGATAACCTCGGCGCCGAACCGGCCGAGGTAGGAGGTCGAATGCGGACCCGCGATGACATTGGTCAGATCGAGGACACGCACACCGTCAAGCCAGCCGCCAACATGCTGTTCAGATGGGGGCGGCAGTGCCGTGGGCGCGCACTTATCCAGGATGGCCAGGGCTTCTTCGAGACTCACCGTGCGGCGTGAGTCGGGCGAGAGCATCAAGTCGGCACTGTCTTCCAGCCAGGCGATCGCGCCGGGCTGTTTCATATTGCCGTACTGGTGGTCGTCGACATCGACCACCAGACCCGCGGCGTTGGCGTGCTCGTCATGCAACCATTCTTGAGTCGATCGGTGGGGCGCACCGGGAAACCGGCCTTCGCCGAAAATTTTTTCCCACTCGGTCGATGTCTTGGTCAGGAACACCTCCTTCATGCGTGCCGAAATGCGCCGGGCCCAATGGTCAGGCAACGGGTAGACACCGAGCGAGGCGTCCCCCTCCCACTGAGAGATAGGAAGGTAGGGGTCGCTCACTGTCGGCAGCCCGGCAGATAGCATTTCCTCGTACAACCCCATCGCCTGAAGGCAACGCCTGGCGTGCGAGCGGTGTGACGGGCATACCGCGTAGAACTTGCGACCGTCCGCGCACTCGTATGTGCGGTAAAAGGGGTCGAGATATTCTTGCAGTTCTTCGTAGCTGAGGTTCATCGGAAGATTTTCCGACCGCCGCCGCTCAATTTCCTTTTCGCGCAAGGTCTTGTAGCGTTCGGGATAACCGTCGATCTTGATCGAGTTGTAAGACAGTCCCTCCATCACCGCCGCGGCCAGAGGCACCTCGATTTGATCACCCACTCCCGTGCGCTCCCGCGCTTGCAGAGCGAGTGCCACCGCGGAGACAGCCAGCATGGTGCCGTAGGACGAGGCTAGCGGCAGCGGCGAAAAGCTCGGGTTTATCCCCATCAGTACGCGGTTCTGACCCATATCGGTGAATACCCCGGAGGCCGACGCAATGATCGGCTCGAGGGCGCGCCAGTGACGACGCAACTGGTCGTTGCTGGCGAAGCCAGGGATGGACAGCGTAATGAGCTCGGGCCTTTGACGACGCAGCTCGGCGAAGTCCAGACCCAACCGGGTCATGACGCCCGGCCGGAAGTTCTCGATCACGATATCGGCACGCGCGATGAATGCCATGGCCGCCTCGAGCCCCTGCGCGGACTTCAGGTCAAGCTGCAAGCAATACTTGTTGCGGTTCAGTACGGCATTGGCCGGGCTGTCCCAAAGCGGCCCAGCAGGGGGATCGACGTGAATGACGGTGGCGCCGAGATCCGCCAGGATCATCGCCACGGCCGGGCCGGCGATGTACTGGCCAAAGTCGATGACTTTCACGCCGCTAAAAGGCAGTTGATCATGCTTTCCCATGGCTCACCGACTCATCTCCAGGACCTGCAGATCTTCCGAAACGCAGGTCATCATTGTGGTGGGTCGCCGCCAGCACCAATCAACCGCATTTCGAATGCGAGGCGAGGGGCCTTGGCGACGAACTGGGGATCACTGTCGGATACAACGGGGAGCCGGTAAAGCAATAAAAAAACCGAGGATGGGGCTATTTTATTTATGGCTGAGGCCGGCGGAGTGAATGCGCCGGAAAATGACCAGTCGATCACTGGCAGCCCGGCGAAATGGACGTGCGATGTCCACCTGCCTGATCAGTTCCGCGCACGCCCCTCCTGAGCCTTCGCACTCAGCCAGGCCACGAATGCCGCGGCATCAGGGTTGACGATGCTGTGCGGAGAATAGACCAGGTAGAAAGCTTCACTGGTCGTAAGCCGGGATTCGAAAGGCGCTATCAGTTGCCCGGTGTCCAGCATCGACTGGACCAGCGACGAGCGCGCCAAGGCCACCCCTTGACCAAGCTCGGCCATTCTCAAAGCAGAGATCAAGGTATCGAACTGCATTCCCTTCGAAGAGTCGACCTGTCCCGCGCCTGCTTTCTTCAACCAGTATCCCCAGCCCTCCTCGTAGCCCAGGACGTGGAGTAGTTCGTGGTAACGGAGATCCTTCGGCGTAGCCAGTGGCGCCTGTTCGGAGGGCAAGAATGGGGCGCAGACCGGCAGCAACGTATCCCAGGTCAGCCGCTCGGCCTTGAGTCCCGTCCATTCTCCATGTCCATAGCGGATTTCCATATCGGCTTCGACGTCGGTCACGCTCGAATCGCCCCCCCATATGTTGCTGGTGATACGCAGATTGACCTCGGGGTGGCGTTCACGAAAGTCGGGTAAGCGCATTGCCAGCCAATGGGTAAAAAACACCAGGCTGACCCGAACGGTAAGGACTCTGCCGTGACCTTGCCCGAAGATCTCTTCAGTTGCGGCCGCCAGTCGCTCTACGGCCTCGTGGACAACCGGCAAATAGGCTAGCCCGGCCTCAGTGAGCTCGAGTCCTCTTGGCAAGCGCTTAAAGAGGACTGCCCCCAACTGCGACTCGAGTCCCTTCACCTGTTGGCTTACCGCCGCCTGGGTCAGGCTCAACTCGGTCGCCGCATGGGTGAAACTGAGATGCCGGGCAGAGGATTCAAATGCGCGCAACCAGTTAAGCGGAGGTAATCGTTTTCTCATTCTGCAGACCGTTTGACTAAAGCTGTCCGACTTCGTGGATTAGTTGCGTGTTGCGGCAACTCAGGATCCACCAGACCCGCGGACGCGGCGGCGTTCCCAGGCGTCGACGAGTGCGTACGCACTTCAATTGGGCAATCGAACATATGTTAGCGCGGAATTTCAGAACACTCTGAAATGACAAGCCTGGTATGACAAGCCTGGTGGGGCGGTTTCAAGAGCGTTCTCACAGGCACTCGCACGCCCGCGAGCATAAAAAAACCTTGAGCTTGCAACAAGAATCTTTGGCTTTGACGGGCGGCGCGCGCCCCTTAGACTGGCTTCGCAATCATTCGAACCTCAACGGTCACGATGCGAACCACTCCCCCGCAACTCAAGGTCGACGTCTGGCGCGGTAACGACGAAGGCAGCTTTCAGCGCTTCGACGTGCCGCGCATGGAAAGTCAGACAGTGCTCGACGTGGTGATCCACATCCAGCGCCATCTGGACGCGACGCTGTCCTATCGCTTTGCGTGCCGGGTCGGCATGTGCGGTTCATGCGCAATGACCGTCAACGGCCGCGCGCGATGGACCTGCCGCACGCACGTCACCAAAGTCATGAAGCATGCCGGTGACGTGCTCGAAATCGCGCCTCTCAATCACCTGCCTGTCATCAAGGATCTGGCGACGGATATGACCGCCTTCTTCGACAAATGGCGCGACGCGAAGGGCTATTTCAAGGGCGAGCACACGCGTAACGAACCTGCCGCTTGCGTCGATCCCGCCTCCGCCGAACGCAAGGCGGCCGACGCGGGGATTGAATGCATTGGCTGCGGCGTCTGTTATGCGAGCTGCGACGTCGTCGCATGGAACCCCGACTATCTCGGACCCGCCGCGCTCAACCGTGCGTGGACGCTCGTCAACGACGTACGCGACATCCAGCAGCAAACCCGCGTCGCAGCCGTCTCCAACGACGCAGGCTGTCATTCGTGCCATACGCTCGGCTCGTGCACCGAACGGTGTCCCAAGTCGCTGCAGCCGACGGCCAGCATTGCTGGCCTGAAGCGGCTTCGCGGCCATGCGCCGAAAGGAGAACCGCGATGATGAGCGGCTGGCAGTTGCAGCGCCTGTCGGCGATGGTGCTGACCTTATGCGTGGCCGTCCATCTTGTCACCATGATTATCGTCGTGCATGGCGGGCTGAGCGCGGCGAACGTGATCGCGCGTCTGCACGGCAATACGGCGTGGGCGGTGTTCTATTCAGTGTTCGTGCTTGCGTCGTCCGCGCATGTGCCTGTCGGCTTGAGAAGGATCGCCGAGGAGTGGCTCGGCTGGCGCGGGCGCAGCGTCGGGGTGGCGAGCGTGATCGTCGGCATTGCGCTGGCGATTGCCGGTCTGCGCGCGGTCTTCGCGCTGGTAGGAGGGCCGCAATGAGCGACATGGCACGCGCAGCGAAACCAGCAACAGACACGAACCACGCCCGACACCGCACCCCTGGCCGGCGCGCCGACTCGCGCGCGCGCAACCATCCCGCGTGGTGGGCCTTTCTTGTGCACCGTCTGTCCGGACTCGCGCTCGCCTTCTTTCTGCCGCTGCACTTCTGGGCGCTCGGCACCGCTTTGCACGGCGCAGCATCGTTCGAGTCGTTTCTCGCCGTGACGAGGCAACCCGCCTTCGTATTCGCCGAGTGGGGCCTCGTCACGTTGCTGGCCGCGCATCTGTTCGGCGGCGTGCGCATTCTGCTCATCGAATACCGGCCATGGAGCGGTTTGCGCAAGAACCTGATCGCGGCGACAGCGGGCGGCGCATTGGTCATCGGGCTGGCGTTTGCGCTGTCGCTCACGTTGTGAACGCACGGTCCCCCGACGGAGATTCCTCAATGGACATGCAGCAGATCGAAGAGGTCGCGAAGCAGTTGTACATACGCGCGCTGAAGCATTTGCCGCCCGACATCAAGGACGGTATCGCGCGCCTCGAACGCGCTGAAACCGACGACACCGCGCGCCGCGTGCTGGGCACAATGCGCACCAATATCGCGATTGCCGAAGATCAGGACAACCTGCTGTGCCAGGACACCGGGCTGCCGATCTACAACGTGACGATCGGCACGGGCCTCGCGCTCGACGGCGTCGCGTTGAAAGCAGCGATCCGGCGCGGCTGCGAACGGGCCACGCGCGAGCATCCATTGCGCTCGTCGGTCGTGCATCCGTTGACGCGGAACAACGAACATTCGTCTTGCGGCGTGCTGATGCCCGCGATCCATATCGACTTCGACTCGACAGCCGACACGCTCGTGATCGAAATGATTCCGAAGGGCAGCGGTTCGGAAAACAACTCGTTTCTGAAAATGGCGATTCCGGCGGAAGGTGTCGACGCGATCAAACGCTTCGTGATCGACTGCGTGGTCGATGCGGGCGGCAAGACGTGTCCGCCGACGATTGTAGGCGTGGGCATCGGCGGCACCTCGGATCTGTGCGTGTGGCTCGCCAAGCGTGCCGCGACGCGCGCGCTCGGTACGCATTGCGACGATCCGGCGGCGGCCGCGCTGGAGGAGGAACTGTCGGCCGCGGTGAACCGCCTGGGCGTCGGCCCGCAGGGGCTCGGCGGCGACGCGACGTCGTTCGCGGTCCACCTCGAACTGGCGGCGACGCATATCACGATGAATCCGGTCGCCGTGAACATGCAGTGTCATTCGGCCCGCCGCGCGCGCGCCACGCTGACGCCGGCGGGCGTCGAGTACGGCTACTGACACGCGGGCTGTCCGCATCGGCACGCACACCGTCAAGGAACGATCGATGACTCATCACACCCTGTCCATGCCTGCTAGCGAAGCGCAGATTCGCGCGTTGCGCACGGGCGACACCGTTACGTTGACAGGCACGCTGTTCGGCATCCGCGACGCCACGCAGATCCACATGTTCGACCGTGGCCGCACGACTCGCTTCGATCTGCGCGGCCATGCGGTGATTCACACCGCGCCGAACGTGCGCAAGGTGCCACGCTCGGACGCACATCCGGCGGGCTACGAGCCTGTCTGCGTCGGCACGACGACGTCCGCACGCATGGAGCGCTTCACCGCGGCGCTGATGGCGCAATACGGCGTGCGCATCGTGATCGGCAAGGGCGGGCTCGGGCAGGCGTCGAGCGATGCGTTCGCAAAATACGGCGGCGTGTATCTCGCGATCGTCGGCGGCACGGCGGCGCTGGAGACGACATGGATCGAACAGATCGAAGACGTCGATCTCGACGACCTGAACCCCGAATCGCTATGGCGCTTCAGGATCGGCGAATTCGGCCCGCTGCTCGTCGCGATGGATAGTCACGGCGGCAGCGTCTACACGAAGGTCCAGCAGAGCACGCGTGAGCGGCGCGAAGCGGTGCTCGCGTCGCTGGGCATCAGAAGCTGAACGAACGCAGCGTCGTTCATCACGGGGAACCGACCATGAAGCACGTGGATACCGACATCCTGATTCTCGGCAGCGGCGGCGCGGGCCTGTTTGCCGCGCTGCATGCGCAGGCCGACGCGCCGCAGTTGCGCATCACGATCGCCGTGAAAGGATTGCTCGGCAAATGCGGCTGTACGCGCATGGTGCAGGGCGGCTATAACGTCGCGCTAGCACAGGGCGATTCGATCGAACGTCACTTCATGGATACGATCGAAGGCGGCAAATGGCTGTCGAACCAGGAACTCGCGTGGACGCTGGTGACACGCGCGGTCGAGCGGATCAACGAACTCGAAAACGAACTGGGCTGCTTCTTCGACCGCAACCCGGACGGCACTCTGAAGCAGAAGGCATTCGCCGGGCAAACCTTCGACCGCACGGTGCACAAGGGCGATCAGACTGGCATCGAGATCATCAACCGGCTTGCCGAACAGGTGTGGGCGCGCGGGATCGAGCGGCTCGAAGAACATCGCGCGGTGGAATTCATCGAGTCCGAAGACGGCAGCGCACTGGCCGGCGTGCTGATGATCGACATTCGCAGCGGCGAATTCGTCTTCGTGCGCGCGAAGGCCGTGCTGCTCGCGACGGGCGGCGGCCCCACGATGTACAAGTACCACACGCCGAGCGCAGACAAGAGTTGCGACGGCATGGCGATGGCGCTGCGTGCCGGCCTCACGTTGCGCGACATGGAGATGGTGCAGTTCCATCCGACGGGCTTGCTGGCGGGCACTCATACGCGCATGACGGGCACCGTGCTCGAAGAAGGGCTGCGCGGCGCGGGCGGCTACCTGCTGACGGGCGACGGCGAGCGCTTTATGCACCGCTACGATCCGCGCGGCGAGCGCGCGACGCGCGACATCGTCTCGCGCAGCATTTTCCGTGAACTGCGCGCGGGCAACACGACGCCGAACGGCGGCGTCTATCTGCGCATGGATCATCTCGGGCCCGACAGCGTGCGCCAGCGTTTCAAGGGCATGGTCGAACGCTGCGCGGATTGCGGCTTCGATCTGGCGGGCGGCCAGGTCGAAGTGGTGCCGACCGCGCACTACATGATGGGCGGCGTGCTGTTCGAGACCGACTGTTCGACGACGCTGCCTGGCCTCTTCGTCGCGGGCGAGGATGCGGGCGGCGTGCACGGCGCGAACCGGCTGGGCGGCAACGGCGTCGCGAATTCGACGGTGTTCGGCGGCATTGCGGGTGAGACGCTCGCGCGCTGGGTGCCGCGCCATGGGCGCCTCGCCACCGCCGATGCCAGTCAGATCGAGCGCGCCATCGAACGTTGCACGCGGCCGCTCGGCCAGCCTGCGGGCGAGCTCGAATCGATACGCGACGACCTGTACGAGTTGATGTGGCGCGACGTCGGCATTCTGCGCGACGAGCAGGGCTTGCTGCGCGCGAGAAGCGCATTGATCGACATCGGCGAACGGCTGGACCGCACGGGTGTCGATGGACGCGATCTGCGCTTCAACCTGTCGTGGCACGACTGGATGAACCTGCACAACCTGACGCTCGTGAGCCGCGCGATCACCGAGTCGGCGTTGCTGCGCGAGAATTCGCGCGGCGCGCATTTCCGCGAAGACTTTCCCGATGCCGGAGATCTGGACACATCCGAGTATGTATGCCTGCGGCTTCAGCAGAACGCCTTCGAAACCAGCCGCCGGCGCGTGCAGTTCACGCGCGTGAAGCCTGGTCAGTCGCTGCTCGACGAATCATTGCCACTGGCGGAAACGTCGGCCGCCGTCGTGAAGTGACGCTTCACGGCGGCCGTGAACGCTTCGCGTCCGTGTTCGCGCCGTTCCAGCAGGCCGACGCGGCGCGGCGCGATCCGCTCGGGCAACTCGGTCACGCGCAGCCCTGATTCGTGATTCCAGTTCGCATTCGCGAGGCGCGGAACTACCGAAACGCCGAAACCGCGCTTCACCATTTCGCAGATCGATTCGAGCGAGTTCAGCTCCATGATGTCGTGCACGGAAGCGTCGAGGCCGCGCAGCGCGTCGTCGATCAGCATGCCTGTCCACGTCTGCCGGTCGAAACGGATGAACGGCTCACGAAGCAGCATGTCGACGTGCGCGCGCGGATTGTCAGCCGACGAGATCAGCACCATCGGCTCGTGATACAGCACCGTCCACTTCAACGCGGCGGGAAAGCCGGTGGGCGACTGCGTGACGATGGCGGCGTCGAGTTCTCCGTTCTCCACGCGTAGCGTGAAGTCACTCGACAGGCCCGTGAAAAGCTTCAGTTCGAGGCGCGGGTAGCGGCGTTTCAGATTCAGCATCGCATCGGCGAACGCGCCCATCAGCGACGACACCAGCGCGCCGACCCGCACGACGCCCGCCAGTTCGTCGCGGCCCGCCGTGGCCAGAATCCGCCGATAGTCGGCGACCAGCGTTTCGGCGAGCGGCACGATCGTGCGTCCCTGTTCGCTCAATGCGACCGAGCGCGCGCTCCGTTCGAACAGCACCATGTCGAGATCGCGTTCCAGTGAACGCATCTGCAGGCTCACGGCGGCCTGCGTGAGACACACTTCGTCGGCGGCTGCGGCGAACGAGCCGTGGCGCGCGACGGACAGAAACGTGACGAAATAGCGAATCGCACTCATGACGCTCACTCCGCTTGACGTTGCCGCATCGGCATTACTTCATCGCGTGAACAAGCGATGAGCCCAGCAGCGCCACGCCCGAAGCGAACAGCAGCGCAAGCAGCACCCGCCGAAACGCGGTGTCCGACAGACGCCGATAAAGCCGTGAGCCGAGCCACGCAAACAGCAGCGACGACGGCAGCATCCAGCCGAAGAGTACTAACGTCTGCTTGCCGATCAGGCCCGTCAGTGCATACGTGACGAGCGTCAGCGATTGCATCGCGATGAAAAAGCTTTGGCAGATCGCGCGCTGCGTATCTTTGTTGTGACCGCGCAGCATGCACCATATGGTCGGTGCCGGACCGACGAGCCCCGCAATGCCGCCCAGAATGCCGCCGACCACACCGACGCCGCCGTCCGCCCAGGCGCCGCCTGCCGTCACCGTCGGCAGATCTTTCGCGGCGAGCATCACGCCGCAATAGACGATCATCAGCAGACCGGCGCCGATCCGAAAGCCGACGGGATCGATGAACGGCAGCAGCATCGCGCCGATCGGCACGCCGACGATGCCTCCTGCGATGAACGGACCGATGATCTTCGGCCGTATCTGCGAGCGCACCGTATGCACGGTTAGCATCTGTCCGACCAGCGAGCCGACCACGAGCATCGGCCCGATCGCTTGCGGCGGCAGCGCCCATGCCCAGAACACCATCGCGACGAGACCGAACGCAAATCCCGCCAGCCCCGACACGAAGCCCGCGACCGCGCTGCCTCCAATCACCAGCAGCGCGATGTCGGCGCTTAGCAACGAGCCTCCCGTGCGTGCACGTCATGCTTCACGACTGCATGCCCCAGCGTTGCACGGTATGGCGTTCGAGTACGCGGAAGATCAGGTTCTCGACGGCGAGGCCAATCAGAATCACCGTGAACAGACCCGCGAACACGTTCGCGATGTCGAGCAGGTTCTTGTTTTCGTAGATGAACCAGCCGAGGCCGCCGGAACCCGAACTCACGCCGAACACGAGTTCCGCCGCGATCAGCGTGCGCCACGCGAAGGCCCAGCCGATCTTCAGGCCGGTCAGAATGCTCGGGAACGCAGCGGGCACCAGAATCGCGGCGACGTAGCGCCCGCCGCGCAAGCCATAGTTGCGCCCGACCATTTTCAGCGTGTTGCTCACCGACAGAAAGCCCGAGTGCGTATTCAACGCGACCGACCATGTCACCGAATGCACGAGCACGAAGATCAGGCTGCCGTTGCCGAGCCCGAACCAGATCAGCGCGAGCGGCAGCAGCGCGATGGCGGGCAGCGGGTTGAGCATCGACGTCATCGTTTCGAGAAAGTCCGTGCCGATGCGCGAGGTGATCGCGGCGGCCGTCAGCAACGCGGCCAGCAGCAGACCGCAGCCGTAGCCGAGCAGCAATACGTGGATCGACGCCCATGCCTTGCCGGGCAGTTCGCCGTTTGCGATGCTCGTGCAGAACGCGTCGACGGTCGCGCTGAAAGTGGGAAACAGCAACGGATTGTTGAGCCAGCGTCCGTAGCCTTCCCAGACCAGCGCGAGCAGCGCGAGGATCAGGAACTTGCGCAGCCAGCTCTGGTTGTACAGGCGCTCGAACAGTGACAGCGGCTTTTCGACGACGCTGAAATGCTGTGCATCGCTGGGTTCGCGAATGATCTCGCCGCGCGGCGCGCGCGTGATCATGTCGTCACGGGGCGGATGGACGGA
The DNA here is from genome assembly GCF_014200875.1 of Paraburkholderia sp. HC6.4b. Taxonomy (NCBI): domain Bacteria; kingdom Pseudomonadati; phylum Pseudomonadota; class Betaproteobacteria; order Burkholderiales; family Burkholderiaceae; genus Paraburkholderia; species Paraburkholderia sp. HC6.4b. The sequence goes on from NZ_JACHDC010000026.1 coordinate 30,454, forward strand.
TGCGGAACCGTGTGCGGTAGCGTCAGACATTCTCTGCCTCGTGGATTTCGTCTTCGAACAGCATGTGCTGGATGCGTTTTTCGAGCGTGGCAGCGGATTCGCCTGCCGCCGCCGTATCGAGTTCTGCCTTGACCTGCCCCGGGTGCGGCGACAGCAACAGAATCCGGCTGCCGACCTTGATCGCTTCCGGAATCGAATGCGTGACGAATAGCACGGTGAAGCGCGTTTCCTGCCATAGCGTCAGCAGTTCGTCCTGCATCTTGCGGCGCGTGAGCGCATCGAGTGCGGCGAACGGCTCGTCCATCAGCAGGATGTCCGGTTCCATCGCCATGCCGCGCGCAATCGCCACGCGCTGCTTCATGCCGCCCGATAACGTATGCGGATGGCTGTCCGAGAATTTCGTGAGGTTGACCTTGTCGATGTAATGCATCGCGCGCTGTTCCGCTTCGCGCGCCGACAGCCGGTGCGAAGCGAGCAGCGGAAACATCACGTTCTGCTTGACCGTCTTCCACGGCAGCAACTGGTCGAATTCCTGAAAGACCATCATCCGGTCGGGGCCCGGCTTCGTCACCGTCTTGCCCTTCAGCGTGATCGAACCTTCCGTCGGCAGCAGATAGCCGCCGACGCTCTTGAGCAACGTCGACTTCCCGCAACCCGATGGCCCAAGCAAAACGAAACGGTCGCCTTCGAATACCTGAAAGTCGACGCGATACGTTGCCATCACGAGATGCCGCGGCGTCTTGTATTGCAGCGTTACGCCGGCGACATCCAGTAACGGCATGCCGCTCGGCGAGGATGTGGCGCGGGTGGCTCCAGCACGCGTGCGATGCATGATCAACTCCCTTGAAGCGATTGGGCGGTCGGAAAGAACATGTCCTTCCACGAGGCGGGTTTGGTCTTGATCAGGCCCGTGCGTGCCATGAAATCCGCGTATTTGAGCGTGTTTTCGGGCGTGGTCGTGAAGGCGACATCGGGCGACGAAATCATCTTTTCGATGTCGGCGACATTGCTCTTGTCCTTGCTGATGCGCAGGTAGGCGAGTGCGGCCGCGTGCTTGTCCCTGGTGATCTGCGCTTCGGCATCGTCGAGCGCGGCCATGAAGGCTTGCACGAGTTTCGGATTCTGTTGATAGAACTTCGTCATGCACCAGACCAGATTGAATGTCGACTTGCCGCCCAGAACGTCATACGAATTCACAACGGTGCGCACGCCAGGGTGGGCCAATTCCTGTTCCTGAAACGGCGGCGAGCCGAAATGCGCGGTCACTTCGCTATTGCCCGACAGCAGCGCCTGCTGCGCATCGGGATGAGCCAGCGAGACAGTGTATTTATCGAGCTGCCCCTGGTTGCCGGCGCCGAAGGCCTTTTCCGCGGCCATTTGCAACGTGATTGCCTGGATCGACACCTTCGCTGCGGGCAGCGCGATCTTGTCCTTGCCGGTGAAGTCTTTCAACGTTTTCACCGTCGGATTGTTGGTGTTCAACAGCAGCGGCATCGAATTGATCGCCGACAGCGCCTTGACCTCGACGGGCGTGCCGCGCGTACGCGCCCACAGCAGCACGAGCGGCGCGACGCCGCCTGACGCGATCTGCAACGAATCGGACAGCAGCGCGTCGTTCATCACGTTGCCGCCCGCGAATTCGACCCATGACACTTTCAGATTCGGCACGCCCAGTTGCGCGGCGTGCTTTTCGACCAGCTTCTGATCCTGCATCAGCATCAGCGGCAAATAGCTGACGCCGTATTGGCGCGCGATCCGGATCTCCGACAGTTCGGCGCGGGCGGGCGCACTGGTGAGAGCTGCGCCGAGAGCGAGCAGCGTTGAGAGAAATACGGCAACTTTACGAAGGCTCATCGCTGGACACTCCTTGCGACAGGAACGGCACGGCCAATCTGTTGAAATGCGACACCGGATAAACCGGATGGGTGGGGGCTGCGTGTGCCTATTCGGTCTCGCGTGGCTGCGGCCGGCGCAACGCATGCGTCACGCGGCAAGGCGCGACATGAAGGACATGAGCGGGATGACGATGAGGCGGGGTACGCATCGTGAGTGTCTCCTTGTTGCCGGCCTGCTCGCGACAAAACGGTTTGCGCGACGCGGCCGGAATCAGGTTCACAGATGGTGTGTTGTGGGCAACCGGATCGCGCGTGAAATGCCTTGCTTCGGTGACTGTGGCATTCAGCGAATTCAGCTCCGTGTGATTTAACTCATCTGTATGAGTAGCGAGTGTAGGTGATCGTGCTGTTGATTGCAAATGCGGGAAAACGTGACATGTGCGGCGCGCGGCCGGCGGCTTTTGGCGCTGCGCACCGCGCTTGGCTTCTGGCCTTGTCAGAGCGGCTCTTCGTGCGATGCCGAAGCACCGACGTATTCGTAGCGTGCGGTGTTCGCATGCGAGATCCGCACTTCGACGGGCGCCTGATGATACGAATACGCGACGCGCCGCACTTCAAGAAGCGGCGTGCCGTGCGGCACTTCCAGCAGTTTGCTTTCGAGTTCATTGGCTACCGCGACGCGCACGCGTTCCTCGGTGCCGAGCACGTTGATGTTGAACGCATCCTGATAGAAGTTGTACAGCGTGCTCGGCCGGCTGCGCAGCGCGGCTTCCGTCAGGCCCGCAAAACGCGCCTCGGGTACGGTGATGTTGTCGATCATCACCGTTTCGCCATGCAGCGCCAGACGGTTGATGAACGTGAACACGCGCGCGCCCGTTTCGATTTTCAGCAGCGTCGCGATATCGCGCGTAGCCTTGGCCTTCCTGAACTGCACGAGCGTTACGGTCGGGTAGGTCTTGTCGCCGTCCTGGCGGACGATGCGGAAGAAGCGGAAGAAATGACGATCACGCTGGTGTTGCGCGACGAAAGTACCGAGCCCCTGATGCCGCACCAGAATGTTGTCGGCCACCAGTTCGTCGATTGCCTTGCGCAGCGTGCCGATCGATACGCCGAAGCGTTCGGCCAGCCGCTTTTCCGAAGGAATCGTTTCGCCGCCCTTCCATTCGTGCGCGGCCAGCGCGGCCAGCATCGCATTCTTCACTTCCTTGTAGCGCGTGCCGCCGATTGCCGGCGTGGTGGCCGCACTGTTCGGTAGATTGATACCCGTCGTCAACGTATTCATCGATCTCATCCTGTCGTTGCATCTTCATTGCTGCTGTCTTTCAATTGATTCTACTTCATACGGTTCATCAAACACATATAGATGATATGGTTGACACATGCAAATGTGCCGCCTAAGATGGGTTCACGCAGGCGAACCAAACCGTACCAACAGACTGGAGACAACTGATGAGCCACACCGCAGCAGGTGCACCGCAACAATCCGGTGAAGGATCTTCCGCCAGCCCTTCGTCAGACCGCAAAACGATTCATATCGTGCTGCACGAAGCGAAAGACACCGTCGGTGTGGCGGTTGTCGAAGGCATCAAGGCGGGGACCCAGTTGAACGCGTGGATCATGGACGACGACGAGCTCGTGACGATCTCGGCGAAACAGAACATTCCGATCGGTCACAAGGTGGCGCTAAAAGACATGGCGGTCGGCGACACGGTGTTCAAGTACGGCGTGGACATCGGCAAGGTCGTTGCGCCGATCCGCGCGGGTGAACATGCGCATGTTCACAACATCAAGACGAAGCGCTGGTAGCCGGCGCGAGGATCGACCAGCTCGCGCATCGACATTGCGAGCGAGCTTCCCCACTCAACAGAGCCAGATCGAAGAGAGCCACCATGAGCGTGATTGACCAGAACACCACTTTCCGCGGGTTTCGCCGTTCCAATGGACGCGTCGGCGTGCGTAACCATGTGATCATCCTGCCCGTCGACGATTTGTCGAACGCCGCCGCGCTGGCCGTCGAAACGGCCATCAAAGGCACGATGGCGCTACCGCATCCATACGGCCGCCTGCAGTTCGGCGCCGACCTCGATCTGCATTTCCGCACGCTGATCGGCGCCGGCTGCAACCCGAATGTCGCGGCGGTCGTCGTGATCGGGATCGAGGAAGGCTGGACCAAACGCGTCGTAGACGGCATTGCGAAGTCAGGCAAGCCGGTGATGGGCTTCGGCATCGAACTGCATGGCGATCACGATACGATCATGCGTGCCTCGAAAACCGCGAAAGAGATGGTGCAGTACGCCACGTCTCTCGATCGCGAAGAATGCCCGATTTCGGACCTGTGGGTATCCACGAAGTGCGGCGAATCCGATACCACGTCCGGCTGCGGCGCGAACCCGACTGTCGGCAATGCGTTCGACAAGCTCTACGGGTTGGGCACGACGCTCGTCTTCGGCGAGACGTCCGAACTCACGGGCGGCGAGCAGATCGTTGCGGCGCGTTGCGCGAACGACCAGGTGCGCGAGCGCTTCCAGTTCATGTTCGACCGCTATCAGGACATGATCAACCGCTGGAAGACCGACGATCTGTCGGAGTCGCAACCGACCAAAGGCAACATCGCGGGCGGCCTGACGACCATCGAAGAAAAAGCGCTGGGCAATATCCAGAAGATCGGCAAGAAGTGCAGAGTCGACGGCGTGCTCGACAAGGCCGAGGAACCGACGGGGCCGGGCTTGTGGTTCATGGATTCGTCGTCAGCCGCGGCCGAGATGGTTACGCTGTGCGCCGCGTCGGGCTTTGCCGTGCATTTCTTCCCGACCGGGCAGGGCAACGTGATCGGCAATCCGATCGTGCCTGTCATCAAGATTTGCGCGAACCCGCGTACGGTGCGCACGATGAGCGAGCATATCGACGTGGATGTGTCGGGACTATTGCAGCGCGAACAGAATCTCGATCAGGCTGGCGACAAACTGCTGGAATCGATGCTGCGCACCGCGAACGGGCGCTTTACGTCGGCGGAAGCGCTCGGCCACCGCGAGTTCGTGTTGACGCGCCTGTTCGAAAGCGCGTAATTTCTCCGGGCCCGTCCTCGCGACGGGCCGCGCTGCATAGCGCATGAATCCTGATCGCGCAGGCGGCTGCGATGACAGTTAGCTTCGCGTCAGCTTCGGATCCCCCGTATTCAATGGAGTTTTCGCGGCAGCGCGCGCACGCGTGACGTCTCGGGCCCAAGAAGCCCGGCACGCGCCGCACGGCGCTGTTCCATTTTCCAGCAGCAGCGAGTGGAGGAGACACCATCTTGCGCGTGCTAAAACATCTTTACGTGCAGGTTCTGATCGGACTTGCGGCAGGCATTCTCGTCGGTTATTTCTGGCCGGATCTCGGCGTCCAGATGAAGCCGTTCGGTGATACCTTTATCCGGCTCATCAAGATGCTGATCACGCTGGTGATCTTCTGTACCGTCTCCGTCGGCATCGCGCGGATGGAGAATCTCAAGCAGGTCGGGCGCGTCGGCCTCAAAACCATCGTGTACTTCGAAGCGGTGACGACGGTGGCGCTCGTCATCGGCCTTGTCGTCGCCAATCTGCTGCACCCCGGCTCCGGGCTGAACATCGATCCGAAGACGCTCGATACGCATGCAGTCAGCCATTACGTGACGGAAGTTCACGCGCAGTCGAACACCAGCTTCCTCGAAGAGATTGTGCCGAATTCGGTCGTGGGCGCGTTCGCGCGGGGCGATCTGTTGCAGGTGTTGCTGTTCTCGGTGTTGTTCGGCATCGCGCTATCGATCATGTCGCGGCGCAGCCGCTTCCTGTCGCGCGTGATCGAACAGAGCGGCGAAGCGCTGATGCGGATCGTCGAAATGATCATGCGCCTGGCTCCCCTTGGCGCGTTCGGCGCGATGGCGTTCACAGTCGGAAAATATGGCATTTCGACGTTGCAGCAACTCGGTCTGTTGATCGTGTGCTTCTATCTGACGAGCATTCTCTTCATCGCCCTGGTGCTGGGCACGATCTGCCGCTGGGCGGGCGTGGGGTTGTGGCCGCTGCTCAAGTATCTGCGTGAGGAACTGCTGATCGTATTGGGCACGTCTACAACGGAATCGGTGTTGCCTCGGTTGATGGAAAAGCTCGAACGGCTTGGGTGTCCGAAGCCGGTAGTCGGGCTCGTGCTGCCGACGGGCTATTCGTTCAACCTCGACGGCGCCGCGATCTATCTGACCATGACCTCGCTCTTCATCGCGCAGGCCACCAATACCCATCTCACGCTGCTGCAACAGATCGGGCTGCTGGCGATATTGATGGTGACGTCAAAGGGCGGCGCGGGCGTGGCGGGTGCGGCGCTGGTCGCACTGACGGCGACACTGTCGACGCACAACATCATTCCGGTTGCGGGCATTACGCTGATACTCGGTATCGATCGCGTGCTCAACGAGATTCGCGCGATCGTGAACATGATCGGCAATGCGGTGGCGACGATTGTCGTCGCCCGCTGGGAAGGCGCATTCGATGTGCAGGCCGCGCGCAAACTGCTGGCCGCGCCGCCGGAAGTTCAACGCGGCGAGCCGCAAGCGAACGCAAGCGATGTCAACGACATGGCGCCGCCCGCGTATGTACAGGAGCGCTCGAATTGAGCACGAACCTGAATACCAATCCGCGCGCGACGCGCAAGAAGATCGTCATCAGCGAATTCATCGACGCTTGCGCAGTCGCAGCGCTCAGCGAGCACTTCGACGTGCATGTCGATGCGTCGCTCGTCGATCAACCCGTTGCGTTGAACGCGTTGCTGGCCAATGCCGACGCGCTGATCGTGCGCAATCGCACGCAGGTAAGGGCCGCGCTGCTCGATGCCGCGCCGCGTCTGAGCGTAGTCGGGCGTCTGGGCGTCGGGCTCGACAACATCGATCTGGACGCATGCGCGCAACGCAACGTATCGGTGTTCCCGGCGACGGGTGCGAATGCACGCGCGGTGGCCGAGTACGTGCTCGCCACGGCACTGATGCTGCTGCGCGGTGCATACCGTTCGAGCATGGAGGTCGCGGCGGGCAAATGGCCGCGCGCGGCGCTTTCGAATGGCCGTGAAGCGGCGGGTAGCACGCTTGCCGTCATCGGCTTCGGCGGCATCGGGCAACTCGTTGCGCAGCTCGCGCGTGCGCTGGGCATGCAGGTACTCGCCTACGATCCGCTGCAGCCGGCCGACGCGGCGTGCTGGGCCGCGACCGGCGCACGCCGCGTGAGCATCGACGAAGCGTTGCGTGCCGCCGATGTGATCACGCTGCATGTGCCGCTCGTCGACAGCACGCGCAATCTGCTCGGCGCATCGCAACTCGCGGCGCTGAAGCGCCACGCGATCATCGTCAACACGTCGCGCGGCGGGATCGTCGATGAAGCGGCGCTTGCCTTGGCGTTGCGCGAAGGCCGCATTGGCGGCGCGGCGCTCGACGTTTTCAACGACGAGCCGCTCGCCGCCCGTTCCCCGCTGGCCGACGCACCAAACCTCATTCTCACGCCGCACATTGCGGGGCTGACCATGCAGTCGAACGAACGTGTCAGCACGCTCGTTGCGGCGCGCGTGACGGAGGCCCTGCTTGCGCAGCGTGATTCACACGTGACCGAAGGAATTTCACGATGACGCGAGTCTCAGCCGACGAACTGCTCGAACTCGCGACGCGCGCCGTCCGCAACGCGGGCGCAACGCCGGAGACCGCGACGGCCACGGCCCGCGCGTTGGTGTATGCGGACTCGTGCGGGTTGTCGTCGCACGGTGTTTCGCGTTTGCCGATGTACGTCGCGCAGTTGCGCAACGGGCGCGTCGATCCGCAGGCGAAGCCCTCCATTGTTGCGACGCGCAACGCCGCCGTGCTCGTCGATGCCGCCGATGGCATGGCGTTTCCCGCCTGCGCGCTTGCTGTCGAGACCTTGATCGGCCGTGCGCGCGAACACGGCAGCGCAGTGGCGAGCGTGACCCGCAGCCATCATTTCGGCGTCGGCGCATATCACCTGGAGGCGATCGGCGCGGCGGGCATGGTGGGCCTTGCGTTCAGCAATTCCCCGGCGGCGATGCCCGCGTGGGGCGGGCGTCATGCGCTATTCGGCACCAATCCCATTGCCGCCGTGTTTCCGCGCCGCAATGGCGACGCATTGATGGTCGACCTGTCGCTGTCGCAAGTGGCGCGCGGCAAGATCATGGTTGCGGCGCGCGATGGCAAGCCCATACCGTCCGGCTGGGCGACCGCCCGCGACGGTACGCCGACCACCGACGCCAAGGCGGCGCTCGACGGCATGATGCTGCCGTTCGGCGGCGCGAAAGGCGCGATGCTCGCGCTGATGGTCGAACTGCTGGCGGCGGCGCTGGCGGGCGCGAACTTCGGCTATGAAGCGGGATCGTTCCTGACCGAGGAGGGGGCACGCTCGCGGATCGGCCATCTGTTCTGGGCCATCGATCCGGGCGCGCTGGCGGGCAATGAGATGTACGTAGAACGGGTCGAGGCGCTTGTCGCGGCGATGTTGCAGGATGCGGATGTCCGTTTGCCAGGGCAACGGCGGCATGCGTTGGCCGACGCGGCAAGCCGCGATGGAATTGAGATTCCCGATGCGTTGCTCACACAGTTGCAGACCTTGGTCGCGTGATGCGCGAATGCGCCGAAAGGAACCAGGCGCACTTCACGCGGGCGCCGGGCCGCTCGTGCCACGCACGATCAGTTCGATCGGCAGACACTCGCGCTGCGGCGGCACGCCGTCCGAGAGCCAGCGCAGCAGTGCGCGCGCGACGCGTTCGCCGAGTTCGTAAGTGGGCAATAGCACGGTAGTGAGACCTGGCGTGATCTGCGAGACGATGGGCAGATTGTCGCAACCGACAATCGATAACTGCTGCGGCACGGCGATACCGGCCGATTGCGCTTCGAACAGGCAACCCAGCGCGAGCACGTCATTGCCGCAGAAAATGGCGCTTGGAGCAGGGCGCAATTGCGTCAGTAGCTTGAGCCCGGCGCGACCGCCTTCGAAGCCGAACGGCTGTTCGATGATGTTCGCATCAGGCAGACGGATATCGTGCTGTGCAAGGATTCGCCGGAAGCCTTCGATCCGCTGACGCGCGCGGTCGTTATGGCGCGTGAAGCCCGAGATCACGCCGAAGCGGCGATGACCGAGTTCGAGCAGATGTTCAGCGGCCAGTTGCCCGATCAACTGGTTGTCGAAGCCAATCGACGGCGGTGAATCTGCGTCGCCGCTGCCGGCTGCGCCGGGGCGCTCGGCGTGCGACCAGGTCAGCAGCAGCGCGACGTGGCTCGCGCGAATCAGTTCATAGGTTTGCGGCGCATGGTCGGTGCCGACCAGAACGATTGCGTCGACAGCACGTTCCAGCAGCGCGCGCACGACTTCGATTTCCGCGGACAGGTTGTACTCGTGCGCGGAGATCAGCAACTGATAGCCGGAATTCGACAGTGTGGTTTGCAAGCCTTGCACCGCACGCGCGAAGATCGCGTTGTCGAGCGTCGGCACGATTGCGCCGACCATTCGCGCACGGCCCAGCGCAAGCGCGCGCGCCGCGCCGTCGGGCACATATCCCAGCGTGGCGATCGCATCACGGATGCGCGCGCGCGTGTCCGCTTTCACCATGTCGGGGTTGGAGAGAGCGCGCGACACAGTTGCCGTCGAGACGCCGGCGAGTGTGGCGACATCGCTGATACGGGCGCGTGGCAAGGTATTCATTGCGGCAGATCAGACAGGTTTGGATAGGCTCAATTGATTGTAGTGCCCGATTGCAAGCGAACGACAGTACAACATCATTCGAATCGGTATAAATCCCGATGTGACCCGTGATCATAGCGTCTATATTCAAATGCAAGCGGTTACATTTCATTGCGCGGCACGTTGCATTTCACGCCGCTGAACAGGCAGGAGACAATGTGTTCCCCGCATTGCGTTCACCGCGCTTCCTGTGCAGCATCGGCACGCTCGCTGCAACGCTCGCCGCGTGGTACGTGCTGACGGCTCTCACAGGCATCGTCGCAGCGTCGAGATTCCCCACTCCGTTCGATACCTGGCAGGCGCTTGCCCAGGTGGTGACGGTCGGTTATGCCGACGGCCGTCTCGACCAGCACATCGTGCAGAGCGTGAAGCTCGTTCTATACGGCTTCGCGACGGCGGCGGTGACGGGCGTGCCGCTCGGCCTATGGATGGGCTACTCGCCGCGTGCGCAAGCGTTCTTCAACCCGATCTTTCTGCTGTTGCGACCCATTCCGCCGCTCGCGTGGATTCCGCTCGCGATCGTCTGGCTTGGACTCGGCGACTCCGCGAAGGTGATGGTGATCTGGTTCGCGGCGTTCGTGCCATGCGTGATCAACAGTTTCGCGGGCGTGCGCAATCTCGACGTGCCGATGCTCGAAGCCGCCGAGATGCTGGGTTTGCGGCGTTCGCGCTTCGTGCTGGAAGTGATGATTCCCGGCGCGCTGCCGATGATTTTCACAGGCTTGCGCCTGTCATTGCAGGCTTCATGGACGACGCTCGTGGCGGGCGAACTGATCGGTTCGGTCAAAGGTCTCGGGCATCTGCTGACGCAAGGCTCGCTCGACATCTATCCGGCGATGATCGTCGTTGCGATGCTGACGGTCGCGCTGTGTGGATGGTTGATGACGGTCGCGCTTGGGCAAATCGAACGGCAACTCATGCCTTGGAGAGCGAACAGATGAAACCGGGTCATCTGCGCGGTGTCGCGCATCCTGACATCGAGCCCGTCGGCGTCGATCGCGAGTCCGGCAGTGCGGCACGCACGTGGCGCCAGCGCAAGATGGTCAGCGAGCCTGGGCGTGCTGTGGCTCGACGCAACGTGCCGCTCTGGACGCTGAATGCCGCGGGGCTGATCGCATTCTTCGGCATCTGGTGGCTGGCATCGGCAGCAGAACTCGTCCCCGCGATCTTTCTACCGACGCCGCTTGCAGTCGTTCACAAGTTTGCCGATCTGCTCACGCATCCGTTTGTCGGTTACACGCTCGAAGTGCATCTGTGGTCGAGCTTGCAGCGCTATCTGATGGGCTTTTTGCTGGCCGTCGCGCTGGGCGTGCCGCTCGGTCTGATGATGGGCTGGTTCCGCTGGCTCGACTACTGCGTGACGCCGCTCTTCGAAACCGTGCGTTTCATCGCGCCGATTGCATGGGTGCCGTTTGCCGCGCTGTGGTTCGGCACGGGCATCGGTGGCCCGGTGCTGATCATTTTTGCGGGTGCGTTTCCGCCGTGCGTCGTCAATGCTTATCGCGGTGCGCAGCAGGTCGACGGCAGGCTGCTCGAAGCGGCGCGCATGCTCGGCGCGTCGAACCGGATGATCGTCTGCGAAGTGCTGCTGCCAGGCGCGTTGCCGTCGGTGATCGCAGGTGTGCGCGTCGCGGCGGGACTGGGCTGGATGTCGCTGGTCGGCGCCGAACTGATCGTCGCGTCGAGCGGCATTGGCTACATGATGGTCAAGGGACAAGCGGCAATCGACACTGCGACGGTGATGAGCGCGATGATCGCAATCGGTATGGTGGGCGCGGCAATCGACCTGCTGCTTGGACGCATCGAAGCGTACGCGATGCGCAACCGGCGCGTGGCCCGGCACTAGCACCCGTGGCTTCACTCTCTCAACCGTGACGGAGCGCACGATGAGCATGATTCGTTTCAATGATGTGTCCCGCATGTTCAGGCGCGACAAGGCGAGCGTCGTCGCCCTGGAACACGTCGAACTGGAAATCGCCGACAAGGAATTCGTTGCGATCGTCGGGCCGTCGGGCTGTGGCAAGACGACGTGTCTGCGGATGGTCGCGGGTCTTGAGTTTCCGACTTCGGGCAGCGTGACGGTGGCGGGCCGCAAGGTGACACGGCCAGGACCCGATCGCGCGGTCGTCTTTCAGCAGTTCGCGCTGTTCCCGTGGAAGACAGTGTGGGACAACATCGATCTCGGCTTACGCGCGAAGGGCATGGCCGCCGACGCAAGACGCGAAACGATCGAACGCTATCTGTCGCTGATGAATCTGCGCGGCTACGAGCAGGCGTATCCGCATCAACTATCGGGCGGCATGCAGCAGCGCGTCGCGATCGCGCGCGCGTATGCGCTCGACCCCGGCGTGCTGCTGATGGACGAGCCGTTCGGCGCGCTCGATGCCCAAACCCGGGTCGTCATGCAGGAAGAACTGGTGCGGCTCACGCGCGTGAATCCGCGCACGGTGCTGTTCATCACGCACGCGGTCGAAGAGTCGGTGTATCTCGCGGATCGCGTCGTCGTGATGACGGGCCGGCCGGGGCGCGTGAAAGAAGTGATCGATGTGAAGTCCGTGCGCGAGCAGCATGGCTGGGACGCGTGCAAGCGGATCGAAGACGTGATGGATCTCGAATCGTTCGTCCGGTTGCGCACGCATATCTGGAAGTCGTTGCGCGACGAACACGGCGCTGTCGAACGTGTCGCTGCATGAAACTGCATAAAACTGCCACCGGTTCCAACGGCTGAGCGCAATACCCCATAAAACAGGAGACCAACATGAAACGTCTGCGTGCGATCCCTTTCATTGCGTTGCTCTGCGCGGGCAGTGCGGCGTTGCCGGGCACCGTGTGGTCCGCCGATCTCACTCTGATCAGGGTCAGCTATCAGCCCGCGCTGTATTGGGCGTTGCCGTTCTATGTCGCAACCGAAAAAGGGTGGTGGGCAGAGGTCGGATTGAAGCCCGAGTTTTCGGTGTTTCCCGCAGGCGTGCCGCAGATTGCGGCGGCGGCGTCGAAATCCTGGGACGTGGGCGGCACGGGTTCCGTGCCGGCCGTGCTCGGCTACAAGCGCTTCGGCATTCAGGTGATCGGCCTGACAAACGACGAATCGCAGGGCAACGTTCTGATGGCGAGCAAGGCGCGTTATGACGCGGTGCGCCGCAATCCGGCGTCGCTGAAAGGCCAAACCATCGTGTTGACGTCCAACTCGACGGGTGATTACGCGGTACAGGCATGCCTGAAAAAGTATGGGCTGACGAAGGCTGATGTGACGCTCAAGAACATGGGCCAGGCCGAGATCATTTCCGCTGTGTCGTCGGGCAATGCTGATTACGCGGGCGTGTGGGCGCCGTATGACTATACGCTCGAAGAGAAGGCGGGCGCGCGCGTGTTGTGCTCCGGTAAGGACGGCGGCGCATCGGTGCCCGGCGCGCTCGTCACGCGTGGCGAATTCGAGAAGCAGCATCCCGATCAGGTGGCAAAGTTTCTCGCCGTCTATCTGCATGCATGGGCGTGGATGAAGGCGCACCCTGACCAGGCCGTCGCGATGATGAAGAAGTTTTACCAGGAGGGCGGCGTCAACATCAGCGACGATTCGATGCGCAAGGAATTCGCTACGCGCCCGACCTTCGACCTGAAGCAGCAACTCGCCGCGATGGACCGCACGAAAGGCGCATCGCAGGCCGACGATTCGTTCACGAAGATCGCGCAGTTCATGCATGCATCGGGCGCGCTCGCGTCCGTCCCCGAAGCAAAAGACTATATCGACGACAGCGCGATGAAGCGTGTGTTGGGCGACCCTAAACTCGCGGCGTTCGCAATGGACGGCAGCAAATAACGCGCGGTCGCGATCGCGCAAAAAGGCCACGGTGTGGCCTTTTAAAAGCGCCTCGCTGCAAGCGCTTGCATTATTTCTAACATCGATGAAGGAGAAGGCGATGAGCGTGACTTACCTGAAGAAAGCAGCCAAGACGCCGGAAACCGAGACCGCGACGGCGCAACAGGTCGTCGGTGAAATGCTTGCGCAGATTCAGGCGCATGGCGAAGACGCCGCGCGTGCGTATGCGAAGAAACTCGATAACTGGGACGGTCCGATCATCGTCTGCGCCGATGAGATCGAACGGCGTGCGCTCGAAGTGCCCGCGCACGTGAAGGCCGATATCGATTTCGCCGCGCAACAGGTATTCGACTTCGCGCTCGCACAGCGGCGCTCGATTGGGGATTTCTCGGTCGAACTGTATCCAGGCGTGACGGCAGGGCAAAAAGTGGTGCCCGTCAACGTGGTCGGCTGTTATGCGCCTGCTGGCAGGTACGCGCATATCGCGTCGGCATACATGGGCGTTGCGACTGCCAAGGCAGCGGGCGTGAAGACGGTGATTGCCTGTTCGAGCCCGTTTCGCGGAGGCGGCATCCATCCGTACGTGCTGTATGCGTTCAAGGCGGCAGGCGCCGATGTCGTGATGACGCTGGGAGGCGTGCAGGCGATCGCGTCGATGGCGTATGGGCTTTTTACCGGCAAGCAGGCGGACGTTGTGGTGGGGCCGGGCAACAAGTTCGTCGCGGAGGCGAAGCGCGCGCTCTTTGGCAAGGTTGGGATCGACGTCTTCGCGGGGCCGTCGGAAGTTGCGGTGATCGCCGACGCCAGTGCCGACCCGGCGATGGTCGCGAGCGATCTGGTCGGCCAGGCCGAGCATGGCCACGAGTCGCCGGCATGGTTGTTCACGACGTCGAAGGCGCTCGCCGACGAGGTCATTGAGCGGGTTCCGCAACTCATCGATGCGTTGCCGCCGACCGCACGCGATGCCGCAGGCGCCGCGTGGCGCGACTACGGCGAAGTGATCCTGTGCGACACGCGAGAGGAAGTGGTGGACGTGTCTGACCGCTATGCATCGGAACACCTCGAAGTGCAGGCTGCCGATCTGGACTGGTGGCTCGATCATCTGACGTGCTACGGCTCGCTCTTTCTCGGCGAAGAAACGACGGTCGCATTCGGCGACAAGGCGAGCGGTCCGAATCACGTTCTGCCCACCAAGGGCGCAGCGCGCTATTCAGGGGGGCTCTCGGTGCACAAGTTCGTGAAGACGCTGACGTGGCAGCGCATGACGCGCGATGCGGCGAAGCGCATTGGCGAAGTGACGGCGCGTATCTCGCGGCTCGAAGGCATGGAAGCCCACGCCCGTACCGCTGACGACCGCTTGCAGAAGTACTTTCCCGACGAAGCATTCGTGCGTGGCGAACCGGTACAGGTATGAACGCCATCGGCATGTGCAATCGGTACGACGAAGGAGGACACCGTTGAATATCGCTCGACTATTCGACCTGAATGGCAGAACCGCGCTCGTGACCGGCGGCAACTCGGGCGTCGGCGAAGCGATGGCGCGCGCGTTGGGCGGGGCGGGTGCGCGCGTCGTGCTGGTGGCGCGGCGAAGTGATGCGCTCGACGAAGCGGCAATGCGGCTGCGGGATGACGGTATTGATGCGCACATGCACGCATGCGATCTGAGCGACGCGCATGCGGCGCGCGCCTGCGCGCTCGATGCAGCGGCACAGCACGGCCAGATTGACATTCTCGTCAACGCGGCGGGCGTCAATCTGCGTCAACCATTCGATGAAGTGACGCCGCAAGCGTGGCAACAGCAGCTCGCACTGCATCTTGGCGCGCCGTTCTTCATGACGCAGGCGCTCGCACCCTCGATGAAGGCGCGCGGACATGGTCGCATCATCAACATCGCGTCGCTGCAGTCATACCGTGCATTCAACGATAGCGCGCCATACGGCGCGGCGAAGGGCGGTGTCGTGCAATTGACGCGTGCTATCGCGCAGGCGTGGTCACGCTACGGCATCACGTGCAACGCGATTGGGCCGGGCTTTTTCCCCACTGCGCTGACGGCTCCCGTTTTCAACGACGCGCGCGTCGCGGACATGCACGCGCAGAACACGTGCATCGGACGCAATGGACAACTCGACGATCTGTATGGCGTCACGGTGTTTCTTGCGAGTGACGCGTCCGCGTACGTCACGGGCCAGACCATCATGGTCGACGGCGGGTACACCGCGCGGTAGGCGGTAACGCAATTGCACGACGGAGAACGCTTGTGAAAGCACTTGTCTACACGCAGCCCAATGAGGTCCAGTTGCTCGATCGGCCCGAACCGCTTGCAGCCGACGGCGAGGTGATACTCAGGATCGATGCGGTCGGTATTTGCGGCTCCGATATGCATGCATTCCACGGCCACGATCCGCGACGCAAACCCGGCCTCATTCTCGGTCATGAGTTCGCCGGCACGATCGTGGAGACGCGCGCACCGCATCTGATGAAAGGCTTGCGCGTCACGGGCAATCCGTTGATCACCTGCGGGCACTGTGAATATTGTGTGCAGGGGCGCGACAATCTGTGCGCGAACCGGACGATGGTCGGCATGACGCGTCCGGGTGCATTTGCACAATATATGTCATTGCCTGCGGGATGCGTTGTCGAAATTCCGCAGGAGATGCCCGCAACGCACGCCGCGGTGACCGAGCCGGCTGCTACGGCGCTGCATGCGCTGAATCTGTCGATGCGCGCGCTGCAAAGACCGTTGCCGGAAACCCGCGCGCTGGTCATTGGCGGCGGGGCGATTGGATTGCTGTCGGCGTTGTTACTGAAATCGTATGGCTGCCGGTCGGTGGAAATGGCGGAGGTCAATCCGCTGCGTCGACGATCGGCGGAGCAGCATGCGCAGTGCGAGACATGGGATCCGTTGGACGCGCCGGCGCCTGAAAGCCGGTTTGAGTTCGTGATCGATGCCGTGGGCGCAAAGCCGACACGCGCGCTCGCGTTATCGTCGGTGAAGCCTGGCGGCGTCGTGATGCACATCGGCCTCCAGGACTGGGCAAGCGAAATCGATATGCGCAAGCTGACGCTCGCTGAAATCACGCTGCTGGGTACGTACACCTATACGATGGCGGATCTTCGCGCGACGGTTTCGGCGTTGCACGAAGGCGCGTTCGGTTCGCTGGATTGGCTCGACGTGCGGCCGCTCGATGCCGGAAGCCAGGCGTTCGACGATTTGCAGAACGGCAGGACGGCGTCAGGGAAAGTCGTCCTGACGCCGGGCTTCTAAATTTAGTATCCCGTTCCGCTGATTCGCGAACAAAGTCTTTGTAGCTTGGCGAGGCTGGAATCCGCGGAGGCGGTCCACGTGAATGGTACCTACGCCATGGCGCGGGTAAGCGCCCGCCGTTTTGCAAGGGTCTCGTAAAGAGCGCGTACGCCGAATCGCCAGGGCGCGATTTCGGTTGACGACTGCACGGTGTTGACAAGTGCGCCGAGCTCCGGTGTTGCAATCGTCACCTTGTCCCCGAGGTGATGCGTGAAGCCGCTGCCCGGAGCATGCCGGTCTTCAATTGGAGAGAACATCGTGCCGAGGAACAGCATGAAGCCGTCTGGATACTGGTGATGCGGCCCGGCAGTCTGGGCCACAAGTTCCTCTGGGTCACGGCTGATCTCGCGCATGTGGCTCACGCCTTCGAGAATAAATCCGTCGTCCGCGCCTTCTATCCTGAGCGACACGCTGGCCGCCCGCACCGAGTCCATGGTGAAGCGTTCATCGAACAACCGAATAAAAGGACCGATCGCGCATGAGCCGTTGTTGTCTTTCGCTTTGCCGAGCAGCAACGCACTGCGGCCCTCGATGTCGCGGAGATTGACGTCGTTGCCGAGGGTTGCGCCGACGATCGTTCCGCGGCTGTTTACCGCCAGCACAATTTCTGGCTCGGGATTGTTCCAGCGGGAGGCCGGGTGCAGCCCAACGTCCGCGCCGTAGCCGACCGCCGACATCGGTTGAGACTTGGTGAACACCTCTGCGTCCGGCCCAATGCCGACCTCCATATATTGCGACCATGCGCCGCGCCGTTCCAGTTCCCGCTTCAGACAGTCGGCAGCTGCCGTGCCGGGGCGAATCCTGGAGAGATCAGTGCCGATCAGTTGCGCGATCGTCGCCCGGACCGTGTCGGCTTGAGTCGCGTCGCCGTTAGCCTGTTCTTCAATGACCCGTTCGAGCAGGCTCACGGCAAAGGTCACGCCGCATGCCTTGATGGCCTGAAGATCGCACGGCGCCAGCAATGCGCGGCCGATGTTCTCGACGGGACCGAGCGCCTCGCCCTCGACGTGATGCGCAAACTCGACGAGGTCCACGTGCTCGAACAGGTCGGAGGTCGTCGGCGCCGACGCCGTGATGTCGAAGGCCTGACCGGCACGAACAACGACGACCGACGGCCCGTCTATCGGCGCGTTTCGCCAGATGCGTCCGACCAGCAGGGCATCGGGTAGGTCAGTAGGTACAAAATGCGGAAGATCGTTCGATATCATGGACGGCCTGGCTAGCGAGAGTTGGGAACCGCGAGGGGAGATACGCTTCAAGCGAGCGATACGCGTTGCGGGTCGGCCGGCCGAAGCCTGCCTGGCAGCATCACGCGACTCAGTGCTTCCGCGAAGAAGAAATCGCCGAACATCGTCGCGCCATCGACGCCTTCATTGTGCGGCTTCGAATAGCAGGAATTCCTCAAAAGTCCCCGCTGCGCAGGTTCGTAGGCAAACTCGTCACGACATAGAGCTTCGAGCATCGCGAGTCCGTGTTCGCGCCAGCGAACCGCATCAGCAGGGTCGGGATGCAGACGGCCCATCTCGATCAGCGCTGACGCCATCACCGCTGCTGCGGCAGTATCCTTGATTTCCGCGTCCGCGCCAGTGGCGTCGAAATCCCACGGTGGCACAGGACGTCCATCGAGCCGGCGCAGATAGTACGCCGCTAGCCGCCCGGCAAGGTCTAGCCAGTTGCGCTTGCCGGTTTCACGCGCCGTGTTCACGTAGCCATAGACGGCCCACGCCTGGCCCCGGCTCCACGCCGATTCGTCGAATGCGCCTTGAAACGTGTAGCCGCGCTGGCGCGCACCTGTTGTCACGTCGTACTCCACCGCGTGATACGTCGAATCGTCGGGGCGGATAAACGCCTTGGCGGTCATGACGGAGTGCGCTTCGGCGGCGAGGCGATAACTGCCGTCCCCGGAATGGTTCGCCGCCCAGTAAAGCAACGATAGATTAGCCATCGTGTCGATAGCCGAGGCGCTGCGTCCGCGCGGATCGTCAAGCGGGCCCCAGGAAGCGAGATAGGCGCCGCTGCGCGTGGTGACAAGACGCGCGCGCAGTTTGTCCGCGGCTTCCATCGCAATTTGCGCGTACCACGAGTCGCGGGTGATTTCGTAGCCCGGGACGGCGCTGCTGTCGAAGATAAAGCCGATGTCGTGCGTGTTAGGATCCTGCGCGCGCTGCGCGACGAGACGCATGCGCTCGCGGGCCCACGAGAGGTATTTGTCGTTGCCGGTGTGCAAATACGACGTTAGCAAAAGTCCGACCCAGAACCCGCAAAACCAATTGCCGTGGCTCCACGCTGAACCGCTGTAGCCTGCGGACAGCGACGCCGGAAGCCGGACCCACTTTCCGTCGGGCGCTGTGATCTGGGGGAATTCGACGCCGAGCGTCGGCTCGTCCTCTGCAACTTTGGTCGCAATGCGATCGAGGATATCGGTGAAGAGGGCGGACCGGTCAGAGGACAGTCCTTGGTCTTGGTACGAAGCATTCACGCCTTTGTCTCCTGATGACTTTCGCGTTTCCCGAGTGACGGGGGCACGCAAATTCTAGGAGCGCGGCGGTTCCAGCGGTTAGGACGAAGCGCGGCTTATATTGGACTTTCCTACGTCGCAGCCGGACGCCTATCGTCCCACTGCTTCAAATGCTCAGTTTCTCCAGGCTGCGGCGGAAGTCGATTGGCGAGCGGCCCGTGTGCTTGCGGAAACATCGGCTGAAGTAGGCCGGGTCGTCGAAGGCAAGCTGTGTTGCGATCTCCGCCACATTGACCTCCGAATGCAGCAACAGACGCTTCGCTTCCAGCATCACGCGTTCACGAATCAGCTTGGCCGCCGTGCTGCCGAGCGCCTGGCGCGTCGCATCGTTCAGCGCGCGTTCTGTGACGTTCAGCAGGCATGCGTAGCGAGCGACGTCGTGGACCGTGGTGAAATGTTTTTCCAGGAGGCTTTTGAAGCGTCGCGACAACAGCACGCTACGCGACGAATTGACGTCGGTCACGGCGTCGCCGCCCAGACGCACGGACTTGATTAGCAGAATGCGCAGATATGACCAGATGACGTCCTCGTAGCCTGCCTCTTCACCCTGATATTCCGCATCGATTCCATCCAGCACATGATGAAGGTCCTGAGCTTGTGCGTCGCTCATATAAACCGTGTTCGGAATTCGCTCGAAATCGTAGACCGGAATTTCCGTCTGCGAATGGCGGTTCTGAACCTTGAAGGCGAAAAATTCGGACGAGAAACTTATCGCGTGGCCGACTGTATCTTCGGACAATGCGAAGTCGTGGATCTGGCCTGGCGCCATGAAGAACAGCGTATTGGGCCGCACCTCGTAGCGAATCGAGTCGATGATGTGGTGACCGCTGCCCGACACGACCCAGACGATGTGATAGAACTCGTGCCGATGAGGATACGGCAACGTCGATTTCATATCTTCGAGGGGTGCGAAATGAAAGTCGATCGACTTGATTCGCGACCCATACTCATAGTTGGCGATCTTGAAGACCGGCAACTGACAACCACAACCTCTAAGCATTTAATTTGTCTCCTGCATCCAGCTCACTTGTTTGGCTCGCTTAGCCAGCGCACTCCTTGGCTAAATCAAGCGTGCTGTTTCTCCTTCGCCGGTCGGCATCGAACGTAGTGTAATTGTAAATAGCAAATCGGCGTGACGGCTGTTGTCGAAAACCCGCAAAGGTTTGGCCTCGCCTGCCGATTGTCAGATCATTGGAAACGCAATTCCTTCAGCGCCGACAGTCCGGTCAGCACCGGCTTGCCGTCCTGATTGCGAACCATGGTGTCCATCACGAGGATGCGCTTGGCGGGTTTCTTCTCGACTACGGTCACATGGATCCTGATCGTATCGTCGATGAAGACGGGTCCGAGAAAGCGCAACTCCTGCCCGACGTAGACGAAGCCGGGACCGGTCAACCCGGTATGGGTCGTCGACACCAATGCCGCGGTCAGCAGGCCGTGCGCCACGCGGTGGCCGAATGGCGTGCGTGCCGCGAAGTGCTGATCCATGTGTAAGGGATTGAGGTCGCCCGACAGATGGCCGAAAGCGTTCACGTCACTTTCCGCGATGGTACGCACGAGTACCTGGCAGCGGCCAATCTGGATATCGTCAAAGCGCAGCATCTCGTGGCACTGATTCAGATGAGTGTTCATGCAGTTCTCCGCCCGGTCAGCGCCGCGCCCGCTTCGACCAGCGTATCGATTTCGTCCGGCTCGTAGCCCAGTTCGGCGAGCACCTCGCGGGTGTGTTCGCCTTGCCGCGGCGGCTGACGGGTGAGCGGTGGTGCTGCGCCGTCGTATCGAACCGGATGTGCGAGCAAACGAATCGGCTCGGCCTGCGGATGCTCGACCTCCATGATGATGCGGTTGTGCGCCACTTGCGGGTCGGCCTCGACCTGATGGTAGTCGTTCACGGGCGCGTACCAGATGTCGTGCTCATCGAAGGTCGTCATCCAGTCGGCCGTCGTGCGCGCAGTCAGCGCGTCATAAACGATGCGGTTCAATTCGTCGCGGCGGCGCACGTTGTCCTTTGGGTGCGAAAACCCGGCCAGCACGGGCTGAGACAAGGCCGCCGCCAGCTTCTCAGTGGGCGTGAGCGAAACGGCGATCCAGCCGTCGAGAGTCCTGTAAACCCCATAGGGCGACGGATGGAACCGGCTGCCGGTCGGCGGGTTCGTGCGCGGCCAGAGTGGTCCCTTGTTCAGGTAGTAGGTGAACGGCTCGATCTGAAGATCGAGCGCCGCGTTGAGCAGGTTGCTTTCGACCAGCGTGCCTTTGCCGGTGCGTTCACGCGCCTGCAAGGCCGCGACCACGCCGAAGGCTGCCAACGCCGCCGCGTGCTGGTCGACGATCGCGGATCCGACGGGCGTGGGCGGGGAATCGGCCTCGCCGGAGAGCATCGTCATGCCACTGATGGCCTGCAGCAGCAGGTCCTGCCCTGGCCGCTTGAGATACGGTCCCGATGACCCGTAGCCGGTGCACGAACAGTACACGAGCCGCGGGTTGATCTCGCGGACATCGTCGTAACCGAAGCCCATGCGCTGCAGGACGCCTGGCCGGTAGTTTTCGATCAGGACATCGGCTTCCTTGATCAGCCGCCAGACGATCTCGCGCGCGCGCTCGTCGCGCAGATCCAGCGAGATGCTGCGCTGATTGCGGTTGCCGAGCAGAAAAAACATGCTCACACCTTCGACATACGCATCGAAGCCGGTCCAACTGCGCTCGAACGCGCCGCCCGGCGGTTCGATCTTGATCACGCCCGCGCCGACGTCGGCCAACATCTGCACGGCGGCGGGGCCCTGCAAGAAGTGAGTAAAACTTAACACCTTGATGCCTTCCAGCATGACTTGTCTCCCGACCGCGTGTCCGTATCTGTTTGACTGAGGGTTCAGGCAAGCAGGTTTCGCGAGATGATCATTCTCTGAATCTCCGAGGTGCCCTCGACGATCTCCAGCACCTTGGCGTCGCCGAATGCGCGCGACACTGGGTACTCGCTCATCACGCCGTAACCGCCATGTATCTGCAACGCCTGATGAGCCGCCTCCATCGCGCGCTCGGTGGCGAAGAGCTTGGCCATCGACGCCTGCTGATCGAAGCGAACGCCTGCATCTTTGAGCGCGGCGGCATCGTAGAGCATCAGTCGCGCGGCGTGCGCGTGGGCCGCCATGTCAGCGATCTTGAACTGCAGCGACTGGAACTCGGCGATCGGCTTGCCGAATGCGCGCCGCTCCTTCATGTACGCGATCGACCGATCCAGTGAACCCTGCAGGATGCCTAGCGCGAGCGCGCCGATCAGGATTCGGCCCGTGCTGATCTGGGCGAGCGTCTGTCGCAAGCCCGCACCGCGTTCGCCGAGCAGGTTGGCGGTCGGGATCGTGCAGCGCTCGAAGAACAACTCGTAGGTGCTCGATGCGCGCCAGCCGATCTTACGCAGTTTGCGTCCGTAGCTGAAACCGGGGGTGCCGTTGGGCACGATGAAGTTAGAAATTTCCTTGCGGCCGTCGGGGCGCGTTCCCGTTACCGCGGCGATGACGACCGGCCCGGTCACTTCCGTGCCGGAATTGCTAATGAAGGTCTTCGATCCATCGATGACGTATTGGTCGCCTTCCAGCGTCGCACGCGTCGCGATGTTGGCCGCGTCGGAGCCCGCGTTGGGCTCGGATAATCCGATCGCGCCGACCTTGCGGCCGTCGAGGATAGGGCACAAATAACGATCCTTTTGCTCATCGGTGCCATAGTTGGAAAGCAGGCTTGCGACCGTCGAATTGGCCATTAGAGAGTTGGCGATTGCGCAATCTACCCGTGCGAGTTCCTCTAACACGATTACATAGGAAAGCCATTCGCCACCGCCGCCGCCCCAACTCTCCGGATAAGGCAGGCCGGCGAAGCCGAGCTCGCCGGCACGCTTCCAGATGTCGTAAGGAAAGGCTTCCGCTTCCCAAAGCTCTTCCGAGACAGGAGCGATTTCGTTTTCCGCGAAACGGCGCACGGCGTCGCGTATCGCGGTGTGTTGTTCGTTTAACCAATGCGGCATGTTCGACTCTGTGAAAAAGCGGGAGATGGGTTGAAGCAGGGGGCTGCGTTACAGCACCTTCAGATAGGTATCGCCAGATGCGACCAGCGTGCCGTCCTGGCGCGTGACGTCTGCCCTGAAAACGCACATGTTGCGATCGTCGTCCTTCTCGCGCAGCGTGAGGCGGGCGGTGACCGTGTCGCCGATAAATACCGGCGCATTGAACGTGATGTCGTATCGGTAAGAAACCGCACCGGGGCTCGGCGCCTTTTGCGCCATATAGCCCATCACGGTCGATAAGAAGCCGACCGACAGACATCCTTGCGCAATGCGCTTCTCGAAGCGCGTGGTTTTGGCGAATTCCTCGTTCAAATGCACCGCATAGAAATCGCCGACGATCCCGGCGAAGCCGTAGATATCGAATTCAGTTACGGTCTTGGCGAAATCGGCAGTGTCGCCGACCGCGTAACAATCCATGTGCGGGCGTTTGGCCATGGTGGTTCTGGAAGTGAGAGTCGGTTGCGGAGCCGGCCTGTTCTTTGTTGATTGGGGCCGGCGGGTGTGACTCAAATTTAATGAGTGCGGGTTGCTGACCGTTAGGACGGTTTGGGCGAATGCTTGGACTTTTTTGACTGTATGCACGCAGTGATTGCAGTCTTCGGCCGATCCGCAAGCGGCCGCGGATTGCCCCCGGTCAGCTATCAGTCAATACCACCAAGGGTTTTCGCCTCGTGTGCGCCGGATAAATCGCCAGGCAGTCTGGCAAACGCGTGCTATCGAAGACGCCGTAAAAAAGTACAAGAAATCGGTCGGCCGGTCCTAACGCCCGTTGCGTGCACTCACGAATACTTGGAGCGCCTGCAGACGGATCGGCCTGACGCGGCGCGAAAATTACATTCCAGTACGGAAGGAGACGAAATGAAATCATTCTTCAGCGCGCGCCGCGCATGGCGCACCATGATGGTGGGTACGCTGCTCGCAGCGGGCGTCGTTGTCGCAAGCGTTGCCCGTGCGGACGAGCCGATCGTCATGAAGCTGGGCCACACCCTCGCCCCGGACAACCACTATCAGCTGACTGCCCAAGTGTTCGCGAAGGAGGTCGCGCAGCGAACCCACGGCAAGGTCAAGATCGAGATCTTTCCGCAGTCACAGCTCGGCGGCGAAGTGCAGATGGCACAAGCGCTGCGCACCGGCACCCAGGAGCTCATGATTTCCGCACAGGCGCCGATCGGAAACACGATCAAGCAGTGGCAGATCTTCGATACGCCTTATCTCTTCAGCAGCATCGACGACGCCAACCGGCTTCTGCAAGGACCGGTCGGCCGCAAGTTCCTCGACATGATGCCGGCGGTCAACATGATCGGCTTGACGTGGCTGTCGGTGGGCGAACGCAATTTGTTCACGGCTAAAAAGCCCGTCGGCTCGCTCGATGACATGAAGGATATGAAAGTTCGAGTGATGCAGAGTCGCGGCTATATCGCGGGCTATAAGGCACTGGGCGCAAATCCGACGCCGCTGCCTTATAACCAGTTATTTCTGGCGCTTTCGCAAGGCCTGGTCGACGGCGGCGATACGTCACCGGAGCAGTTCATCCAGGACAAATTTTCCGATGTCGCGAAGCATTACTACCTGACCCACGTGAACTACCTGCCCGTGGTGCTGGCAATCAGCAAGAGCGCCTGGACGCGTCTTTCGCCTGACGAGCAGCAGGCGTTTCATGCCGCTGCCGCCGTCGCCGCGGACTATGACATGAAGGAATACAAGCACGAGTACGACGACGCGCTCGCAACGATGAAGAAGAATGGCACCCAGGTGACCGAGATAAACACGGTGCCGTGGGCCGCCGCGACCGCAAGGGCGCGCGAGGGCCTGCTCAGCGACATTCCCGATGGCCAGGCGCTTTATCAGGAAATCAAGGCGGCCGACAAGTCCGCTGTCGCTTCGAAATGAAGGGAGAGTGCCATGGAAAAGCTTGCCCGTAA
This sequence comes from Paraburkholderia sp. HC6.4b, assembly GCF_014200875.1. Taxonomy (NCBI): domain Bacteria; kingdom Pseudomonadati; phylum Pseudomonadota; class Betaproteobacteria; order Burkholderiales; family Burkholderiaceae; genus Paraburkholderia; species Paraburkholderia sp. HC6.4b. The sequence goes on from NZ_JACHDC010000026.1 coordinate 55,643, forward strand.
TCTCCTGTTTATCGATGACCTGGTCCTGAAGATCACGCTGTTCCTATGCGGTGGACTACTTCTCATGATGGTGTTCGTCGCTGGCCTCGGGGTGGTCTTCCGCTTCATCCTGCACAACTCGCTGTCGTGGTCCGACGAGCTCGCGGCTTATCTGTTCGTGTGGCTCACGTGCCTCGGTGCGGCGGCAGGAGCCAAGCTGCGGGTTCATCCGGAGGTGCGGGTACTGGCCGACCGTTGTCCGCCCGCTTTCGCGCAGACACTGACGGACCTTACCGACTGCGTAGTCCTCGCGCTCGGCGTGGTCTTCCTTATGTACGGTGGCGACATGCTGGAGCTGATGGGCACCGAAACTGCGACCTCTCTGCCGATCTCAATGGTGTACCCATATCTCTCGATTCCCGTCTGCGGCGCATTGCTGGTCTTTCATTCCGCGGTCCGAATCGCGGTTTCTCATCTCGCGCCCGGCGCGCAAACGAGGCAGTCTCTGTTGCAGGGCGTCTCCGAACATATCTGAGGTGAATCAACATGTGGGCACTCGCTCTAGGCGCCGGGTTCCTCGGCTTGGGTGTACCGGTGGCCATTTGCATCGGCATTGCGGCGACGATTGCATTGACGCTGAATGGAACCCCGCTGCTGGTGATTCCGCAGCAGCTGTTTTCGAACCTGAATAACGTCGGCCTGCTGGCCATCCCGTTCTTCATGTTGACAGGCGCAATCATGGATGCGGGCGGCGTCTCGCGCCGGATCATCGACTTTTCGCAGGCGCTTGTCGGCTTCATGCGCGGCGGCATCGGACAGGTGACGATCGTTGCGAGTATGTTCTTCGCCGACCTCTCCGGTTCGGCGACTGCGGATACCGCAGCGATCGGCTCGGTCATGATCCCCGGGATGGTCAAGCAGGGATATTCACGCGCGTTCGCAGTCGCGCTGCAGTCGGCAGCGGGCTCACTCGGATTGCTGTCGCCCGTGTCGATGAGCATGCTGGTGTACGCCTACACCGCCAACGTTTCGGTCGGAACGATGTTCGTCGCGGGGATAGTGCCGATGCTGCTGGTGGTCGTTTCCTTCATGCTCGTGAACTACCTGACTGCGGTGCGCCAGAACTATACGGCGGTCGAAGCGTTTTCCGCCAGGCGGCTGTGGACGACTTTCAGACAGGCGATCTGGGCATTGCTGACGCCCGTGATCATTCTGGGCGGGATCCTTGGCGGCGTCTTCACGCCGGTAGAAGCAGGCGTCGTCGCGGCGTTCTATGTGACGCTGGTGAGCGCCTTCATCTTCAAGTCGCTCAAGCTGTCGCAGTTCGGGGAAATACTCACGCGCACGGCCATCAATACCACGCGGGTATCGTTTCTTCTCGGGCTCGCGTTCGTGCTCGGCCGCTATCTGATTGAGGCGCAAATTCCGTTACACGTCGCCAACAGCTTCCTGGCCGTGACGACCAGCGCGTTCGTGTTGCTGATCCTGATCAATCTCTTCCTTCTGGTAGCCCATACCGTACTCGAAACGATCTCGAGTATTGCGGTGGTGATCCCTGTGTTCCTGCCGCTCGTCGTGCAAATGCATATCGATCCGGTGGTGTTCGGCGTCATCGTACTGGTCAACTCAGCCATCGGCATCAACCTGCCACCGATTGGTTTTTGCCTCTTTACGGCTGCGTCCATCGGCGGCGTGTCCGTCGAAAAAGCGACTCGGGCGATCCTGCCGTTCATCTTCGCGCTGGCGGTCGACCTGCTGCTGATCATCGTCTTCCCGCATATCCCACGCTTCCTGCCGAACTTGCTGGCAATCAAATAACACGAGAACGGAGGCTCATCATGAACACGACTCACGTCGAGCGAAGCGGCGCGGCGCCGGTCCCGCTGGCCGCATTCGAGGACCTGAAGTACCTGAAGCTGGAACAACCACTTCGCTTCGTCTGGTTAATCACGTTGAATCATCACGACAAGCGCAATGCGCTGTGTGTGCCGCTGCTGGTGGAACTGGCGCGCGTGCTCGCGGCAGCCGAAGTCAGCGACGAAGTCAGGGCTGTCGTGCTCACCGGCGGCGAGGGTTTCTTCAGCGCCGGTGCGGATATTGCCGACATGGCGGCACGCGGGGTCGCAGCGTATGCGGACCCGGTGCGCCTCGCGAGCTGGAAGGCGATTGAAACCTTTCCGAAGCCGCTGATCGCCGCGGTCAACGGCTTCGCCATCGGTGGTGGCCACGAGCTGGTGATGCTGGCCGATATCGTCGTCGCGGCGGACGACGCGACCTTCTCGCAGCGAGAGATCGTCATCGGCGCGCTTCCGGGCGATGGCGCCACCCAGCGCCTGCCGCGGGTGCTCGGCAAGACACTGGCGATGAAACTCGTGCTTACCGGCGAGCCGCTGACGGCAGCCGAGGCCGAGCGCCACGGACTTGTGACCGAGGTCGTCGCGCCGGCACGCAGCATCGCACGCGCCGTCGAGATCGCGTCGCTGATCGCCGCCCGCGCGCCGCTCGCGGTCCGACTGGCCAAGCGCGCCGTGCTCGATTCGTTCGAGACCAACCTCCAACAAGGCCTGCAGTGCGAGCATCAGGCGAATCTCGACGTGTTCAAGACCGAGGATCGCGCCGAAGGCCACCGCGCATTCGTCAAAAAGCGGCCGCCGCGCTTCAAGGGTCGCTGACCATTGGTGCCTCGCGCATGCGCCTCTCGACGCGATCGGCAACGCTTTCCTTTAGTTCTGACCGGCATCGATGCAGATATCCACGCCGCGGTCTTCCGAATGTTCAGGGCGAACGCGGAGTTCAGTAGAACCCTGTTCCACCTCACCCCGACAGCCGGACTCACGACGTAACGGAGATTATATGAACGGGCTGAATGGTATCCGCATTCTCAGCTTCAATCATTTTCTGATGGGGCCTTTGGGCGTGCAGCACCTCGCCGATTGCGGGGCCGACGTCATATCGGTCGAACCCGTCGACGGCGCATTTCAGCGCAAGTGGGGCGGCGCGAACCGCGCCATCGATGGGCAGACGATGCTGCTTTTGATGGGTAATCGCAATAAGCGCAGTCTGGCTTTGAATCTCAAGGACCCTCGGGCGATCGATATCGTCATGAGCTTGCTGCCTCAGGTCGACGTGGTCGCCGAGAATTACCGTCCCGGTGTGATGGAACAGCTGGGATTGGGTTACGAGGCACTCAAGGCAGTCAAGCCGGACATCATCTATGCATCCGGCTCGGGATTCGGTCAGGATGGACCCTATGCCAGCCGGCCGGGGCAGGACCTGATCATTCAGGCCATGTCGGGTATCGCGACAATCACCGGAAGCCGGGAGGACGGTCCACGCGCGGTGGGCGTGTCTGTCGTGGATCATCACGGCGCTGCGCTGTATGCGAACGGTATCCTGACGGCACTGCTCAACCGCGAGCGTAGGGGCGAGGGCTGCCGGGTCGACGTAAGCTTGCTGGCGGCTGCGCTCGATTTGCAACAGGAGTCTCTCACGTGTTTCCTGAACGGCGACGGCCATGACGACGTGCGACAGGCGGGGCGTGTATCAGGTTGGTACTTCCCCGCACCGTACGGCATTTATGCAACTGCGGACGGTTTCATCGCACTGTCGCTGAGTCCTCTCGACATCATTTATCGGATCCTTGGGATCCCGGAAAAGGAACGGATTCCCGCGAAGCGCGCATTCGACGAGCAGCAGGAAATCTCCGACCGGCTTGCGCGCCGGCTTGCGCAGGACACGACGGCGCACTGGTTGCCACTATTCGAACGGCATCATGTCTGGCACACGCGCGTCAACGACTATGCGCAGGTGGTCGCCGATCCGCAGGTGCGCCACTTGAAGAGCTTCGAGACAGTCGAGGGTGCAACCGGCAGCCCCGTGACGCTCGTCAATCACCCGGTGCGCTACAACGGCAGCGCGCCAGCTATCCGTATGCCGCCGCCACGGTTGGGCGCGCACACGATCGACATCTTGTCAGGGGTGGGAATGAACCGGCCGATGATCGACTCGCTGCTGGCGGACGGCGTAATCGGCGTTGCCGAGGACGCCGAGGCCGTTGCGGCGGCCGCGGCAAAAGGCGGAGTCGCGTGAAGCGGGTTTGAAGCCATCCATGCGGCGAGCGTGCCGTACGCGTCGATGAAAACAGGGGAAGCAGGCATGAGTGACAGGTGCAGGGAAGTCAGTACGGATGTGCTGGTCGTTGGCAGCGGCGGCGCTGCGCTGCGGGCCGCGCTCGAGGCGGATTCCAGCGGCGCTGACGTGCTGGTTGTGATCAAAGGGGCATTTCGCAAAAGCGGCGCGACGTTTCATAGCGTAGCTGAAGTAGGCGCCTTCAATGTGCCGGACGGAGCAGGGGATCACAGCGATAATCCTGATGTTTTTCTCGCCGATATCTTGCATGCCGCTCAAGGCATGGCGGACCCGCGCTTGAGCGCGATTCTCGCGAACGAAGCGCATGAGTCTCTGCGCTACCTCGAACGATACGGCGTAAAGTTTGAGCGCGAGGACGACCACTACCTGGTTTTTCGCGCATGCTTTTCTTCCAAACCGCGCTCGCATGTGATTCATGAGCACTTCAAACCAATCGTGAAATCGCTGGGGACCGAAGCGTCCCGGCGCGGCATCAAGGTCATGGACCGGTTGATGATCGTCGACCTGCTGTCGCAGGACGGCGAATGTCTCGGCGCATACGCGATCGATTCGGATGGAAACCCGATGCTGATCCGTGCCAAGTCGACGATTCTTACCACCGGGGGTGCAAGTCAGCTGTTCGCCCAAAACCTGTATCCATCGGACATTACCGGCGACGGCTATGCAATGGCTTATCGCGCGGGCGCGCGACTGGTCAACATGGAGTTCATGCAGGCCGGTGTGAGCGTGCTGACGCCTTTCGTCAACCTGTTCGGCAACTACCTGTGGGACGCGCACCCGAATCTCACCGACCGCGATGGCAGGGCGTTCGTCCCTGACTATCTGCCGACGGGGCTGGCTCAGGAAGATGTCATTCGGCAAAAAGAGCGGCACTTTCCGTTCAGCTCGAGCGACATCTCACGCTACGTCGAAATTTCGATTCAGAAGGCACTCAACGATGGCCGCGGCACGGCTGAAGGAGGCGTGTTTCTCGACTTCGCCGGATGCGATCTCGAATCGATACTGGCCGACAAGAGCCGAAGCATCGCAAGGATGTGGCCGCTAACCTGCCAATGGTATAAGGAGCACGGCGTCGACCTTTATCGGGACCGAGTGCAGATCACCTGTTCCGCGCATGCGATCAACGGCGGATTATTTATAGACGAAAACGCACAGTCCAATCTGAAGGGTCTGTTCGCTGCGGGTGAGGTGGCAGCGGGTCCACATGGCGCAGACCGTCTCGGCGGCAATATGGCCCTGACGTGCCAGGTCTTCGGCCGCCGGGCGGGCCTGGCCGCGGCCGAACGCGCGAAAAAGATGACGCACCGCGCGATGACCGGGGCCTTGGACGACAACCGCACGGTCGCCAAGCAATTCCGCCGAAATGGCAGGCACACGCTGGACGAACTGAAAGCACGGATTCAGCAGTGTGCAAACCGGTATTTGCTGATCGTGCGCGAGGAAGCCGGGCTCCGGACCTTCAGCCGTGTCTGCAGGGAGACGCGAAACCAGTTGTTTCACGACACGGTGATCGGCACGCCGGCTGAGCTCATGCGGGGCATCGAATTGGCGAACTTGATCCAGGTCGGTGAATTGATGGCTTCGGCGTCGCTTGTCAGGCGCGAGAGCCGGGGTGGTCACTACCGCGAAGACTTTCCCGAGCGCAACGCGGACTTCGCCTGCAACATATTCCTCGAGCGGAACGTGCCTGAAGGTCTGTGGTTAGGGCGGCTGGCGGATCTGTCGTCGTGAGTCGGTAGCGAGCTAATCACCTTGCGCCGTTCGATCAGGGGGGCTGTCGCGGTAAGGCGGTTGAGTCGTACAAAGACGACATGATGAGGATAGCGTACGTCACCAACGAGTAGAACTGGCAGGCTGCAGATGGCTTGAACGAGTCGCGCGTACTGTTTCTGGCAGCAGGCGAGCGGCAACCGCGCAGCCTCATGTATTCCATAATGGTATAGATCAAGCGTTATTCTTCATTATAAAGGCATGTCGATCCCCGCTAGTATGCAGACTCCTGGCTGCGCCCCGACGCGTGAACCCAGGCGCAAGGCGTCCAGACGCCGCCTCGCCGCCGTGGGCCAATACGGAAGGGCCGAACCGACCATTCATTGATGCGCTGCCTGCGTCGAAGGCGAGGCGAGCGTACGAGGAGGAGACTCGATCGTGAAAATGACCTTCCGCTGGTATGGCGACGCGGACCCTGTGCCGCTCGCTTATATCCGCCAGATCCCCGGCATGGTCGGGGTCGTCTCGGCGATCTATGACGTGCCTGTGGGCGAGGTGTGGCCGATCGACAGGATCCTGTCGCTGAAGCAGAAGATAGAGGCTCACGGGCTGACACTGGAAGTGATCGAAAGCGTGCCGGTGCACGAGGACATCAAGCTGGGCCGACCGACGCGCGAGAGGCTCATCGCCAACTATGGCGAGACATTGCGTAACCTCGGCGCCTGCGGCGTGAAGGTGGTCTGCTACAACTTCATGCCGGTTTTCGACTGGACCCGCACCTCGCTGGAAATGCACCTGCCCGATGGCTCGACGACGCTCGCGTTCGACACGCAAGCGATCCGCGAGCTCGACGTCAGCCAGGGTATCCAGTTGCCCGGCTGGGACGCGAGCTATCGGCCCGAACAGTTGAAAGTCCTGCTGCGCGACTACGAAGCGCTAGACGAAGCCGATCTCTGGGCCAATCTCGACTACTTCCTGCGCGCGATCATTCCGGTGGCCAAAGAAGCCGGCCTCAAGATGGCGATCCACCCCGACGATCCGCCGCGGCCGATTTTCGGCCTGCCGCGCATCGTGAAGAATCGCGCTGACCTGCAGCGCGTGCTGGCGATCGTCGACGATTCCGCCAACGGCCTGACACTGTGTTCCGGTTCGCTAGGCGCGGACCAGCAGAACGATATTCCGGCATTGGTGCGCGAGTTCGGCGCGCGTGGCCGGATTCATTTCGCGCACCTGCGTAACGTGCAAACCAATGCCGCAGGCGACTTTCATGAGACCTCGCATCGTTCGGCCGACGGCTCGCTCGACATGGCGGAAATCGTCAAAGCCTATTTCGAAACCGGCTTTGAAGGCTATGCAAGGCCGGACCATGGGCGAATGATCTGGGGCGAAACGGGCCGCGCCGGCTATGGGCTGTTCGATCGCGCGCTGGGTGCGGTCTACCTGAACGGCATCTGGGAAGGCCTCGCCAAACATCCGGCCTATCATGCGGCTGAGTAATGCCGTCGTGGCTTCGCTCGCGCCGCGCGCCGCTGGCGAAGTCGTCGTTCCCGCCTACGATCGCACGAGCCTTGCACCGGGCATCGTCCATCTGGGCCTCGGGGCGTTTCATCGCGCGCACCAGGCGGTGTACACCGAGCACACATTGCGCGCTGGCGATCAGCGCTGGGGCATCGTCGGCGTTTCGTTGCGGCGTGCGGACACGTCGGAGGCGCTCACTGCGCAGGACCATCTGTATACCGTGAATGTGCGAAACGGCGATGCGGATTCGTTCCAGGTGGTCGGTGCGCTGATCGCTTCGCTGGTCGCGCCGCAGTCGCCCGCCGCCGTGCTCGATGCGATGAGCGATCCGCGCTGCCATATCGTCAGCCTGACGATCACCGAGAAAGGCTATTGCCGCAATCCGGCCAGCGGCGCGTTGCAGTTCGATCATCCCGAGATTGTTCATGATCTGCGCGAGGCCGCCGCGCCGCGTAGCGCGATCGGCTTCGTCGTGCGCGCGCTGGCGCTGCGCCGCGCGGCCGGTTTGGGCCCGTTTACCGTGCTGTCGTGCGACAACCTGCCGTCCAACGGCGGCACGATGCGCGCGTTGACGCTGGCGTTCGCGCGCGAAGCGGATCCTGTGCTGGCCGACTGGATCGAGCGAGAGGGCGCGTTTCCCAACACGATGGTAGATCGGATCGTGCCGCTCACCACCGACGCCGATCGCATGCACGTGGCGAAGCAACTTGGTGCCGACGATGCGTGGCCGGTGATGACCGAGCCGTTTTCGCAATGGGTGATCGAGGACCGCTTCGCGGGGCCGCGGCCGGCGTGGGAGCGCGCAGGCGCGACGCTCGTGGGTGACGCGCGTCCCTATGAGCAGGCCAAATTGCGGATGTTGAACGGCGCGCATTCGGCGCTCGCGTACCTCGGGTCGCTGATCGGCTACGACACCGTCGATCAGGCGATCGCGGCGCCGGCCGTGCGGAACTTTGTCGAAAACATGTTGCGCGACGAGGTGGAGCCGACGCTGTCGCGCCCCGCTTTGGCCAGCTATCGCGCTGAACTGTTCACGCGTTTTCGCAACACTGCGCTCGATCACCGCTTGCAACAGATCGCGACCGACGGCTCGCAGAAACTGCCGCAGCGCTGGCTGGAAAGCGTGCGCGCCAACCTGAAAAGCGGCGCGCCGACCGAACGTCTCGCATTTGTGTTGGCCGGCTGGATCGCGTACCTCAGCGGTCAGGACGAGACGGGCCGCACCTACGCCATCGCGGACCCGCTCGCCGACACACTGGCCGAGGCGGTCCGCTCGACCTTGCACGCGGATGCCATCGATGCGGTACAAACACTGTTCGAAATCGAGTCGATTTTCGGATGCGATCTGCGCGCACAGCCGCGCTTCGTCACGCAGGTCGCACGCCATCTGGCGGCGATTCGCGCACAAGGCGTCGTCAAAGCCATGGGCGCTTGTACCGCTTCACGGCCATGCACGTAGCCGCAGCGACCGCCACGTTCTGCAGACAGAGTAGCAGCCCTAAATAACGGGAGGAAGACATGAGCGACCTGCTCGTCAGACCGTCAAAGCATGCCGAAGACGGCCAGATCATCCATATCACGCCGGCGAACGCCGGCTGGAAATACGTCGGCTTCGACGTTTTCGACCTGAACGCCGGCGCCAGGCTTACGCGGGAGACGGGCGATCGCGAAGTCGTGGTCGTGCTTGTCAGGGGGCGCGCAATAGTCGGATGCGAAGGGCTCGCGAGCCGCGCGATCGGCGCACGGATATCGCCGTTCGATGGCGCGCCGTGGTCCATGTATGTGCCGCCGCATACGCGCTACACGGTCGTGGCCACGCACGACGTCGAACTCGGCATCTGTTCCGCGCCCGCGAAGGGTGGCCTGCCGCCGCGCTTCATTGCACCTGACGAGGTCAGGCAGGAAACCCGTGGCGCTGGCGCCAATCTGCGTCACGTGCGCCACATCCTTCCGGAAACCGAGCCGGCGGAGAGCTTGCTGGTGGTGGAATCCGTGACGCCCGCAGGCAACTGGTCGAGCTACCCGCCGCATCGGCACGATACCGACAATGGCGAGCAGCAGACCTATCTCGAGGAAACCTATTACCACCGCGTCTCGCCGCCGCAGGGCTTCGCGATTCAGCGCGTCTATACCGACGATCGCAGTCTCGACGAAACGCTCGCGGCGTACGACAAGCATGTCGTGCTGGTGCCGCGCGGCTATCACCCGGTTGCCGCCGCGCACGGCTATGACCTCTACTACCTGAATGTGATGGCCGGTCCGCGCCGCGCCTGGCACGTACATAACGAGCCGGCTCACGAATGGTTAGTACAACCCGGCGCAAGGGTCGCGGTGGACGGCGCGCGCTGAGTCCCGTTGCGGTAAGTCAATCGCTGTCGGCGTCGGGGCCTTGGGTGTCGAATCCGGCGGCCTCGCGCAGCGCTTGCAGCATCGCCCGCGCGCCCGGCGAGAGCCTGTCGCCGCGCCGTGTGACGATGCCCGCCGGTCCGAGCTTCAGATCGAGTTCGAACGGTAGCGGTTCGAGCGCACCGGCAATGCAATAAGGCCGCACCGGCTCGCGCGCAAGCGGCGCGATCATATCGCTCATTTGCAGCAGACTCGTGATGACAGGCAGCGACGAGCTCTCGACCACATCCGTCGGCAACGCGAGCTTCCGTTCGAGAAACAGTTGCGTGAACTGATTGCGCATGACGTTGCCTTTTGGCGGCAAGATCCACGTTTGCGGCGCCAGTTCGTCCCAGCTCAGCGCCTTGCGCTTGACGAGCGGATGGCCAACGCGTGCGAACAGCGCGTGCTGTGCTTCTGCGAGCGGCGCATAGTGCAGCTCCGCAAGGTCGTCCGGATTGCGGATTCGCGCGACGATCATATCCAGCTTGCCTTCCTGCAGACGCTGCACCAGCACCTCGCTGAACTCCATCTCGATGTTGACGCGAATCTGCGGGAAGCGCTTCTTGAGCAGCGCCACCGCTTGAGGCACGAGGTTGGTGGCCGCCGTGACCTCGGTGCCGATCATCGCCTGCCCGGTCAGGCCGGCTTTGAGCGCTGACACTTCGTCGTACGCGTGCCGCAACTCCGCCAGCACGCTGCGTGCATGGCGGATCAGCACCTCGCCGTACCAGGTGGGCTCGACACCGCGCGGATGCCGTTCGAACAGCTCCACACCCATCGTCTCTTCCAGTTCACGCAGCAACTTGGTCGCCCCGGGCTGCGTCATGTGCGCGGCGTTCGCCGCCCGCAATACCGAGCGATGGGTATCGAGCTGAATGATCAGGGCCAATTGACGTGTCTTCAGACGCGTGGGGTCGAAGCGGCTCGTCGCGATGGCCCCTGCGCCGGTGTCCGGATGAATTGCCGAGGTCACGATGTCGCCTCCATGTATTCCGTATCGATATAGGTTTTGCGTTATTTTTCATTATCAAAGCATATCGGTCGATTCTACTATGCAGAGGACGGCCTGCATTCCAAAGCGGGGCGAATTCCCTTCATGGGCATTGAGGCGGGCTGCATCCTGCAGCCACACAGGAGACGAAGAAGTAATGAACACTCGTACCACAGACATCCCGCCGGAAGGCATCACCACCGACGAGTTCCTCGGCCGCGTCGCCAAGGTCCGCAGCGCACTCGACAAGGCGGGGCTGGTCGGCCTGCTTGCCTTCGGCGATTGCTGGCGTGGCGCGAACATCGGCTACTTTACCGAATTCCGCCCGCTCGACGGCGTATCGGACATTGCCAACGCGATCCTGCTGCTGCCCGTGGACGGCGACCCCGTGCTGTTCGTGTCGGATCAATGCTTCGACTACGCGACGAGCGTGACCGCCTTCGAAGTGCGCAGCCTGCGTGAAGTCACGCAACGGGTGCAGGCATTTTCGGCGCGGCATCGCAGCGGCACGGTCGGCCTCGCCGGCGCCGCCTATATCCCCGCGGACCTGTTGCAGCGCCTGAACGCCGGTCTCAACGAATTGAAGCTCGAACCGACGATGGTGCTGGCCGAAATCAAGGCGATCAAGAGCGACGCCGAAGTCGCACTGATGCGCAAAGCCGCCGCCTTGACCGATTCGGCGATGGCAGCGATTCGCGACGCGCTCGCCGACCGCCGTCCCTACACCGAGCGTGAACTCGCTCTGATCGCTGACCGCGCGATGCTCGCGGGAGGAGCAGACCGGACCGCGTTTGATTCGATGGTGCAATCCGGTCCGCGCTCGGCGTATAACCTGGCGCGCCCCACCGACCGCATCCTGCAACCGGGCGACCTGATCATGACCGACATCGGCGCGCGTTATCGTGGGTACGTGGCCGATGGCGGACGCGGTTTTACCTACGGTCCGGCGAATCCCGAGAAGATGGCGATCGTCGCGGCAGCGGCGCGCGCGGTCGAAGCGGGGCTTGCCGCCGCGCGTCCCGGCATGGCGGCCATGGAACTGAATGCGGTGATCCAGCAGGCGCTGGTGAAATCGAACTACGAGCAATACTCGAGCGAAGCGCGCGGCCATGGCACCGGTCACGGCACCGGCATGGACCCGGAAGAAGAAGCGCCGTGGATCGGGCCGGGCAACAGGACCGTGCTGCAGGAAAACATGGTCTTTACCCTGAAGGCGACCATTACGGTGCCGAACGTCGGCGGTTTGCGCACGGAACGTATCGTGCGGTTGACCTCGGGCGGCGTCGAAACGCTTGACCAGTTCCCGATGGAACTGCACTGGTGAGCACAGTGAATTTATCGTAACGTGCCGGCGGACCCGCGCCGCCGACACGCAGCAGTTCAAAACATAGATTCCCAGAGAAGGGAGGAGACATGAACACATCGCCCGTTTCATCCGGCAACGCGCCGGTTATCAGCCGTTCGGCCGTCAACCGTGTGCTGGTCGCTTCGGTGGTCGGGACCGCCATCGAGTGGTACGACTTTTTTCTCTATGCCACCGCTTCGGCGCTGGTGTTCGCCAGGCTGTTCTTCCCCTCGTTCGATCCGGTGGTCGGCACCATTGCGGCGTTCGGGAGTTTTGCGGTCGGCTATCTCGCACGGCCTTTCGGCGCGGTGTTTTTCGGGCACTTTGGCGACCGCATCGGACGCAAGGCGACGCTCGTCGCGACGCTGACGATCATGGGCGTCGGCACCTTCGTGATCGGGCTGCTGCCGACTTACGCCTCGATCGGCGTCTGGGCGCCGATCCTGCTGGTGGCGATGCGCTTTCTGCAAGGGCTTGGCGTCGGCGGCGAATGGGGCGGCGCGGTGCTGATGGTGGTAGAAACGGCGCCGGCCAGCAAGCGTGGCTTCTTCGGCGCGTTCCCGCAATTGGGCGTGCCGCTCGGGCTGATGCTCTCGACCGCGGTGTTCAAAGCCGTGTCGAGTCTGCCGTCGGACGCGTTCTATACCTGGGGATGGCGCCTGCCGTTCCTGCTGAGCGTCGCGCTGATCGCGATCGGCCTGTTTATCCGGCTGCGCGTCATGGAATCGCCGGTATTCGAACAGATCAAGGCGAGCAAGCAGGTCGTCAAGGCGCCGCTGATCGAATTGCTGCGCCGGCATCCGAAAGACCTCGTGCTGACGATCGGCACGCGCTTCGCGGTCGATATCACCTTCAACGTGATCAACGTGTTCGTGCTGGTCTATGGCACGACACGGCTCGGGCTGCCGCGCGGACTGCTGCTGAACGCCATCATTCTCGGCTGCGCCTTCGCACTGATCACGCTGCCATTGTTCGGAAAACTGTCGGATCTGATCGGACGCCGGACGGTCTTCATGTTCGGGGCGGTGTTCGTGGCGATCTACGGATTCGCGTTCTTTCCGTTGCTCGAGACACGCAATCCGACCTTGATTCTCGTGGCGTACGTCTGCGGTATCGCGTTAAGCCAGGCGTCCGTGTATGGCGTGCAATCGACGTGGTTTGCGGAACTGTTCGGTACGCGGGTGCGCTATACGGGTGCGTCGCTGCCGTATCAGATCGCCGGCATCATCACGTCAGGGCCGACGCCATTGATCGCCACTTATCTGTTCGCCACGTATGGCCAGACGCTGCCCATTTCGATCTATATCGCGGCGACGGGGTTGCTGAGCCTGGTGTGCGCGTTTTTCCTCGCCGAGACTTTCAAGCGGGATCTGTCCGCGGAGCCGGAAGATGAAGCGGCCACCGCGCTGGGTGCGCATGCGTGCGCGCATTCGCCGCGTCCTTTGTCGCGCTGAGCGCTGGTGTTCTCCATCGCATTGCTCCGTCGTTACGATGGCTACACCTTCGCACCGCGCGTACGTGCGTTCAAGACGGGATGCGCTGACGAATACGAACTGTACGACGATGGCTCGGATGACCGCAATGAGACCAGGCGGATCAGCTGCAACCCGCGCTGATTAACCGTATCAAACTGCAGGAAAAGGGCGATCACCCCGGTTCCGGCTGTCTGAGGGGCCAAAGTTCGGGTTAGCCGGATTGCTGCTGTCGGATGCATCCCGCTGCGTACTGCGCAGATGAGGGAGCGCCCAGGGCGAGACTACCGCAGAGCCACGGGAGAACGTGGTGTTCCCCGTGGGGTCGCACAAGACTACGCGAACGACGAAAGATGTTGAGCAGCCAGATCGCTAGACTTGTTCACGTGCTCGGCCATCAGCCACTTGGCCAACGCATAGTCGCCAGTGCTGATCGCATTGAATATTGACTCGTGCTGAGTTTGCGCCTGCTTCAGTTGTTCAGGCGTGTACGCGTATCGTGACCGGTGGGTGATGGTGACCGCCAGTACCTGTCGCGTGATCGTCGTCAATATATGGCTGCCTGCTGCCACCAGAATTGTGTCGTGAAATTCGAGGTCCGCCTGGGCCTGTGCCAATGGCGACGATTGCGCGTCCAGAAGCTGGTACTTCGCCAAGGCTTCGCGGACTCTTTCCAGCTGTCGGTAACAAAATTGTGCAAACAGACGGACGCTAACGATCGACAACTCGCAGCCAAATCTTAAACACGACATTATAGTACTAATGTCGTGTTCAGTATTGAATTGTGTAGTATATGGTGCGTTTTACGTTGTATTATCAACACATCCATATTCCCCAAAGCCGCTTCCACATGACCCTCGAAGCCGACATCGAAGTCGTCCGTCAAAACGCGTCCGACACGCAGACGCTTTATCGCGAGGTCTGCGCGTTGCTGTTTTTCCGTTACGGCGAAACACCGACCGCGAACCGCCTGTACCAGCTGGTGCGCAAAGGCAGCATGAGCGCGCCGGCCAAGGCGTTGCGCGATTTCTGGACCGACGTGCGCGACAAGACGCGTGTGGACGTCGGCCGTCCGGACTTGCCGCCCGAGGTCGCAGCGGCTGCCGGCGAATTGGCGGCCCAGCTGTGGCGTCTGTCGAGCGACGCCGCGAACGCCGCGCTCGACGTGTTCAGGCAGGACGCGGACGCGCAAATCGCCGCCGCGCAAGAACAGGCCAAGCAACACGACAGGCAGCGTCAGGACGCCGTCGACAAGGCCGAACAGGCGGCCAACGATGTCGCGACCCTGCGCGCGCGGATTGCCGGACTCGACGCGCGCGTCGTCGAGCTGCAGACGGCCAACGACATGCTGACGGCGCAACTGGCGACATCGAAGGAAGAAATCGCGGCAGGAGCCGCCGCGCTCGCCGATGCCCGCCGCGATTTCGCCGACGAACTCGCGAAGCTGCGCCGCTCGCACGAGCAGAACGAGCAGCGGCTCGCCGCGGCGGAAAAGCGCGCCTTGCTCGAAATCGACGGTGAACGAGCGGCGGCGCAACGTCTGCGCAAGGAGCTCCAGGCGAGTCACGAGCGGGCGGCGACGCTCGAAGCCGAATCGCGGGCCGAGCGGGACGCGATTCGGGACGAGTTGGCCGCATCAAAGGCAGAACTGGCTGCCTCCGCTGCGCGGCATGCCGCGACCCGCGGGCAGCTTGCGGAAAAGGATGCGTTGCTGGCTGAACGGGTGGCGGCGACCGACCTGTTGCGCGAGCGTATCGACACGCTTTCGCGGCAGATCGAGATGGCGCGAACAGAAAAAACGTCCGCGCGCCCTGCCCGCCGCGCCCGCGAAACATCACCCGTGCAGGGCCGCGCGACGGTGGGCTTCTCGGGCGCACCGTTCGTCAAACGTTCGACCAACGCCAAACCACGCGAAGACTGAGAAGTGGTTACACCTGGTGACGTTCGATAAAAAGTGATCGTCATGGGGCGGCGGCACCCGCCGCCCGCGCGCAACGCTGCGTCAGAACCGCGGATGACACTCGAAACTGACCGACGACCCGTGCTCGGTCATCGCGCTGACGCCGCTGACCGTCTCCGTCTTCACGCTGCTTTGCATACCGAGACGATCGCAGTAGTCGCGCGCCTCGTTCATCGCGAGTTCGTGCGCGCGCGCCCAGGCCATGCGTCCTCCGGTCGCGCTGGCGGCGACCGTGTAGCTGCCGGGCTTGCCGCTCGCGACCACATCCGTGCTCGACGCGCACCCGACGAGACTCGCGCACGCGAGCGCCACCGCCGCCACCGCGCGCATGCGCGTGGGCAGCGGCGCCCTCTTCCTTTTCGTGCTTTCCGCTCGAGCGACGGACGCCACTTCGCGTACCCGCACCGTTTTGCGCGCCTCAGCGAGCATGTCCGAACCCTGATTCGACATCGTGGATCACCTGCATTTTTAACTGATTAGTCAGGCAGCAATTATCCGGAATCGTTCGCTCAAGATCAGCCGATACAACCGAAAACACTGTTGCGCGAGTCCTAACAATGGACGCGAGCGCCACGCCGCGACGGCGTCGGCAATGAGCGGACCACATGGTTCACAAAAGACCTTCCGGAATCCCTTTTGAGCGTCTAGTCTGTAACGATGCCTGTTCGACGGACAGGCATTTCGAACCGCAGACGGACCCCACCACATAGCGGCATACACCGGTCGCCGAACCGGAGGAGACATATATGGATCTCGAGGCACGTACCCTTCAGCGCGTCACGGTTCGGCTCGTGCCGTTCCTGATCCTGTGCTATTTCATCGCCTATCTCGATCGCGTCAACGTCGGCTTCGCGGCCTTGCAGATGAACAAGGCGCTCGATCTGTCCGCGAGCGCGTTCGGCTTCGGCGCGGGCGTGTTCTTTATCGCGTACTTCTTTTTCGAAGTGCCGTCGAACCTGCTGCTCGAACGATTCGGCGCGCGCCGCTGGATCGCGCGGATCATGTTTACGTGGGGTATTCTCGCGGGCGCGATGGCGTTTATCCCGGACATCGCGCGCTTCACCGGGCTCTCGCCCGCGCACGTGTTTTTCGGCCTGCGCATTCTGCTTGGCGTCGCCGAGGCCGGCTTTTTCCCGGGCATCATCTTTCTGCTGACCTTATGGTTTCCGGCCGCGTATCGCGGGCGCGTGGTCGGCTACTTCATGGCGGCGATTCCGCTGTCGACGGTGATCGGCGGCCCGATCTCCGGCGCGCTGCTGTCGCTCGACGGCCGCGGCGGACTCGGCGGCTGGCAGTGGCTGTATCTGATCGAGGCGGTGCCGGCGTTATTGCTGTCGGTCGCGGTGCTGTTGTATCTGACCGACAAGCCCGCCGACGCCACCTGGCTCAGCGCCGAGGAGCGCGACTGGCTGATCGCGCGGCAGAAGCAGGAGCGCGAGCATCGCGAGGCGGTGCGCCACTTCAGCGTGAAGGAGGCGCTGATCAATCCGCGCGTGCTCGCCATCGCGCTGATCTATTTCGGGGCGAACGCGACCAACTACGGCCTGAGCTTCTTCCTGCCGCAGATCGTGAAGTCGTTCGGCCTCACTAATCTGCAGACGGGTTTCGTGACGTCGCTGCCGTACGTGGTCGGCCTCGTCAGCATGATTTTGTGGGGACGGCATTCGGATCGCCACCTCGAACGCCGCTGGCACGTCGCGACTGCGCTGTTCGTCGCGGCGGCCGGCATCGCGGCCGCGGCCGGCCTCGACGATCCGGTGCAGAAGATGATCGCGCTATCGATTGCCGGCTTCGGCATCTTCGGTTGCCTGCCGGTAATCTGGACCTTGCCGGCCGCGTTCCTGTCGGGCGCGGCGGCCGCGGGCGGCATCGCCGCGATCAACTCACTGGGCAACCTGGCGGGTTTCTTCGGGCCGTTCGCGATGGGCTGGATCAAGGACAGCACCGGCGGCTTCGGCGCCGGGCTGCTATGCCTGTCGGGCGCGGGACTCATCGGCATGGCGGCGGTGTTGCTGCTGCATCACGACACGTCGCTCGAGACGACGCATGGCAATCCGCATGCGCGACCGCCGGGTGAAGCGGGGGTCGCGAGGTCTTAGCGCTAGTCCCACGCGCCGTTCAATACGCACCCGGGCAGCCCGCCCGGGTCGCCTTCAATTCGCCCCGCTGCCGTTATTCGACCCTTCTGTGCCCTGACCGCCCGCATCGGGCGGCACGATGTCGTCCGGCGTCGGGGTTGGCGCGAGCGCTGCCGCACCGCCGCCGTGCGCTTCACCGTCGACGGTATTACCCGGCGCCGGCGCGGGAGCCGACCCCGACCCCGGCGCCGGCAGCAACGGCGGCAACGCGCGCGCTTCGCCCTGCACCGCGGACGCGCCCGCTGCCTCTGACACCGCCGCCGGTGCCGCCACGGCAGACGCCGGCGGCTGCACCGACGCGACCGGCGCGCGCCGCGCCGGAGCACGCGCCACGATCTGCTTGTCCGGCTGCACCGGCGTGCGCGTGAACAGGTGCCCGATCCAGTCGCGCAAGCGTTCGGCGCGCTCGGCGAACCAGCCCGGCTGCTGCGCGGTATCGAACTTCATGTGGCTGTCGACGAGCCGCGAGCGCTGCGCGCGCTGGAAGAAATCGCCGACGATCGGCAGCGCGCTATGCGCACCCTGCCCCCAGTAATCGCTGCGCAGCGTCACACGGCTGTCGTTGAAGCCGACCCACGCCCCCGCCACCAGTTGCGGCTGCATCAGGATGAACCAGCCATCCGCGTTGCCCTGGGTCGTGCCGGTCTTGCCCGCGACATCGCCGCGCACGCCGAAGCGCGTGCGGATGCTCGCGCCGGTGCCGCGGCTGATCACGTCGCGCATCACGTCGACGAGCGTGCGCGCCGTGTCGGCGGGCAGCTCGCGACTCGGCGTGGCCGGCTTGAATTCGGCGAGCAGGTTGCCGTTGCGGTCCTCGATGCGCGTGACCATCAGCGGCTCGACGTAGCCGCCGAGGTTCGCGATCGTGCCGTACGCCGACACCATTTCCTTAAGCGTGACCGGGCTCGTGCCGAGCGCGAGCGACGGCACCGGGTCGAGCTGGCTGTCGCGCACACCCATCGCGCGCGCGAGCCTGGCGACCCTGTTCGGACCCACCGACTCCATCACCTGCGCGGTGATGCGGTTGCGCGAATAGGCGAGCGCGTCGCGCAGGCTGATCATGCGGCCGCTCGGCTCGTCCTCGTCGTTCGGCTTCCAGATTTCGCCGCCGGCGAGTTCGATCTGAACCGGATTGTCCGGCAGTTTGTCGTCCGGCTTCGCGCCGGCCTCGAAGGCCGCCGCGTAGACGAACGGCTTGAAGGTCGAGCCCGGCTGACGGCGCGCCTGCTGCACGTGATCGAACGGATCAACGCCAAAGTCGCGGCTGCCGACCCACGCCTTGATCTCGCCGGTACGCGGGTCCATTGCGAGGAAGTCGGCCTGCACGCGCGTCTTCGTGTCGCACACGCTCTGCACGAGCTTGCGATCGGCGAGCAGGCGTTTCAGCGCGTCGTCGTCGGCGAGGCCCGTGTCTTTGGCCGCGCGGAAGTCAGGCGTTTCGCGCAGGAACGTGCGCAGCAGGTCCTTATCCGCCGAGCAGCCCGCGCGCGTGCCCCACGCGGAGTTCGCGATGTTCTGCAACTGGTTGCCCTGCAGCGTGACCGCCTGGGTCGCCATCGTCTGCAGACGCGAGTCGATCGTCGTGCGCACGACGAGTCCATCGGAATAGATGTTGTAGTCGTTGCGATCGGCCCACGCGACGAGCCATTTGCGCAGTTGCTGCGTGAAGTGCGGCGCGGGTCCGGGTGGCTCGATCTGGCGCTCGAAGTCGAGACGCAGCGGCTTGCGGGCGAGCGTGTCGTACTGGGCGGGTGTCAGCTTGCCGTACTTGACCAGCTGCGCGAGCACCGTATTGCGCCGCTGCAAGGCGCGCTCGGGGTTCAGCACCGGGTTGTAGTACGCGTTGCCCTTCAGCATGCCGGTCAGCGTCGCCGCTTCGAGCACGTTCAGGTCGGATGCGGACTTGTCGAAATAGGTGCGCGCAGCCATCTCGATGCCGTACGCGTTGTACAGGAACGGGACCGTATTCAGGTAGGTTTCGAGGATCTCGTCCTTCGTGTAGAACGCCTCGATCTTCAGTGCGGTGATCGCTTCCTTCAGCTTGCGCGTCAACGTCGGCGCGCGGCCGATTTCGTCGGGATACAGATTGCGCGCGAGCTGCTGCGTGATCGTCGAGCCGCCCTGGCGGTCGCCGGAGAACGTGTGCAGCGCGGCCGAAGCGGTGCGCCGCCAGTCGAGCCCGAAATGCTGATAGAAGCGGTGATCCTCGGTGGCGATCAGCGCGTTCACGACGTTCGGCGAGATGTCCTTCAGCTTGACCCACTCGCGGTTCGACGGCTTGAACTCGGCGAGCAGCTTGCCGTCCGCCGACAGGATCTGCGCGGGCTGCTCGATCTTGGCCTTGCGGATGTCGCCGATGCTCGGCGTGAACGGAATCAGCAGCAGCACGTACAGTACGAATAGCACCGGCAGCGCGGCGAGCCCCCACGCGAACGTGCGGCGGGTCGGATGGCGCAGATGCCATGCGGCCTTCGCGAACAGCGGGTTCGCGAGCGTCAGCCCTTTGTCGAGGGCCGCCAGAAAGGAGGAAAAGAGGCGCTTCACTTGCTGTCGTCGGCTGGGAAAGGCGCAATCGTACCAAGATGTGGGGGGGCGCCGGTTTTTGCCTCGTTCGCGGCATGGAGTGCGGCTCCGGCGAGGCCACTATAATGTCGCCAATTCCGACAAGAGGTGCTTCATGATCATCAAACCGCGTGTGCGTGGCTTCATCTGTGTATCGACCCATCCGACCGGCTGCGAAGCCAACGTCAAGGAACAGATCGAGTATGTGAAGGCACGCGGCCCCATCGCCAACGGCCCGAAGAAGGTGCTCGTGATCGGCGCGTCGACCGGCTATGGCCTCGCCGCCCGCATTAGCGCAGCGTTCGGCTCGGGCGCGTCGACCCTCGGCGTGTTCTTCGAGCGCGCCGGCAGCGAAACCAAGGCTGGCACGGCCGGCTGGTACAACACCGCGGCGTTCGAGAAGTTCGCCACCGCCGAAGGCCTGTACGCGACCAGCATCAACGGCGACGCGTTCTCCGACGAAGTGAAGGCGCGCACGATCGAAGTGATCAAGCGCGATCTCGGCCAGGTCGATCTGGTCGTCTATAGCCTCGCGGCGCCGAAGCGCCAGCACCCGAAGACCGGTGAAGTGTTCAGCTCGGTGCTCAAGCCGATCGGCAAGGCTGTCAATCTGCGCGGCATCGACACCGACAAGGAAGTGATCAAGGAAACCGTGCTCGAACCGGCCACGCCGGAAGAAATCGCGCACACGGTCGCGGTGATGGGCGGCGAGGACTGGCAGATGTGGATGGACGCGTTGGGCGAAGCCGGCGTGCTCGCCGACGGCGCCAGGACCACCGCGTTCACCTACCTCGGCGAGAAGATCACCCACGACATCTACTGGAACGGCTCGATCGGCGCGGCCAAGAAAGATCTCGACCAGAAAGTGCTCGGCATCCGCTCAAAGCTCGCGGCCAAGGGCGGCGATGCGCGCGTCGCGGTGCTGAAGGCAGTCGTCACGCAGGCAAGCTCGGCGATTCCGATGATGCCGCTCTATCTGTCGCTGCTCTTCAAGGTGATGAAGGAAAAAGGCACGCACGAAGGCTGTATCGAGCAGGTCTACGGCCTGTACAAGGACAGCCTCTATGGCAGCCAGCCGCATCTGGACGACGAAGGCCGTCTGCGCGCCGACTACAAGGAACTCGATCCGCAGGTGCAAGGCCGCGTGCAGGAGCTGTGGAACCAGGTGAGCAACGACAACATCTACGAACTCACCGATTTCGCGGGCTACAAGACCGATTTCCTGCGCCTGTTCGGCTTTGAAATGAAGGGCGTCGATTACGACGCGGACGTCAATCCGGACGTGCAGATTCCAAATCTCGTGCAGGTTTGATCCACCGGGGGGCGGGCCCGTTTCGCGAGTTCGCCCCTGAGGTTGCCCCTCCTCGCCTGCCTCCCCTCACTCCTTCAACACGTCAGCACGGATACGCGTCCTGCAACGCGCGCAGAATCGCGAGCCCGATTGGAAAATCCTCGGAAATGCCCGGATGGTTCGCGAAGAACGCATCGAGCAACGGATAGACCGTCTGGTTGCCGATCGCGAGCGTTGGTGGCGGACAGAACAGCTGCGGCTGTTTCCTCGCGACCAGATCGCCGTTCGCCCAGCCGAACGCGTTGATCGTGCCGGTGATGTACGCCGCATAGATCGAGTTGTTGTCGGCGTGTGCCCAGCGCTTGTATTGCGCGGCCGTCATTTCGGCGCTCGCGTTCAGAGTGAAGCACGCCGCCAGCAAAGCCAGCGCGAATTTCGTTAACCGCATCGTTGAACCTTCAATGTCGCTAGATGGCCGCCATTGTAGGCGACGCGGGGTGCACCGCGCAGAAGCCGTCGAGCGCGGGAATTCACAAGCAGAGCGTCAGCATTGAAGGCGGATTCTGTAAGCATCGACAGATTGCAGAAGCGCGCGAATCAACGATTACGGCGTGCCGTTTCGGCAATGCTTGCGATAGCCGTCGCGCTCGGCCAGGCGCGCCATATAAGCGGCCAGCGCCGGCAAATCGTCGTGCTGCTGCGGCGTTTCGAGCCAGCGGTTCGCGGACAGCGCAATCGGAATATCGGCGAGCGAAAACGCGTCGCCCGCGATATACGCACCGGTGCGCGCGAGTTGCTGCTCGACGATCGCCATATGCTTCGACCAGTTCGCGCACGACGCGGCGATCTGGCGCGGGTCCTGATGTTCGGGCGAGTGCCGCACGAGCGCGAGAAACGCGTAGCTCCACGAGCGGTTCAATTCGCTCGCCTGCCAGTCGATCCATTGATCACAGCGCGCGCGCTCGACCGGATCGGCCGGATACAGCCCGTCACCGCGATAACGGTTCGCGAGGTAACGGATGATCGAGTTCGATTCCCACAACACGAAGTCGCCGTCGCGAATCACGGGGACCATCGCGTTCGGGTTCAGCGCGCGGAATTCGGCGGCCTCGGTCGAGCGAAAGCCCGAGCCCCAGTCTTCCTGTTCGAACGCAAGCCCAAGTTCCGCGCAGGTCCACAACACCTTGCGCACGTTGATCGAGGTGGTCTTGCCGAGTATCTGCAGCATAAGTAGTTGGGCACCGCGTGGATCGAACGGGTTGAAGGAATGAAACTCGGAAGCCAGCCAGTTTGCCTTGCGCGCGGCGCGCCGTCATCCGGTTTTCAGCGTCGCCTGTTCGCGGATCATGTCGTACAGCGCCTGCGCGGCCGGTGACAACTGCGCGGTCTTGCGCGCGACGAGCACCAGCGTGCGCGACACGGTGGGCTGCGTGAGCTCGACGGTGCGCACGCTCGGATACGCGCCGTTCTGCAGCGCGAGCGCGGGCACCACGGCCGCGCCGACGCGTTGCGCGACGAGTCCGACGGCGGTCGAACTGCGCTGCACCTCGTAGAACGAACGCAGCGCGAGCTCGCTCGATTCCAGCGCGACGTCGAGCAGCGCGCGATTACCGCTGACCTCGCCGGCGAAAATCAGCGGGAACGGCTGCAACTGCCGCCATGCGATGCGCCGCCGCTTCGCGAGCGGATGGTCCTCGTGGCAGATCAGCACGTAGCGGTCTTCGGTGAGCGGCACGGTGGCGAGATCGGGATGATGCTCGCGCGCGATGTTGATGCCGAACTCGACCTCTCTGCGCAACACGGCCTCCTCCACCGCCGACGACGCGTGATCGAGAATCTTGATGCGATTGTGCGGATAGCGCGCCGAATACGCCTGCAGGATGCGCGGCAGATACTGCACGCCGACGGTCGGCACGCACGCGATCGACACGTCGCCACGTCGCGCGATGCCCGTTTCGCGGATCTCGACGAGCGCGTCCGCCAGCTCGCCGAGCAGCCGACGCGCCTGCGGCAGAAAATTGCGACCGATTTCGGTGAGCGCCATCGAACGCGTGGTGCGCTCGATCAGCGTGACGCCGAGATAGCTTTCGAGCTTGCGCAGCCGCTGCGTGATCGCGGTTTGCGTGACGTGCAGCGAATCCGCCGCGCTCTGGAAGCTGCCGCGATCGGCAATCGCGACGAAAGCCTGCACGCCGAGCGTGTCGATTTTCATTAGAAAAATGAAGTAATCGGGATCATAAATTCATTTTACTCCGGGCTGTCAGCGGCCGAGAATGGCCGCAACGAACCCCGCGAAGGAGCAAAAGATGACCGACAAAACCACCAACGAGCATAGCGATTGGCACGCGAAGCAGTACATGCTGTTCGAGAACGAGCGCACGCGGCCGGTCCGCGATCTGCTCGCGGCGGTACCGTTGAACGGCGCGCGGCTCGCGGTCGACATCGGCTGCGGCCCGGGCAACTCGACCGAGGTGCTGGCCGAGCGGGTGCCGGGCGCGTCGGTGAGCGGCATCGACAGCTCCGCCGACATGATCGCGGCGGCCCGTCGGCGGCTGCCGCAATGTCGCTTCGACATCAGCGACGTTTCGACGTGGGACGCGCACGGCCCCTACGACGTGATCCTCGCGAACGCGGTGCTGCAATGGGTGCCGGACCATCAGCGGCTGTTCACCGCGCTGGTGGCCAAACTTGCCAGGGGCGGCAGCCTCGCCGTGCAGATGCCCGACAATCTCGACGAACCGGCGCACCGGCTGCTGCGCGAAATCGCCATCGACGGGCCTTGGGCGACGAAGCTGAACGGTATCGAGCGCACCATGCGCTACGACGCAAACTGGTACTACGCGCTGCTCAAGCCGCTGTGTGCGCGCGTCGACGTGTGGCGCACGGTCTATCACCACCCGCTCGCGGGCGCCGACGCGGTGGTCGAATGGTTCAAGGGCAGCGCGCTGCGGCCGTTTCTCGCCGCGCTCGACGACGCCGAACGCGGCGCGTTTGTGCAACGCTATCGCGACGAAATCGTCAGAGCCTACCCGGCGCTCGCCGATGGCACGGTGCTGCTGCCGTTTCCGCGGTTTTTCATCGTCGCGACGACGCGCGGCGAACGTTGAAGCCGCGCCGGGAACCGCTGCGAGCCGGTAAATGCCGGCACTTCGGCTGCGGCGGGTCGTCCCGCGGCGATCAGATCGCCGGCGCACCACGCTGACGCACCGCCCGAAAACCGCACCTGTGGCGGCGCCGCACGCTAAGGGTGGTCAGGAATTGCCGCCCGGGAATTCCGCATGCTAATGTTTGTAAAAAGCGTGTGTAAAAAGCGGAGGACGGCGCCCGCCGGCCTCACCGGGAAGCCATTTACTGCAGCGAGCGTCGCCATGAGTGATGTACGCCAACATCTGAGTCCCCGTGACCGCCTGGAGCTGTTGTGCTGGCTCACATGCGGAAGCCTCGGCGCTTATTATCTGAACGAAGACTGGCCCGACGCGGCGTTTCACGTGCAGTCCGCGCACAAGTGGCTCGACCGCCGCGCGCGCGAAGCCGACTGGCTGTGCGTCGCGAAGCTGTCGGCCACCGCGGTCGAAATCGCGCGGCGCCACGCGCGCTTCGTCGATGCCGACTGGGCGCGCGACGCGGTTGAAGAAATTCTCGATACCGACGAACTCGACCCGCAAGCCCGGCTCGTCCGGCAGGTTCTGGCCGACTGCCAGAACGCGCTGGCCGACAAGCGGATCGCCGATTAGTCGCGGGCTCGTTTTTCTTCCTTTTTTACAGCGGATTGGGGGCCAATTTTTTGGCCCCTTTTTGCGTTGTTCCGCGCTTCCGTGCATGATGTGCCGCTCGCAGTCGGTAAAAAATGCGGCACCCGCCGTCGCGTACGGCCTACCGGCAGGCGGCCAATCCGCGTGCCGGCTCGGTTCGTGCAATCACCACGGACGCCCGCCCTTCATTCTTCGACCATCGTCTTCAGCTTCAGCAGCGCCTGATCCCACTGCCGCGAAATCGCGTCGAGCGCGCGGCGCGCCGCGTCGAGATGCGCGGGCTCGAACGCCCACAGGCGCTCGCGTCCGACCTTCACGTCGTGCACGAGGCCCGCGTCGGCCAGCACCTGCAGATGCTGCGTGACCGACTGCCGCGTGATGTCGGTGCCGGCCGTCAGCTGCGCGATCGACATCGCACTGCCCGCGCACAACGCCGCGACAAGCCGCAGACGCGTCTCGTCACCGAGCGCCGCGAACACCGCCGCCGAACTGCGCAGTGTCGCCGCCTTGAGGCCCGTCCTCGCGGGAGCCGCCCTAGCTCGCGCCGACATATCGCTCGACGTTGACCATCTGCTGCTCCCAGCCGCCGTCGTTCAGCCGGAACGCTTGCGCGCGGCGCCCGACCGGCAACTGGTCGAAGCCCGATTCGACGACGCGCAGCAGCGTGCCCGACTCGACGTCGCTCAGATCGAATTCCACGAGCGTGGTCGGCTCAGGCGTGTAGTCGATCGTGATGTCGATCGCGGCCGGATGCCAGCGCCACGACAGATGATGCTCGGGCTCGACACGCTCGACCAGCACGTTCATCAGCAGATGCTCATAGCCTGGATAGGTGATGTGCCCCTGCGTGGATTGCCCCGCGACGAACTGCTTGCCGGTGAGATTCACGCCGAACCATTTGCCGAATTCCTCGGCGTTGGACAGCGCACGCCAGACGCGCGAGCGCGGCGCCTTCAACAGAACCTGCTTTTCGATGCGATCGGTCGATGAGTTCATATGCAGCCTCCTGACTGCATATTAGAAGCACCGCCTCCGATATGCAAGCATTCGACTGCGCTTTGTTCAGAGCGTGATGCGTGCGGCGCCGGCACGACCGGACGCCGCGCGCCGCGCCTTACTCCGTCGCATGCGCGTGCATGACGCCGGTTTGCATCGACCACGCCATCCACGGCCGGCGCAGCGCGACGATCGCAAGGAACGCGCAAGCCGACAGTGTGCCGAACGTCGCGAAGCCCATTTGATAGCTGCCGGTGCTCTCCTTCGCGATGCCCATCACGACCGGCAGATAGAAGCCGCCGATGCCGCCCGCCGCGCCGATGATGCCGGACATCAGCCCGGTGCGGCCGGCCCAGCGATGCGGCACGAGCTGAAACGTCGCGCCATTGCCGAGTCCGAACGCGACATACAGGCACAGCAGCAACGCAATGCCGCCCGCGAGCGACGGCATCGCCGCCGCGAACAGGAAATCGCAAACCGCGATGATCGCCAGCAGCACGGTCAGCGCGCGCACGCCCGACACGCGGTCGGCAATCAGGCCGCCGAGCGGGCGCACCATCGCGCCGGTCGCGGCGAGCAGCGCCATGAACAGGCCCGCGTCGATTTTCGACAGTTGATACAGGTTGGTCAGCAGCAGCGACACATACGAGGACATACCGACGAAACCGCCAAACGTGATGCTATAGACGAGCATGATGACCCACGTATCGCGCTCGGCGAGCACCGAGCGGTAGCGTTGCGGCAGCACCGCGATCGCCAGCAGCGCACCGATCACCGGCAGCAGCAGCACGCCGGTCTTGCCCGCGCCGAATAGCCCCGCTTCGACGAGCAGCACGAGCGCGATCAGGCCGACCAGCGTCGTCGCGAAACTGCCGAAGGCGCGCAGCACGCTGCCGGTTTTGACGCCCGCGTCGTTGGCCCAGAAGTACAGCGTGATCGCGGCGATCGCGAGCAGCGGCAAGGCGCCGCCCGCGGCGAGCTGCCAACCGTAGCGCGTCGCCAGTTGCGGGAACAGGAAGCCGTCGAGCACCGCGCCGATGTTGCCGGCCGCGGCCAGCCCCAAGACGAGGCCCTGCACTTTCGGCGGATAGTTACTGCCGGCCATCGGCAGCGCGACCGCGAAGCTGGCGCCGCCGACGCCAAGGAACACGCCGAGCACCAGCAGCATTTCGTACGACGGCACCGATTGCAGCAACGGCAGCACGATCGTCGGCACCGCCGACAGCAGCACGCCCATCAACGCAATGCGTTTGCCGTGCGCGGACTGATACAGATTGCCGAGCGTCACGCGCAGAATCGCCGCGGACAACACCGGCACCGCGACGAGCAGCCCCTGCTGCGCGGGCGTCATCGCGATGCTCTTGCTGATGAACGGCGCGAGCGGCCCATACAGCACCCAGACGGTGAAGCCCGTGTCGAAATACAGAAAGCAGGCGACGAGTGCGCGCCAATCACCGCTTCGCAGGGAGTGCATTACGTTTTTCATCAGAGATCCTCAGTAAATAAAATGCCTGGTAGTCCAGTTGCTGCGTTACTTGTGTTTTGCGCCGGCACGTCGCCCGGAGTTTTCACCGGGATCGACATGCAAGCGTCATGCCATCGTGCTGTCTGTTACGAGGCCTTTTTAAAGGCATCTTCTGAAACGCATCGGCGGCTCAATACACGTCGCGTGCATAACGCTTTTCGCGCGTCAGACGGCTCACGTATTCGAGTGCTTTCTCTTCGCTCATGCCACCGTGAGTCGTGATGACGTCCTTCAGCGCCGCATCGACATCGCGCGCCATCCGGTTCGCGTCGCCGCATACATAGAAATGCGCACCGTCTTCGAGCCATGCCCACAGTTGCGCACCGTGTTCGCGCATGCGGTCCTGCACATAGATCTTGTCGGCCTGGTCACGCGAGAACGCGACATCGAGCCGGGTCAGCAGACCGCTCGCGCGCATCGCTTCGAGTTCGTCGCGATAGTAGAAGTCGGTCGCGGCATGCTGTTCGCCGAAGAACAACCAGTTGCGTCCGCGCTCGCCGCGTGCCTGCCGTTCGTGCAGAAAGCCGCGAAACGGTGCGATGCCGGTGCCCGGCCCGACCATGATCATCGGCGTGTCCGATTGATGAGGAGGACGAAAGTGCGCGGACTTCTGCACGAACACGGGCACATCGGTGTCGCTTGCGCGATCCGCGAGAAACGTCGACGACACGCCCTTGCGGTGCCGCCGCCCGTTGCTGTAACGCACCGCCGATACCGTCAGATGCACTTCGCCCGGATGCGCCTTCGGGCTCGATGCGATCGAATACAGACGCGGCTGCAGGCGTTTCAGCATGCCGGTCAGCTCGGCGGCTGAGAGGCTCACCGGAAACTCGTGCAATACGTCGGCGAGCTGCTGTCCCCATAGCCATTGCTTCAGATCCGCCTTGCGTTCGGGCGCGAGCAGATCGCCCAGCGCGCCATTGCCGCTGCGCGCCGCGACGAACGCGAGCGCCTCGGCGCTCGGCCGCGCGATCTCGTAGTGCTTGCCGAGCGCATCGGCGAGCCGCATGTCGCCGATACCCGCGACGTGCACCGATGCCTCCGCGTGCAAACCGCTCAGCGTGATCAGTTCGTCGACGAGTTCGGGGCAGTTGCTCGGCCACACGCCGAGCGCATCGCCCGCTTCGTATTCGAGGTTCGTCCCGCCCGTTTGCAGCGACACGTAGCGCGTATCCTTCGCGGCGCCCTGCCGGTTCAGGCGCAGATTGCCGACGACGCGCGACGCGGCCGGCCGCGCCTTGGTCGGCACCGCGCCCACCACCGCGTTGATCATGCCGCCCGGCGGCACCGCGTACAGCGCGGCATCCGCCTGCTTGATGCAGACGATCACGCGTTCGAGCCATGCATCGGCGCCCTGCTGATATTCAGTATCGCAATCGACGCGCTCGCTCAGACGCAGCGCACCCTGCGCGGCGAGCCGCTCGTCCAGACGGCGGCCGTGACCGCAGAACTGATCGTAGTTGCGATCGCCGAGCGCGAGCACCGCGAAACGCACGCCGTCGAGGCGCGGCGCCGAGGCGGCGTTCAGTTGCGTCCAGAAGTCCTGCGCGTTGTCGGGCGCATCGCCGTCGCCGAACGTGCTGGTCATCAGCAGCACGTATTGCGCCTTCGCGAGCGTCGCGAACGAATAGTCGGCCATGCACGCGGTGCGGATTTCGAAGCCCGATTCCATCAGACGCGTCGCGTAACGCTCGGTCAGCGATTCGGTGTTGCCGGTTTGCGAGGCCCACAACAGCGTGACCTTCGGCCGCACGCGCACGATGCGCACGCCCGATTCGCGTGGCTCTTCCTGCGCGAGATTCGGCCGCAAGGCAGCGGTCGACGTCTGGGCTGTCGTCGCGCTGCGGCTATACAGTCCCGCAAGCAGACCATCGACATAGAGCCGCTTCACCGCATCGAACGGTGCGCTGTGCGGCAGCACCGGCACGTTGACGAGACCTTGCGCTTCGGCCGAACGCAGGCCACTGACGAAACCCGCCAGATACGCGCGCTCCGCGTCGCTGAGCGACGGCACGGGCGCGGGCTCGGGCGGCAGTTGCAGCAAAGTGGTGAGGGCTTCGATACGAGGCATGGGTTGATCCTTGGCGCTGGGCGCTAAAACCGCTGCGTCGGCGGGGGTAGAGAGCGCATCGTCGTCATTGCGAGTGCTCGCGTCGCGATCCGCCGTCACCGGACTCAGCGCGACCGCGCAGACTTTCAGTTCGGGCTGCAGAGAAACCGGATCGACCGCGTCGTTGGTCACCGCATTGATGCACAGTTCGTCGCCGAACACGTCGTTCCAGTGCATCGGCGCGAAGCACTGACCCGCGCTCACACGATCGGTGACGACGGCGGGCAGGACCGCGCGGCCGCGCCGCGAACGGATCTCGACCGCGTCCTTCGCGCGAATCCCGAGTTCGGCCGCGTCGTCCGGATGAATTTCGACGAAGGGTCCGGGGTTCAGCTTGTTCAGCATCGCGACCTTGCCGGTCTTGGTCATCGTGTGCCACTGATGCTGCAGACGGCCCGTGTTCAACACGATCGGAAACTCGCGATCGGGCAACTCGGCCGCGGGCTGATACGCACGCGCGAAAAACTTCGCCCTGCCGCTCGCGGTCGGAAAAGCAATGCGCGGGTGGCCGCCATCTTCCGACTCCCTGAGTGTCTGGCTCACGCCGTCATTCAGATAGCGAAGCGGATTGCGCTCGGACGAATCGGCCGACGCGATCGGCCACTGCAGTGGCGCGTCCTTCAAGCGGCGATGGCTCGCGCCGCGCAGGTCGTAGCCGGTCGCCGGATTCGCCGCGCGCGTGAGTTCGGCGAACACTTCGTCGGCGCTCGCATAACTGAACGCATCGGCAAAGCCCATTTCACACGCGATGCGCGCGATGATCTGCCAGTCGGGCAGCGCCGCGCCGGGCGGTTCGATGGCCTGCTGCATCAGCGTCAGATTGCGCTCCGAGTTGACCATCACGCCTTCGGCTTCGGCCCACAACGCGCCGGGCAGCAACACGTCGGCGTAGCGGTTTGTTTCGGTATCGAGGAACGCGTCCTGCGCGATCACGAGTTCGGCCGCGCGCAAACCGGCGATCGCGGTCTGCCGGTTCGCGACGGTCGCGACCGGATTCGTGCAGATGATCCAGCACGCCTTGATGTCGCCCGCGGCCATGCGCGCGAACATGTCGATCGTGCCGTGGCCCGCGTCCGCTTTGAGCGTGCCCGGTGCGATGCCCCACAGTGCTTCGACGAACGCGCGATCTGCGGCGACCAGCGCCGAACGCTGCCCCGGCAGACCATGGCCCAGATAGCCCATTTCGCGGCCGCCCATCGCGTTCGGTTGGCCCGTCAGCGAGAACGGTCCACTGCCGCGCCGGCAGATGCGGCCCGTCGCCAGATGCAGATTGCACAGCGCGTTGGTGTGCCACGTGCCGTGCGTGCTCTGGTTCAGGCCCATCGTCCAGCAACTCATCCAGTCTTTGGCCGACGCGATCATCTGCGCGGCGCGACGGATGTCGTCGGCGGCGAGGCCCGTGATGCGGGCGACGTTCTCCGGCGTGTACCCGGCCAGAAACGCGGGCATCGCGTCCCAGCCTTCGGTGTGTTCGCCGATAAAAGCCGCATCCGTTGCGCCGTTTTCGTGCAGCAGATGCAGCAGACCGTTCAGCAGCGCGAGGTCGGTGCCGGGTTTGATCTGCAGGAACAGATCGGCTTTCCCGGCGGTCGTGTTGCGGCGCGGATCGACGACGATCAGCTTCGCGCCCGCCTTCACGCGATCCATCATGCGCAGGAACAGGATCGGGTGGCAGTCGGCCATATTCGCGCCGCTGACGAAAAACAGATCCGCGTGATCGAAGTCTTCGTACGAGCCGGGCGGACCGTCCGCGCCGAGCGACAGCTTGTAGCCGCTCGCCGCGCTCGCCATGCACAGGCGCGAATTCGCTTCGATATTGTTCGTGCCGATAAAGCCCTTCGCGAGCTTGTTGACCAGATACTGCGCTTCGAGCGACATCTGCCCCGACACGTAAAACGACAGCGCATCGGGACCATGCTCGTCGAGCACGCGCCGCAGACGCGCGGCGGTATCGCTCAGCGCCTGCGCCATCGGCAGCGGCACCGGGTCTTCGTCGCGCGCACGACGCACGAACGCGCCTTCGAGACGACCCGACTTGCGCAGCGCGACGTGGGCCGACTGCCCTTTGGTGCAGAGCCGGCCCAGGTTGGCCGGATGCTCCTTGTCGCCAGCGATCTTCACGACCTGGCCGTCCTCGACGTGCAGCACCATGCCGCAGCCGACGCCGCAATACGGACACACGCTCTTTACGCTGGTAGCAGACATGCGCGAATGATCGGGTTGAAACATCAGAACGATGGACAAAGGCCGCTACCTCAAACCGCGACCCACACCTGGCCGTTTTCGACGCGCGTGGCAAATGCGCTGACCGAATACGACGGCGTTTCGAGGCATTCGCCGGTGCGCAGATCGAAGTGATGCTTGTAGATCGGCGACGCGACGACGATGCGCTCGCCGAGGCTGCCGACGAGTCCGCGCGACAGCACCGCCGCGTGCGAACCCGGATCGAAGTTTTCGATCGCGTAGACCGTGGGCTCGGCCGGCGACTCGACTTGGCCGCCATCGACGTGAAACACGGCCACCTGTTCGCCATTGACGAGCGCGCAAACGCCGGTGTTCGGCACGATGTCGTCGAGTGCGCAGATCGCGGTCCAGGCGCGGGGCAAGCGTTCGTTCTTCATCACTGGGCTCCTTTTGAGTTAAGCGGGAATCGGATGAGGTCAAACCGTCTCGACGACAACGGGAATCTCGATGCGCTGCACCTGCCGCTCAGCGGGCGTTGCCGGCCGGATCTGTCCGCGCTCCTCGACGAACGCGACGTTGCTATCGGACTCGCCGCTGTTGACGAAATGGCGGAAGCGCTTGCGCGTTTCGGGATCGGTGACGGCCTTTTTCCATTCGCACTCGTACGTGTCGACCACATGCTGCATCTCCACTTCGAGCTCGTTGGCGACGCCAAGGCGGTCGTCGACGATCACGTCGATCAGGTAGTCGAGCCCGCCTTCGAGGTTGTCGCGCCACACGCTGGTGCGTTGCAGTCGGTCGGCGGTGCGCACGTAGAACATCAGGAAGCGGTCGATATAGCGCACGAGCGTCGCCTTATCGAGGTCCGAGGCGAGCAGTTCCGCGTGACGCGGCTTCATGCCGCCGTTGCCGCACACGTAGAGATTCCAGCCCTTCTCGGTCGCGATCACGCCGACGTCCTTGCCCTGCGCTTCCGCGCATTCGCGGGTGCAGCCCGACACGCCGAACTTGATCTTGTGCGGCGTGCGCAGGCCCTTGTAGCGATTCTCGAGTTCGACCGCGAGACCGACCGAATCGCCGACGCCATAGCGGCACCACGTCGAGCCGACGCACGACTTCACCGTACGCAGCGATTTGCCGTACGCGTGACCCGATTCGAAGCCGGCCGCGATCAGCTCTTCCCAGATCGACGGCAATTGCTCGACGCGCGCGCCGAACAGATCGACACGCTGGCCGCCGGTGATCTTCGTGTAGAGGCCATATTTCTTCGCGACCTGCGCGACCGCGATCAGGCCGTCGGGCGTCACTTCGCCGCCCGGCATGCGCGGCACGACCGAATAGGTGCCGTCGCGCTGGATGTTCGCGAGGTAGTAGTCGTTGGTGTCCTGCAGCGACGCGTGCTCCTTCCTCAGCACGAATTCGTTCCAGCACGACGCGAGAATGCTCGCGACCGCCGGCTTGCAGATGTCGCAACCGAGCCCGCGGCCATGCTTGGCGAGCAGCGCGCCGAAACTGCGCACTCCCTCGACGCGCACGAGGTGATACAGCTCCTGGCGCGAATACGGGAAGTGCTCGCAGACGTGGTTGTTCACCGCGAGGCCCTGCTTCTTCATCTCGGCCTTCATCACCTGCGTGACGAGCGGCACGCAGCCGCCGCACGAGGTGCCCGCGCCGGTCGCGCTCTTCAACGCGCCGATGTCCGTCGCGCCCGCGCACACGGCTGCGCACAGCTCGCCCTTCGACACGTTGTTGCACGAGCAGATCTGCGCGGCCGCGGGCAACGCCTCGACGCCGAGCGCCGGCTTCGCGCTGCCGTCCGCTTGCGGCAGGATCAGGAATTCGGGGGACGCTGGCAGCTCGATGCGGTTCAGCATCATCTGCAGCAGCGTGCCGTATTCGCTCGCGTCGCCGACCATCACGCCGCCGAGCAGATGCTTGCCGCAATCGGACACGACGAGCTTCTTGTAGATCTGCTTGCGTTCGTCGCTGAACTGGTAGGTGCGGCTGCCCGGCGTATTGCCGTGCGCGTCGCCGATGCTGGCGACGTCGACGCCCATCAGCTTGAGCTTCGTGCTCATGTCGGCGCCGGCGAATTCGGCCGGGTCGCCGAGCAACTGCTTCGCGACCACGCGCGCCATCTCGTAGCCGGGCGCGACGAGCCCGAACAGCTGGCCGTGCCACAGCGCGCATTCGCCGATCGCATAGATGTGCGGATCGCTGGTGCGGCACGCGTCGTCGATGGCGATGCCGCCGCGCGCGCCGAGTTCGAGGCCGCATGCGCGAGCGAGATCGTCGCGCGGACGGATGCCGGCGGAGAACACGATCATGTCGGTGTCGAGATGGCTGCCGTCGGCGAACTGCATGCGGTGCGTGCCCGCTTCGCCATCGACGATCGCCGTCGTGTTCTTCTGCGTGTGCACTGTGACGCCAAGCTCTTCGATCCGGCCGCGCAATACGCGGCCGCCGCCGTCGTCGACCTGCACCGCCATCAGGCGCGGCGCGAATTCGACCACGTGCGTTTGCAGACCCATGTCGCGCAGCGCCTTCGCGCATTCGAGACCGAGCAGGCCCCCGCCCACGACCGTGCCCGCTTTCGAGCGGGCGCCGCATTCGCGCATCGCTTCGAGATCGTCGATCGTTCGATAGACGAAGCAGTCGCCGCGCTCGCGGCCCGGCACCGGCGGCACGAACGGATAGGAGCCGGTCGCGAACACGAGGCGGTCGTACGGCAGCGTTTCGCCGGTCGCGACCGTCACCGTGCGCGCGTCGCGATCGACCGCGACCGCCCGCGCGTTCAGCTTCAGTTGCACGCCGTGGCGCTCGAAGAAGCCCGGCTCGACGAGCGACAGGTCATCGGCGGTCTTGCCCGAGAAGAACTCGGACAGATGCACGCGATCGTAGGCCGGTCGCGATTCTTCGCCCAGCACCGTGATGTCGAGATCGTGCGCGGCCCGTTGCGCCAGGCATTCGACCAGTTTGTGGCCGACCATCCCGTGGCCGATAACGATGATTTTCATGAGCGCGCTGTCCTCTGGTGTCTGGCGAAAGCGATTGCGGAAATAAAAACGGCGTCCCGCGAATCCAGCCGAGGGGCCGAATTCGGGGGACGCCGTTGTCCTGTTGGGTGCTGCGGGGCGCGTGCAGTTGTGCTGCAAGCGCGACGAACCCACGTTGGTCCGATGGCAACGCTTATCGCAAGGGCTGTGCCAATTTCGATAAATGCGCCCGAAAGCGCGGTGTGGCGGGGATTTGCGGCAACTCGCGCGGCTTCGGACCGGAGCCCGCGCGCGACGCGTTTTGAGGCGGCCAGGCACAGGGATGGTGCGACGCAGCACTGTCGACGTGCGAAACGAAGGCGCACGGGCGTGCGATCGCCGTCATGTTTTCCGCGTGAATCGCAATGTGTGGCAACGGCTTGCGCGCCTTGATCGGATCGATGGCGTGGTCCTTGCATTACTCTTGCGCAACGTCATCGCGGCAACGTCGTCGCGACGCGCAGACTCAACCGTCGACAGGCAATGCAACGGACAACGGCGTCCCCTCGTGATCTTCACGGGCGGGCGCCGTTTTCGTTTCGGGCCGACGGAAACCAACGGCATAAGGACACCGACATGAACACCAACACCGGCAAGGTCACGCTGCTGAGCGCCGGCCCGGGCGAGCTCGACTTGCTGACGCTGAAGGCCGTCAAGGCGCTCGCGGCCGCCGACGTCGTGCTGCTCGACGACCTCGCGAATCCCGACATCGTGACCCTCGCGCCGCAGGCGCGCGTGATTCGCGTCGGCAAACGCGGCGGCTGCCGCTCGACGCCGCAGGCGTTCATCGAGCGGCTGATGCGGCGTTATGCGCTGAAGGGTCTGCACGTGGTGCGGGTCAAAGGCGGCGAAGCGCTGCTGTTTGGTCGCGCGGGCGAGGAACTCGCGGTGCTGCGCGATGCGGGCCTCGCGGTCGAGATCGTCAACGGCATCTCGTCGGGCTTCGCGGCCGCCGCGGGTCTCGGCATGTCGCTCACGCATCGGCGGCATTGCCACGGCGTGAGCTTCGTCACGGCGCACACCGAAGATCACGGCGAGCCGGACTGGGGCGCCCTTGCCGCGACGCGCACGACGCTCGCGATCTATATGGGCATGCGGCGCATCGACGGCATCGCCGCTGCGTTGCTCGCGCACCTGCCGGCCGAAACGCCGGCCGCGGTCGTGCAGTGGGCCGGCGGCGGCGGCGAGCGGCGCCTGTTGACGCGGCTCGATCGGCTCGCCGCCGATGCGCTCGGCGCCGGCTTCGGCAGTCCGGCGGTGATTCTGGTGGGCAATGCGGTTGGCGAGAGCGCCGAAGCGCCTTGCTGGGAACGCGAAGCTCGCGGCAATCGAGATGGGCAAACACTACCCGCGTCGGCCATGGCGCGGGCAGCCTGATCGGCGCTCGAAGCGGGCCTCGCCCGCCTTTCATCCCATCAATCGCCGAACCCGAGCTCCGCGTCGACCTGCTGCCCGACGCGCAGCCAGGCCCCCGCCCCGCTCGCGACCAGCGCGTTGTTGCCGAACGTGACCGCGCCGTCGAAGCGTTCGCTGACTCGGTAACCGAGCATCGTGTCGGTCGGTTCGTTCGGCCAGTCGGGATCGGGCGCGCCGCGCGCCTGATCGATGGTCGGCATCGGACAGCGCGAGCACAGCTTGACGAGCCGTAACTCGACGCGCGCGCTCGACTCCGCATTCGCGCCGACGGCGAGTGTCTCGACATAGTCCTCTTCATAGGCATCGAGGCCGCTGAGCACGATATTGGGCCTGAAGCGATCGATTCCGATCGACGGTGCGCCTTTGCCGTTCAGGCGCGCGTTCAGATCGTCGAGCGAGGCCTGGCCGACCACCAGCAGCGGAAAGCCATCGGCAAAAAAGGTCGTGGCGCCCCCCGTGCTGTCCGTATAGTCCGGATCGACGACGCGTTCCCGCTCGGGATCGAAGCGCAGCAAGCGCGCGGGCAGACCGAGGAACTCCGTGAACCAGGCCGCCGTTTCTGCGCCGGTGTCGAGCCCGTAGGCCGCGTCGCGCCACACCGCGGTAGCGACCCTGGGTGCCGCGGCGAGCCGCGCGGCATCGAGCGGCGTGCGCAGCTCACGCATGCCCGGCGCGCTGACGATCAGATCCTCTGCGCCGGGTTCGACCTTGATCAGCGCCATGCGCGGATACGCGCGCTGCGTGAACATCGCGCCTTCGGGATCGACGATCATCCAGTTGCGGTCGTATTCGAGGCCCGTCGCCAACAGCCGCGCCTCGGTGAGCGCGATGCCCGCGCAGGATTTGATCGGATAGACGAACAGTTCGTTGATGGTAGGCATGGTTGCACGCGGGTCGGGAGCGCAGTTCCGGCGAAAATCGGGGACTGAAAGTAGATCCGTATAGTACCGAAATTAGCGTTGACGGGGACGTGCGAGCCGGACCCTCTCATCGGGCTTTTTTTAAGCTTGTTTTAAAAGTGGCGACCTAGAGTCGAATCACAGCAGCATGGAGAACGCATCGGACAGACGCGTTACTCCGACTCAACCGACTCAACTGCTCGTGTCGGGGGGCATGTGATGCGACGCGACAACCTCAAGTACTTCCTGATCGTGGAATGTCTGACCGTGGCGGTGTCCGCGGGCTGCATGGCGCAATCCCCTCCGAACAACGTAAGCTCCGGCGCGAATGTGCCGGCTGCCAGGCTTCCAGGCCACGACACGGCGCCCGCGATAGTGACGGACTTCTCGCGCCTCGTCAGCGAAGAAGGCAAAGCAGTCGTCAATATCAGCGTGACAGCCGCTCAACCCGTCGCCACCTTCACTCCCCTCTGGCCGCCGGCCGGCAGCGAAGACGATCCTTTTACCCGGCAGTTCCAGCAGTTCGCCTACGCCCCTCCTGGCGCGCCAGGCCTGGCATCGCAACGCAGCGGCTCTGGATTCATCATCGCCGCCGATGGTTACATTCTCACCGACTCCAGCCTGATAACCAAAGCAACCCGAATCAGCGTGACGCTAAAGGACGGTCGCAAGTTCAAGGCCACGGTGGTCGGCGACGACCCAGCGAGCGGTATCGCGCTGCTCAAGATTCCCGCCACCAAACTGCCGACAGTCAAAATTGGCTCACCGTCCGCGAACAAGGCCGGTCAGTGGGTCGTCTCGATCGGCTCCCCTTATGGACTGAACGACACGGTGACGGCAGGCATCATCAGCAACATGTCGCGGCCTTTGCCAGGCGAGTCGTATGTACCGCTTATCCAGACTGACGTGACCGAAAATGCGGGCGATGCAGGCAGCCCGGTGTTCAGTCTGAACGGCAACGTCATTGGGATCGAAATGCCTATCACGAAAGAGATCGGCGACGTTGAAGGAGCCGCGTTCGTGCTGCCGATCGATGAAGCGATGAAAGTTGCCCGACAGTTGCAACTGCACCACGAGGCGGAACACGGACGCCTCGGCATCACGATTCAGGATGTCAGTTGGCCGCTTGCGCAATCTTTCGGTCTGAACAGGCCGCAAGGGGCGCTCGTCAGCTCGGTCGACCCGCGAGGACCGGCTGCCAGGTCCGGTCTCAGACCAGGCGACGTCATCATGAAGGTCAATGGCGTTGATATTCCA
The DNA here is from genome assembly GCF_014200875.1 of Paraburkholderia sp. HC6.4b. NCBI lineage: Bacteria > Pseudomonadati > Pseudomonadota > Betaproteobacteria > Burkholderiales > Burkholderiaceae > Paraburkholderia > Paraburkholderia sp. HC6.4b. The sequence goes on from NZ_JACHDC010000026.1 coordinate 94,320, forward strand.
GATTCGACCCAGTTGCCCGTCACAGTAGCCGATCTCAAACCGGGCACGTCCGTCCATCTCGCGTACTGGCGCGATAACGCCACGCACGATACGACAGTCGCGCTTGGCAGTCTGAATGCCACTCCTGCCGAGATCCCGGCCATTGCGCAGGTCGCAGCTCCCGATGGGTTGACCGTGCGCGGTTTGACCGCACAGGAGCGACACGACGCAGGTGTCGAAGGTGGTGTCCTGGTCGAAAAAAGCACGGGGGCCGGCGCGCTCGCCGGCATCGAACCGGGAGACATCATCCTGATGGTCGACAGCACTCATGTAGCAAGTCCCGCCCAGTTCCGGCGGAAAGCGGCGAACAGCGGTAACGCGGTCGCGCTATTGGTCCAACGCGACGGACAGCGCATGTTCGTCACCATCGACATGGGCTAGGGTCTGTTTATATATGTAAATAGACCCTGGCAGCGCAGTGGCGGCGCGTACCTCATCGCCACACCTTACGAGGAGCTCGAAATGAACCAGCACGCAATCGTCAAAGTTGGCTTGACGGCACTCGCACTGAGTGCAAGCGTCCAATACGCGTTCGCGGCAACTCAGCCTTTACCCGCGGTACAGCACGAGGGTGAGGTTACGTTCCTGAGCGGCGGGATCGGCCTTGGCCAATCCACCGCTATCAAGGAGGTCATGCCAAGGTATCCACTCACGCTCGAGTTTGCGGGCAAGGCGGCTAGCGGCAACGAATACCTTGCGAATATCCCGGTGACGCTATCCGACATGCACGGCAATACGATATTGCAGACCACCGCAAAGGGTCCTTTCCTGTTGGCGTCGCTGCCTCACGGCCGGTATAGCGTAAGCGCCACATATAACGGCAAGACGGAGCGCAGGGACGTGAATATCGCTCCGTCGTCGCATGTGCATGAAGTGTTCCTGTGGTCGATGTAGACCGGCGTTTCGCCTTTCTGGCCGCACGCGATCCGATTCGCCGGCTTTCCGGCGCATGACGACCGCGGTGGTGCATTCGTAACCGGTACTCGTGAAAAGTCGCGATGGGCAACCGAACCGACTCGGAGCTTGCCATGAAAAACGGTTCCAGCGAGCCTCTCGACGAAACCCGCCGCAGATGGCTCATCGCCACATCGGCCGTCGGCGCCATAGGAGGCGTGGCGGTCGTCGTTCCTTTTGTCGACTCGTTTGCGCCGCCAGCGAGTGCGAGGGCAGCCGGGGCGCCAGTCAGCGCCGACATCAGCAGACTCGAGCCTGGCAGCATGATGACCGTGGCGTGGCGCGGCAAGCCGATTTTCATCGTCAACAGAACCAACGAGATGCTGACGGCCGTGCTCAAGGCCAACCCGATGGTCGCCGACCCGCATACCGTGCATCCGTTCTCGATACCGCTACCGGCCTACTGCAACAACGAATACCGGTCGCGCCCGGATCATCGCAACATACTCGTTGTGATCGGCGTTTGCACCCATCTCGGCTGCACCCCGCTGCCCCGCTTCCAGCCCGGGCCGCAACCCAGTCTGCCCGACGATTGGCCCGGGGGCTTTCTGTGCCCTTGTCACGGCTCGACTTACGACCTGGCCGGTCGAGTGTTCAAAGACAAACCCGCGCCCCAGAATCTGGATGTGCCGCGTTACATGTTTGCGTCGTCGACGAGCGTCGTTATCGGACAGGATGAAAAAGGCGAGGAGGCATAGCCGCGGCATACGGTCGAGGACGCGGGAAGTTCCTGCTAGGGTCACGCAATACCAGGTAGCAAAGTGAAGCAAACATCACCGCACATCCGGGTCGGCATGCCCAACAAGCAGGATCTCGAAGCCATGTCGGCATTCCGTTACCAGTTACGCAGGTTCCTGCGGTATTCGGAAGAAATTACTCACGCGGAAGGAGTCACGCCTCTGCAATATCAGATGCTGCTTCACGTCAGGGGATTTCCCGACCGCTCCTGGGCCAGTATCGGCGAACTGGCTGAACGGTTGCAGGCAGCGCCCAACGGCACCGCGGCGCTCGTGTCCCGCTGCGAAGCCGCCGGGCTCGTCGAGCGTCACCCCGACGCTTCCGACCGGCGACTCGTGCAGGTCCACCTGACGGAAAAAGGCGAGCGGTGCCTGTTGAAGCTCGCGATGCTGCATAAGCGGGAAATCGAGTCATTCGGTTGGGCGCTGGGGCAGTTCCAGGTTCAACAGATACCCCTTTTCGGCGGGACTGCTGGATCGTCCGATTGATATTGACGCCGCGGCCCTGCAATGCGGGTCGGCCATCGGCGCTCACATCCGCGAGATTCTTGGTTTGCCGGGCCTTCAGCGTATGGATAGCAGGAACCTGCCACAAGGCGTCCCCGCACAGTGGAGAGAACGGGCGATCATCATCGTGCCGGCACGGGGAAAGCCTTTAAGCCTGCTTTAATCGCCACTGCATAGATTGAAAGCGTACCAGGCCTGTCGTGCCTTCAACGAGCCAACGATCGATCCGCCACTGCCGACGCGGAGCAAGGTCGATCGCTGCACAGCCCCACTGATCGAAGCTGACAGACAGTTGACTGGCACTCTACCGGTTCTCTCGCACAAGGAGGACACACCATGCGTACGCTGCCTGCACTATGCGCTGGAATATGTTTGGGCTTCGCCCACCTTGCCATCGCGCACCCGACCTCAGACGTCGCCCTGAAAACTGGCTGCAAGGATTTCTCCGCGATCGCCATTCATCAACGCGCCCCGATCGCTGACTGGGTCGCACCGCCGAGCCGTCATCGTGTGGTCCGGACTGACAGCGCGATCATAGTCAATGCTGCTGCCCCGGTTGGCCTCATTGTCGGCGAGTGCGGGAAACCGACCTGATCCAGGTCGAACGCAGATCGAACGTTTCTTCGGGCGTATCAGCCAGTTTCGGCCGCCTTCCACTGGTTTCGACTGGTTCGGGGGCGGCTAAGCGGTGTTCGCGTCGCCCATGCGCGGGTCTGGCTCACTCGTGAAAGCGTGAACTGGGCCTCGTTCGCTTGGCCGCTGTCATCCAACGATGAACCGAAGCCGTCGCCCCCGCTACGGCTCGCGGCGCGACCATTGTCTGGCCGCATTGAAGGCTTCGAAAACCAGCTCATCTGCTGGTCTACCTCGTTATTTCTGAACCAGGCCGCGCTTGTGGACCGCCCGGCGCGTGGCGTTGCGGCGGCACTGTCGAGCGCACGGGCAGAGCTGCCTGGCGAGGCCGCCGTTTCGCGCTGCCTCGCGCGGAAGTAAAATCGTCGGATCAGGCGCGCGCCGGAGAGCCGCAAGAAGCTTGCAACGGAGCCCCGAGGATCTTCTGAAGCGCCGCATCGCCGGTTACCGAAAGAAGCTGTAGACGCCACCTTCCCATCACCGAGACAGGAAATTCATTATGCTGAGCAAACCCGTGTTGACCGTCGCCGAGACGACCCGCATTGTCGATGCCGCCCGCGCGGAGGCCGAGAAGAACAAATGGCCTGTCGCGATCGTCGTCGCGGACGACGGCGGCCATCCGCTCGCGGTGCTGCGTCTCGACGGCGCGGCGCCCTCCACCTCGTATATCGCGACCGAAAAAGCGCGCACCGCGGCGCTCGGCCGGCGCGAAACCAAGGTCTATGAAGACATGATCAACAACGGCCGCACCGCGTTCCTCAGCGCACCGCTGCAGGGCACGCTCGAAGGCGGGGTGCCGGTGATCGTCGACGGCCACGTGGTCGGCGCGGTCGGCGTGTCGGGCGTCAAGTCGGAGCAGGATGCGCAGATCGCGAAAGCCGGCATTCAGGCGCTCGGCGTGTAAAGCGCCGAGCGCCAAAGCAATCCCGAGACACAACGCGGACCGATGCCCCCTCGTCGGTCCCATAACAGATGGAGCAGTCGATGACTCAGATGAACCCGCGCGGCGGACTGCAGGTCGCCGCCAACCTCGACCAGTTCGTCGAATCCGAAGCCCTGCCCGGCACCGGTATCGACAGCGCCGCTTTCTGGTCGGGATTCGACGCCCTCGTGCACGAGCTGGCGCCCAAAAATCGGGCGTTGCTCGCCGAGCGCGACCGCCTGCAAAGCGAACTCGACAACTGGCATCGGGCCAATCCCGGCCCGGTGCGGGATCTGCGCGCGTATCGTGCGTTTCTCGAAGGCATCGGCTACATCGTGCCCGTGCCCACCAGCGTCCAGGCCACGACCGACCACGTGGACAGCGAAATCTCCGGACAGGCCGGCCCGCAGCTCGTCGTGCCGCTGTCGAACCAGCGCTACGCGCTGAACGCCGCAAACGCGCGCTGGGGCAGCCTGTACGACGCGCTGTACGGCACCGACGCGATCCCCGAAACGGACGGCGCGGAAAAGCAGAAGGGCTTCAACCCGGTGCGCGGCGCAGCCGTGATCGCGTACGCGCGCAAGTTCCTCGATCAGGCCGCGCCGCTCGCGAACGGCTCGCACGCGGACGCAACGCGCTATAGCGTCGAGAACGGCCAACTGGTCGTCGCGCTGAAGAGCGGCACCACGGCGCTGAAGACACCCGCGCAGTTGGTCGGCTATCAGGGCGACGCGAGCACGCCGTCGGCGGTGCTGCTCAAGCACAACGGCCTGCACGTCGAGATCCAGATCGATGCGAACGATTCGATCGGCAAGACCGATGCCGCCCATGTGAAGGACATCGTCGTCGAAGCGGCCGTCACCACGATCATCGATTGCGAAGACTCGGTCGCAGCCGTCGACGCCGACGACAAGGTGCAGCTCTATCGCAACTGGCTCGGCCTGATGAACGGCGACCTGACCGAACAGGTCACGAAGAACGGCAAGACCTTCACGCGCCGGCTCAATGCCGATCGCGAATACATCGGCGCAGACGGCAAGTCGCAGGTCAAGCTGCATGGCCGCTCGCTGCTGTTCATCCGCAACGTCGGCCATCTGATGACGAACCCGGCCGTGTTGACAAAAGATGGCCACGAGATTCCGGAAGGCATTCTCGACGCGGTGATCACCACGCTGTGCGCGCTGCGCGACCGCCAGAACAAGCTGAACTCGCGCACCGGCTCGATCTATATCGTGAAGCCGAAGATGCACGGACCGGCCGAAGTCGCGTTCGCGAGCGAACTGTTCGCGCGCGTCGAAGACCTGCTGAAGCTGCCGCGCAACACGATCAAGATGGGCATCATGGACGAGGAGCGCCGCACCAGCGTGAATCTGCTCGCCTGTATCGCCGAAGCGTCGGCGCGCGTCGCGTTCATCAACACGGGCTTCCTCGATCGCACCGGCGACGAGATGCACTCGGCGATGGAAGCGGGCCCGATGATGCGCAAGGGCGACATGAAGTCGAGCAAGTGGATCACGTCGTACGAGCGCAGCAACGTGCTGGTCGGTTTGAGCGCGGGCCTGCGCGGCCGCTCGCAGATCGGCAAGGGCATGTGGGCGATGCCCGACCTGATGCACGCGATGCTGGAGCAGAAGATCGGCCATCCGAAGGCCGGCGCGAACACCGCGTGGGTGCCCTCGCCGACCGCGGCGACGCTGCACGCGCTGCACTATCACCAGGTCGACGTGCAGGCGGTCCAGCAGGAACTCGAACGCACCGACTATGCGACGGTGCGCGACGAACTGCTCGACGGCCTGCTGACGATTCCGGTCGTCGAAAAGGCGCAATGGAGCGACGACGAAATCCGCGCCGAAGTCGACAACAACGCGCAGGGCATTCTCGGCTATGTGGTGCGCTGGATCGACCAGGGCGTCGGCTGCTCGAAAGTGCCGGACATTCACAACGTCGGCCTGATGGAAGACCGCGCGACGCTGCGTATTTCGAGCCAGCACATCGCCAACTGGCTGTATCACGGTGTGATCAAGCGCGAGCTCGTCGAGGAGACGTTCAAGCGCATGGCCAAGGTGGTGGACGCGCAAAACGCCGGTGATCCGCTCTACCAGCCGATGGCGCCCGGCTTCGACACGATCGCGTTCAAGGCCGCGCAGGCGCTCGTCTTCGAGGGGCGCCAGCAGCCGAGCGGATATACCGAGCCGTTGCTGCACAAGTTCCGGCTCGAGGTGAAGAAGCAGGGTTGAGGCCGTCCGGCCGAAACGACGACGGGCGCCGTGCAATGCGGCGCCCGTTTTTCCTTCCAGGTCGTGTCACTTCACGCGGCTTCTGCCGTCAATTGCGCCGCCTCGCCACCTGACGCTTCGTTCTTCATAAAGGCTTGCAGATACGCCTCGAATTCAGCCTTCACCTCGGGATGGCGCAGTGCGAATTCGACGGTCGCCTTCAGATAGCCGAGCTTGCTGCCGCAATCGAAGCGCGTGCCGAAGTAGCGATACGCTAGCACCTGCTCCTCGGTCAGCAACGACTGCACCGCGTCGGTCAGTTGCAGCTCGCCGCCCGCGCCCGGCTTCAGCGCGCGGATATGTTTGAAGATCGTCGGCATCAGCACGTAGCGGCCCACCACGCCGAGATTCGACGGCGCCTCATCCGGCGCTGGCTTCTCGACGATGCCCGACAGCTTGATCACGTTGTCTTCCCACTCGCGGCCGTCGACGACGCCGTACGAGCGGCTGTCCTCGCGCGCGATCGTTTCGACGCCGATCACCGAGCTGTGATAGTGGTTGAAGGTATCGACGAGCTGACTCATCACGGGCTTCGCGCTATGCAGCAGGTCGTCGGCGAGAATCACCGCGAACGGGCTGTCGCCCACCAGTTTTTCGGCGCACAGCACCGCATGGCCGAGACCGAGCGCTTCGGCCTGGCGCACGTAAAAGCAGTCGACGTTGGCCGGCTTGATGCTACGCACGAGGTCGAGCAGCTTCTGCTTGTTGCGCGCTTCGAGTTCGGACTCGATCTCATAGGATTTATCGAAGTGATCTTCGATCGCGCGCTTGCTGCGGCCCGTCACGAAGATCATCTCGGTGATGCCGGCGTCGATCGCTTCTTCGACCGCGTACTGGATCAGCGGCTTGTCGACGATCGGCAGCATTTCCTTCGGACTTGCTTTGGTAGCCGGCAGGAATCGTGTCCCGAGGCCCGCTACGGGAAACACGGCTTTGGTGACTTTCAGCATGGTAGGCATTCCCACATCGGTTAGAAATTGGTGTGTTCGCGGACCTGGCGGCCAATCAACGCCGGCGCAAGACTAGCAGAAAAACTGCGAGGTTCACGCAAGCGTTTTTCTCCGATTTAATTCGGATAATTCACGCATTAATCGCAATTGGATATTGTGACAAATTGAGGAAATTATTACGTATCCATTGCCAGTTGGTGATCGAGCAAATCCGAAAGTCTTACCTTTCGGACGACCCCTGCCACGGGTCGCCTGGCGACCCGATGACCGGCTTCGGCAGCACGTCATTCCTGTTCGTCGACCGGTGGCAGCTTGCCTGGGTTCATCCGGTAACGACGGATCGGCTCGTTGCGCAAGGCATCGCGGTAGGCGGAGGCGGCCACCAGGATCAGCAGGACGGCCACGCCGGCCAGTAAATGCAGGTTCATGACTTCACCTCGGGGTCAGAAAATCCTTGCTTTAAATTAGCACGACAAAAGCGATAAATAATTCGATACGCCATACGTCGACGCGCAATTACAATTCGTCACAAAATCGATATCGGATTCAATGCGAAATGGAATTTTTTAATCATTTTTCAGGATTGCGGTGCTCTAGGATGGATGCGTCGCGGGTGCGCAAGACGCCCGCTCGAAGGCCTGTTCCGCGCAATTTTTTCTTTTTTCCGCTTCAGATAAGGACCGCGTATGAGCGACCCAGCACTGGATGCCGCCGGCTCATCCCTGCCCCTCTCCCCGCTGCCGCGCCCGGAGAGAAACCCGGCCACGGCGCATGCGCGCAGCGACGCGCGTGTCGATAGCGCCGGCAAGGAGCACGCGATCGACGCGATGCGAGGCTTCGCCGCGCTGCTGGTCGCCTACTTTCATTGCCGCCAGATCGTGTGGGTCGGCATGCAGGCGTTTCATCAGAGCGTCGGACATTCATTGAGTCCCAGTAGTCTCGCCGCGTATCTGACGTTTCCGATCGCATGGGGCTCGGCCGGTGTGCCGATGTTCTTCGTCATCAGTGGCTACTGCATCCATCGCGGCGGCGCGCTGCGGCTCGCGGGCAATCCCGCTTACCGGCTCGATGCAGGCAACTTCTGGCTGCGGCGCTTCGCGCGCATCTACCCGGTGCTGCTCGCGGCGCTCGTACTGACCTTCGCGCTCGATTCGTTGAGCCTGCAATTGCCGCCCGTCAGTCACAAGATTCGCGACATCGGCTGGCATCCGTTTCTGGTCAACCTGTTTTCGCTGCAGGGTGTGGCGGGTAAAACGTATGGCTCGAACGGCGCGCTGTGGACGCTGTCGCTCGAAGTGCAGTTCTATGCGATCTATCCGCTGCTGTTCGCGCTACGCAGACGCATCGGCATGAACGCCGTGCTCGCGCTCGTCGGCGCGATCAACGTTGCGTCCGCGTACGGGTTGGAGCGCCACGATCTGCAGTTCTTCACGTCGTACTGGTTCTCCTGGACGCTCGGTGCGTGGATCGCCGACGCCAAAACGCGCAGCGTGCAAGCGGCGCGTGCGCCGGCATCGCTGTACGTGCTCGCGGCGGTATTGATCGCGGCAGGCTGCGTCGCGTTTCATTTCGGCCAGTACGGCGCGTTCCAGATATGGGCTCTCGGCTTCGCGTGCTATCTGTACAAGGCGCTCGATGGACGTCATGCCCCCCGGCGTGAAACGGGCGGCGTGCGCGCGCTGCTTCGTGCCGGGTCGGATGCAGTAGCGCGCCTGCTGTCGCGCGTCGGCGACTTCAGCTTCTCGCTGTATCTGATCCATCTGCCGATCTTCGTACTGCTGTCGGCGTGGCTGTTTCGTTCGTCACTGCAGATGTCGATCTGGCCGTCGTTCGGCTATATGCTGGTCGCGGTGCCGGCCGCCTATGTATTCTATCGGCTCGTTGAGTTGCCTGCGATGAGGTGGTCGGCGAGTTTTAAGCCTAAAGGGCGCTGATAGAACGTTGACATTGGATCAATCCCGCGCGTTCGGGTGCTTCACCATCATTTGATCTCGCTGAATAGCAACGTCGATACCTGGTGCTCGTCCTGAATGGAAAATTGAAACGGTATCTCTGGATGCGTAAATTTGAGCCGGAGTTGCTTTAGAGCCGGGACCGGGACAAATCGCTGATTCTTAAACGTGTAGTACGACACTAACAGGCCAACGCGGGATGCCTGTGCATCGTCGAATACGTAACTGTTATTCGGAAAGGCAAGCTTCCCTTCCTTCGTCGCCACGACGGCCCGACATGACGAAAGTAAACTCGGCAGATGAAGAAACGTCGGCTTGCGCGCTAGAGGGTTGACCAGCAGCGAGATCTGCCGGTATCGACTTCCGGCTTCGCCCGAACCGTTGCCGTGCCCTTCCACGCAGAGTAAGGGCGGATGCGTATCGGTTCGCGCTGCAATGAATACGTTGGCTGATTGCGGAAAGATTTCCGACACATGCTCTCCGGGGAATGTCGTAGCGTGCGCAAAGCGATAGGATTTGCCGTCGACTGCCAGGCGATCCTTCCAGAGTTCAATGTTTAGCGTTTTCCGTTCCAGTTTGGCTTGCAGCTTCATAAAAGTGCCTGGCTCGCCTGGGTAGGAATAGACCACGCCGGCGTTTTGATCGGTCGGGTCACCGTTTCGTTTGATCGGGTCGCCAAACACTGCCCCCGCCTGGGCAACGTACAAGGCTTCGTAGCTGTCGTAAGACTGAGCCGCATGTGCGCTGCCAGATAGGGCGGCCATAGCCGCCACCAGTATCGTAGTGATTGTCATCGGTATGCTTTGGCGCCTGTCGCTTTCAGATAGTCGGGGTTAAGCGTCCAGAAAATCGTGCTTCCGTGGGCAGCACTGGAAAAGCAATCGCAGATCCTTATTGATCGGATCACTCATCGCCCATTCCCTGCACGCCAAGCCACGACGATCAGATTCGGATGATCCTTCACCGGAATTGAACGCGTTTTCCCTTCTGCAAGCGGCACGTCCTCAACGAGTGTCCGTACGCAGTTCAACAGCTTGTCGCACATCCACGCGCAGTTCCCTCTCGTTACAGATCGGACTCAACTCAATTTCGATTTATTTCTTGCGTCCAAGAATCGTTTTAACCGTTGAGCATTCCGGATGCTCCGACGATTCCATATCGTCCGGACAAGACAACCATTCATAAAATTCGAGCCTCTGTTTTGCCGCATCCTGCCTGCAGGCCGCCACCTGGAAGTCTGTATCAGGCATATAACCGCCTTTCCAGTCGTTGAATGCCATCCCAAATAACTTGCAATCGGATTGCAATTTTTCTTCCCACAGCTTGTGATTTTTCGCGAGTTCCGCGAGCGCTTCGCCCTTAGCGTTGGCGTGGAGATTTCGATAGAGTTTTTCAGCGTCACTTAGCATGCTTTTCGTGTCGGCATTTGTACACGCCAGATAGTCATCGCGCGTTTTCGCGGATGCCTCGCAAGTCGCGTCTGCAAAGGCGGCCGACGTGCCGCATGATAGGATCACTGCAACCGTTATCTTAGTGAGTCGCATCATAATTCCCCGTAGCAAACAGTCGGCCCTCAGCACGACGGCGCCTGACCAACCCCAGTGGGTGTTTGCCATGCGCCGCTGTGTATTGCAGAAATTTCGACGGCGCTTGATCGTAATGACCGGTATTAACGAGCGCGAAAAACTCGTTATTTCCACTTCTATGATTGAAGATGAAATCAACAACCGCATCGTACTCGTACTGAAACAACGGAACAAAAATTCTGCTATTTAAAATTCGCTCGGCTTCGCGTAGATCATGATGAAGCAGTTTCAGCGCCTGCGGTTCGGTAATTCCATTTCCGTAAAGCGCTTCGGAAGGTGCACCGGATATTGGTCCGATATGGACCAGATGTCCGTATCCGATCGTGGAATTTCCGCCGCCGCCACCTCCATCCTTATCGTACAAATGCGACCGAAAGGCCTCCCACTGCGCAGTGAACTGAACTCCAGCTTGGGAAACATTCCACGGCTTGCCGATCCTGTCCGACTGGAGAATTACAAGTGAATTCGGGTTTGTATCTGTTAGTGCTGCTCCCAGTGCATCACGCATTACGCCTCCCTATGACCAATAAAGACGTGAATGGATCGCGCACCATGTGTCTGATAGCGCTTGGTGCGTCCCTGCGAATCGGTAATGCCGTGAACAAGTGCGCCCGATGGAAGTTGGGCGGTGTAATACGTATTAGGGAGTGCATTACCTCCAGCATCGGTTAGCGTGAACCGCTGATCGAAACGATTCCGTGAGCGTCCGCGACAATCGCACGCCCATGCGTAACCGAGGGCTTCGGCCATGTCGTAACCGTTTGAATACGACTTCAACCTATCGAACGGAAGCCATTCGCCGGTTTCGGCGTTCAGCACCATTGCAGACGGCATTGGCGGGAAGTTTGAGTAGATTGAATAGGTGATACGGCAAACTTGGCACTCTTCCTCCTCGTCCATGGCACTTTTCTGATTCTGTTGTTCCATTTGACCTCTGCTGATTTTCCAGAACACACCGACGAATTAATCATCCGAAGCAGCCACGGTCAACACCTTTAATTTGAGATTAAGACTTTTTGACAAATATTCACGATGATTTCGCGTATCTCATTTTCAATGCATATTTCCGCAATCGCGGTTCAACAAAAAGGGCGGCGTTGAGCCACCTTTACCGTCAGGAATCGATGCCGCCCGGGGTTCGGCCGGTGTGCCGGTGTTCTGCGTGATCAGCGCTATTGCATCCATTGCAGCGGCGCGCTGCGGCTCGCGGATAATCCTGCGTGCCAGCTTGATGCGGGCAACTTGTGGCTGAGGCGCTTCGCGCGCATGCCGAAGTCTCGATTTCGACCGCCACTCGCCGCGCGCCGTTTGATTGACACAGGCAAAGCCCCCTAAAATCATCCGTCGCCCATTCCATCTCCCTGTAGTCGCCTGCTAGCGTGGTAGCCCAACAACTCCAGGGGACATCGTAATGTCGTATCAACACGATCCGGATGCCGTGCGAGTGGTACTCAGTGCGCCTCAACTGGCGGCGGTGCTCTCCCGCCAGTCGATCAGCCCCACCGAAATGCTTTCCAACCGGCTATGGGGCGGTTTGCAGGTTGTCGGCGGGGTATTGGAAATGGTCGGGGCGGCGGCTCTGTGTGTGCTGCCCGAACCGACGATGGCGAGCAAGGCGGGGTGCGTTGTGTTCGGCGTGCATGGCTCAGATACGGCGTCGGCAGGTTTGCGACAAATCTGGACGGGCCGGGATACGGCCACGCTGACCCAGCAAGGTACGACGAAACTGGCCGAGGCGATGAAGGCCAGTCCTGACCTGGCAAACAAGATCGGCCTGTCAGTTGATATGATCGTGCCGTTTGGCTTCGCTGGCTCGATCAAGGCTGCACGCGTGGCCAGCGTCACGATGGGCAGGATCAATCTGCAAATGCATGAGGCGAAGGCCATTAATCCAAGGCTTGGCGGGCATACGATTCTGAAGCATGTTGAGAAGGACGAGGCATGGCTACGGGAACGCCTTAAACGGGAACCCCAAAAAAGGGTTGTTTCATCGTTTTATAATCTTCAGGTGGCAGAGTTGGCGATATCTGATGTAATGAACTCAAATGCCTTGAAAATACAGAGCTGGATACAATCTCCGAAAAACCGCATTCCCCTTACATTGGTCAAGAAAGTTTGTGGCGATATAGGATACGGGGTAACGAGAAAAACCAACGAACTGACCAAGATGCACGAAGTCACCGTAATTTTGAAGTTTCAGGAATATAATAATATGCCGTATTACATATTTACCGCCCACGTGGGCTAAGGATAGCCAATGCTATCAGATCGCTACCCTAGAATGTACGAGCTTTTCGGTGCGTATTTCAATGAGGATTTTGATTTGTGGGGAAACACAATCCCTGAAATTGTCTCATGCTATAGAAATGATAGCCCACTGGAATATCAAAAGGAAATAGTTGATGAAATAAATTCATTCATGAATGAGCATCCGTCCGACCTCGATTCTGCGTTCGAAAGAGATTACGGTGCAGGGATTGATCCCAATCTGTGGGGCCACACTACTGCTTCATTCCTTGACGAACTCAAGCGCCTTCTGAGCGAGTAATCAACCTGTCGCTGCGCGAGGAATAAAAAAAACGGAGCGAAAGTCGTTCGAGACTTTCGCTCCGCTACGCCAAGCAAGGACTGGCCAAGCCCTCGTCTATCCTCGCGTAAAAATCACCTCGTCACCGCGCTGCCACGCCGGTCAGAATCTGCGCAACCCCATCCACATAGCTGCGCGTGCCGAAGCGCTCCTGCGCGGTCCGATAGCCGTTCCTGACCAGTTTGTCGCGCAAGTCGCCGTTCGAGCGCAATTCGGCGAGCGTATCGGCGAGCGCGTGCGCGTCGCCCGGCGTACACAGCACGCCGTTCTCGTAGTCGTCGATGATTTCGAGCACGCCGCCTGCGCGCGACGCCACGACCGGCCGCTGCGCGAGCATCCCCTCGACGATCACGCGGCCGAACGGCTCCGGGGTGATCGACGTATGCACAACCGCATCGACCGCGCACATGCAGGCCGGAATATCGTGCTGGAAGCCGAGAAAATGTACGCGCTCGCCAAGCTTGTGCGCGGCGACGAAGGTGCGCAGTTCGCTCTCGTACTGGTCCTCGCCGAACAGCGCCGCGCCGACCAGCACTGCATGCATCTGCGGATTGAGCACCATCGCTTCGAGCAGCACATGCTGCCCCTTCCAACGCGCAAGCCGGCTGAACGAGCCGACGAGAAACGCGTCGCGCGGCAGATTCAGGCGCTCGCGCAGCACCGCTTGCGGCACCGTGCGCAATGCGTCGAACGGCTCCGCGGCAATCCCGTTGAACACGACGTCGATGCGCTTGCTGTCGAACCGCGTGAGCTTCGCAAACGCCTGCGCCGACGCAGCCGAATTGGCGATCACGTGCGTGAGGCCGAGCCGCGCGCACCACTTGATGATCGCAAGCTGCTTGCCGCCGAAATGCTCGGCGCTGACGATGTCGCGCAAATGCCAGACCACCGGCCGTCTCGCGAGCTTGCCGGCCACGGCGCCGATCACCATCGCACGCTGGGTGTTCGCGTAGATCACATCCACCTTGCGCGCGCGTTTCGCGGTGGCACGCACGAGTGAGATGAGTCCCTTCAACGCCTGACCTTTCGGCATCGAACCGCCCTGCTTGCGCACATTTTTGAGCGCGCCGGCATCGAGTACAGTGACCTCGACGCCGGTTTTCGCGAGTGCGGTGTTGAACGGCCCGTCGTCGAACAGCACGACCTCGATGCGCGAGCGCAGCGCCTTGACGATTTCGAGCAGCGACAGTTCGGCGCCGCCGAGCACGCCGCTCTGATCGACGGCAAGAATGCGCGGCACGTTCGCGGCGCCCTGCACGGCCGGCCGATACGGCGTATAGGCCGGCAGCGTCGCCGTGCGCAACGCGGGCACCGCCGCGCGCACCTGCGAGAAAAAGCGCTCGCGGAAATGCGCGGCCGAAAACTGCTCGGCGTTGCCGCGGCAATTCTCCGGCAGGAACCGGTGCCGAAGCTCGTCGAAACGATTCACGGCAGCGATGATCGAGTCGGTATCCTGTTCATCGAAGAACATGCCGGTCGGCTTCGGCTCCGACAGATCGCGCACCGTTTCGAGCGCCCCTCCCTTGCCGTACGCGATCACCGGCGTGCCGCAAGCCTGCGCCTCGACCACCGAAATGCCAAAGTCCTCTTCGGCCGCGAACACGAATGCCTTCGCGCGGCTCATGCGGTCCTTCAGCACCTCGAACGGTTGATAGCCCATGATCTCGACGTTCGGCCCCGCCTTCGCGCGGATCTGCGCCATGTCGGGTCCGTCGCCGATCACGACGAGCTTGCGCTCGGGCATCCGCGCGAACGCCTCGACGATCAGATCGATTTTCTTGTACGGAACCATGCGCGAGGCGGTCAGATAAAAGTCTTGCTTCTGCGTGCACAGCGTGAACGCCTCGACATCGACCGGCGGGAAGATCACCTGCGCGTCGCGCTGATACACCTTCTTGATGCGTCGCGCGATGAACGCCGAGTTCGCGACGAAGCCGTCGACCGAGTTGGACGTGCGGATATCCCAGTTGCGCATGTAATGCAGAATCAGCCGCGCCAGCGCCGACTTCGGGCCGTTGGTCAGCTTCGACTGCTGCAGATACTGATGCTGCAAATCCCACGCATAGCGGATCGGCGAATGCACGTAGCTGATATGCACCTGATCGGGACCGGTCAGAATGCCCTTGGCGACCGCGTGACTGCTCGAGATCACGACGTCGTACGCCGACACGTCGAGCTGCTCGATCGCGAGCGGCATCAGCGGCAGATACGAGCGGTACTTGCTGCGCGCGAGCGGCAACTTCTGGATGAACGACGTCGTCACCGGCTTGCCGCGCAGGAAGCTGCGATCGTCGAGAAAGTCCACGAGGCTGAACAGATCCGCATCGGGAAAGCACGCGATGATCTGCTCGAGCACTTTCTCCGCGCCCGCGTAGGTGACGAGCCAGTCGTGCACGATCGCGATGCGCACGCTTTTGCTCGCGCGCGGTGCGGTACGGCGCGGTGCCGGCTGGATGCCGGGCACGCTCGTCAGTTCGTCGAGCGCGCTGCGCGTCGCGGGCCTCAACAGGTCTTTTTCAAGGACGTCTTGATTCATGCGCTTTTCCTCGGATTCAGTCGCAATAGCAGTGAACGCGCAAGATTGCGCAAGGCGGGCGTCATCGTGATCGACCACGCGACGTTCGCGCCGACCATCAGCACACCGGCGGCGATCGCGAGCGCGAGGCTCGGCAGGAAGCTGGCGAGCCACAGGCTGGCGAGCAGGAAGGCGAGATGGGCGAGCATGTCGAGCACGATCTGGCGCGCGCGGATCGCGGCGAAACGCAGCAGCACCGCGTAGTCGAACAGCGCGCGGGCAGCAACTGCGACCGCCGCGCCCGTCAGCCCGAAATGCGTGATACCGAGCCACAGCGCGCCGGCGAAAAGCGGCAACTCGACGAGGCCGATGCGCGCGGCGGTGGCTGGATTGACCTGCGACTGAATCAGGATGCGCGTCACGTTCGCCTGGCCGACGAGCCACACGGCGACGATCATGATGCGGCCCACGGGCGCCGCGACCGTCGCGATCTCGTTGCCGACCCACAGATGCAGGAACGGTTCGAGCACCAGCATCGCGACGAGCGCGACCGGCGTGAACACGCCGTTCAGAAATTCGAGCGATTGCTGCGTGATCGTGTCGGCGTCGGCGCGGCCGACTGCGGAAAGCCGCGGAAACAGCGTGCGTACCAGCGCGGTCGGCACGATGTTCAGACGCGTGACGAGGTTCTGCGGCACCGTGTAGTACGTGACGAAACGCGCGCCGAGCCGTGAACCGAGCATGACGCGATCGAGCGAATCGGCGACCATCGTCGTCACGCTCGCGATCAGCATCCAGCCACCGAAGTTGAACAGCCCCTTTGCGACGCCGAGCCGCGGCGGCTGAATGCTGCGTATTTCAAGCACTTTCAGCGCGTAGCGGCCGAGCAGCAACGCCGCGAGAATCCGCGCGACGACTGCCGCGGCGAGTACGTTCTGCAAAGTCGCGCCGAGCCACCACGCGGCACCGAGCGGCAGCAGCTGGAACAGGAACGTGCCGATGGTCTGGTTCGTGTTGTAGACGCCGAAGCGTTCCGCGCCGTTGATCGCGCCCGCGAACACCCACGACACGTTCGCGATCGGAATCGCAACCGCGAGCCACGGCAGCGCCATATAGACTTCGTGCTGCAACTCGGGCGATACCTTCGTGAAATACGCGGTGTACAGGAACGCGCCGAAGTAGATGATCAGACCGCCCGCCACGCCGGTCGTCAGATTGAGCCACGTCGCGCTCCAGAACACGCGCGCGCTTTCCTGCTGATCGCCCGACGCGCGCGCCTTCGAAATATGGTTTTGCGCGGCCATGCTCATGCCGAGATCGAGAATCCCGAAGTAGCCGATCAGCGTCCACACGAGACTGATCACACCGTAGCGCTCCACGCCGAGCAGCCGGATATACGACGGCACGGTCACGAGCGACACGAACGTCGGCAGCACGAGCCCGAAAAAGTTGATCGCCACGTTCCTGAGAATGCCTTTGTCCATCGAATCCCTTCGGTTTTGCGGTTAGATTGCGTGCGGGGCTGCGTCAGCGAGGCCAACGCACCTCAAGGCTTCCAGCGATACATCAGCACCTTGCCGCGCGCGTCTTCCTCGACGAAGACGAGGTACTCGCCATCGCCGCGCTTCGTCGCGCTGATACCGTTCGGCACGTCGACCCAACCCGACGCGCGGCCCACTTCGGGGCCCGGCCGGATCACGCCGAGTTCCTTGCCGCTGTCCTTGTCCCACACGTGCACCGCGCCGACCGGCTCGACGCCGAACACGTATTGCCCCTCGACCGTGACGCCGATGATCGTCGCGATGGGCTTGCTCTGCGTCTGCCACGGCAGCGTGATCGCGTAGCGCTGCACCGGCTTGCCGCTCGACCACTTGTCATAGCGCACCAGCACGCGCCCCACTTCCTTCCAGAAGCCCTGCGCGGTCGGCATATCGGCCGTATAGCCGCTCACGTACATCGTGTCGGTGTCCGGTTCATAGATCGCGCGATGCAGTTCGCTGAACGGTGCCGGCACCGGGTACTGCGTCAGGTTCGAGTACGAGTAGACCGGGTTGCCCTTCGCGTCGAGTCCGCCGAAACGGAAGCGATAGATGCCCTTCGTATCCCGGGTACGCCAGATGTCGCCGGCCATATCGACCCACCAGCCCCAGCCGCCGGCGAGCTTCGTGCCGCTCGTGTTCAGCGTGTATTCGTCGCGATCGAAGCGCCCGTCGCCATTCGTGTCGCGCCAGATCCAGTCACCGCCCGGCGGTGCATTCGGCACCTTCGCGACCGCGCGCTCGCGACCTGCGATAAATCCCGAGGGAATCGCGGTCTCGCCGTCATGCTGCGGATCGAAGCGATAGATCTTCAGATGATCCGCATACATGTCGGTCAGATAGAGGAACGTGTGCCCCTTCAACCGCCGCGCGATCGGCAGACCCGGATACTGGTCGGTATGGAACACCGGATCGTCCGGGTACTTGAACCGATTCGACAGGAACCCCGCGTATTTCCAGTCCTGTCCAGACGGCTTCGACAAATCGAGTTCGAAGCGCTTGTTGCCGGTATAGACGCTGTCGGGCCGGGCCGGATCGATCCACGCGCCGTCGACGAACAGCAGCCCCTCGACCTGCCAGTTGCGCTTGCCGTTCGGCGCATAACTTTCGAGCGTCGCGCCGAGGCCCGCGCCGATCGGCTCGTAACGCGGACCGATGCCATTGGTCGACACGTACACGTTGCCGCGCGCATCGACACCCACGCCGGTCAACCCGTTGAATCGCAACGGTCCGGGCTTGCCCGCGACGCCGCTGAAAATGCCGCCGCGCTCGCCGAGCGTGCCCGACTCCGTGTAGCGGCCGTCGCGCTTCGTGAAGAACAGCACCTGCTGGCGCGGACCGTTATCGGCGATCAGGAGGCGGCCTTGCGCATCGACGGCGAGGCCGACCGCGACCGTATCGGCCGGCAGCGTGATGGTCTCGTCGATGCGCTGACCGGTCGCCGTGTAATGCCCGATACCCGGCGCGCGATCGCCGCGCGTGCCGCTGAGCACCCATAGCGTGCCGTCGGGCGCGAGCGCGATACGTCCAGGCTCGTGCACGTTCCACGTCGCTTTCTGCTGCATCGATTCGGCATCGTAGACTTCGATGCGATTGCGCGCGGTATTGGCCGCGAACAGCGTCGTGTCGTTCGCGGCGAGCCCGCCGATCTCGGCGTTCGTGCCGGTCGGCACTTCGTTCATCATCAGAAAGCCGGCCGCGAGCTGCGCGTGCGGGTCCGCGTTTTTAGCCGCGGGCTGAAACGGTGCCACGCGCTTCGGCTCGTCGATCAGGCGCCGCGAGATACCAAACCATTGCTTACCCTTGTCCGGCCACACGCCCGGCTCGACCAGACGCCCCTTCTCATTGCCGACCGCGATCGCAACGAATGCATATTTGCGGTTGACCGCGATCGCATTGCCGCCGGCGTTGCCCCAGCCATGCGTGCCGCCCGCGAAGCCGAGCATCTTGCCGTCCTGATAGACGCTCGCTTCAGCGCCGCTTTCGTCCCACGGCGCGTTCGTATAGACCTTGCCGTCGGGCGTGACCGCGATCGCGGTGATATCGATCTGCGTCCATGTGCCATCGCCAAAGCCGAAGCTGTTGCCGATCCATGAGGTCTTCGCGTTCAAAGCGGTTTCGGCGCGCGCCGGCAGACCGGCCGATGCGGCGACGACGCCGGCAGTGCAGGCTGTCACGGCGAACCAGCTTTTGAACGTGATACGGCGCAAGGCGGAACCTCCAGTCGATGTCCGGTCAACGCGATGCACGCGGACCTGCGCCCGCTCGGGGCGAAATTCAGTGATGTGGCAAAGCGAAACGAAGCGCAACCGATTGAAGCGCGGCGCCTGAAGGCAGCCGTCCGCACGGCTAAGTTACGCGGAAAAAATGCGGTGACGAAAATCGAAAATAATTCAAAAATATTCGTCCGCTTATACGTCGCAAAAGAAACGATTTTAAAAATCGATCAAAGCGCAAGCCTCGCCGTCAGTCGCCTCTGTCGCGACGATCCCCCGTTCCTACCGATGTGATATCACGCAATGCGCATTTATTACGGATTGCCCGATGCTCACCACATAAACATATAAATCTTTCGGGAATGGCCAAAGAAATACCCTGTTTCAATCTGATTCAATTAGCCGATTCCAACGGGTTTTTTCTCGAGTTTCTTTTCCCTAGAATCGATTGCACTTCAGTTGCGACGCGAAGCGCGCGCCTGTTCGCTGGCAATCCGTGGCGAACCGCGCGGCGCTTCGCCCGGCTCATCCGCTTTACACCATGGACGGTTCATGACAGCCAGCGCATTGCCCCTCGCGCCCTCCCATTCCCGCATCGTGCAGCTCGACGGTCTGCGCGCGATCGCCGTGCTCGCGGTGTTCGCGCAGCACGCGTTGAAAGCGCCGCTATGGATGGGCGTCGATCTGTTCTTCGTTTTGAGCGGCTTTCTGATCAGCGGCATCCTGCTCGATCGCAAGTCGCGCCAGCAGTCGTATTTCAGCTATTTCTATGCGCGGCGCGCGCGCCGCATCCTGCCGCCGTACCTGCTGCTGATGGCCGTGTCGTCGCTGCTGTTCGGCCTCGCGTGGGCGCAGCACTGGTACTGGTACGCGTTCTTCGCGACCAATATCGGCGATGCGCTCAATCAAAGCGGTCATGACAGCCTCAACGTGCTGTGGTCGCTCGCGGTCGAGGAGCAGTTTTATATCTTCTGGCCGTTCGTGATCCTGCTCGTGCCCGAGCGTCTGCTTGGGCTGGTGGCGGCCGCGCTGATCGTTCTGGTGCCGCTGCTGCGCGCGCTCGCGACACCGTGGTTCGATTCGTTCTGGCCGATCTACTACCTGACGCCGTTCCGCATGGATCTGCTCGCGGCCGGCGCGCTGCTCGCGGTTGCCGTGCGGCGCGATCGCAATGCGCTCGAACCGTTCAAGGGACTCGCGGTGCTCGGCGCTCTGGCCGCGCTCGCGGTGCTGGCATGGCTGCATCTGCACTACCCGCGTTTTCGCGCAGCGAATACGCCGTTGTCGAATGCCGGGCTGTATAGCGTGTCGCTGGTGCTGTGTACGTCGATCGTCGTGATCGCGCTGCAGAGCAAGGGCATCGTGAAGCGGCTGTTGTGCAATCGCGTGCTCGTTTATATCGGCACCATCAGCTACACGATCTATCTGATCCACCTGAGCGTGCTGTACATGGTGTGGCCGCTGCATCTGAATCGCTATCTGAGCGCCGCGATCGCGCTCGCTATCACGCTCGTGTACGCAAGCATCACGTGGTTCACATTCGAGAAGCGCCTGATTTTCGGCGCGCGCGGGTCGAGAGCGACGACCCGCGCCGGCGCCAACGTTGCGCGGCAAGCACCGCAAGGCCGCGCATGAGCCGCCAGGCCGTTGTTGCTGCCCACGTGCTGGGTATCGTGTCGGCGCTGATGCTGATCGCGCCGGCAACGCGCGCGGCCGTGGCCGGGCCGGCAGTGCCATCGCCGACGCAACTGCTGATCGACGCGTACGGCGACTCGACCACGCTCGGCATCACCTGCAGCGATGGCCACTGCGGCCCGCAAGCCCGCAACGCCGTCACGTATCTGCAGCAAGCGTTGCAGGCGCATGACGGCGAGCGCGTGCGCGTCACGAACTACGGCGTCGGCGGCACGATGGCCTGGCAGTTGCGCGACGGCACCGGCAATCGTCGCGCGGGGCCGACGGCGGGACTGCCGTGGCGCGAACGTCTCGCCGCCTCGCCCGCGCGGATCGTGTTGATCAACTACGGCATCAACGAAGTGATGCACAACCAGACGCCCGAGCAGTTTTACGCGGCCGAGACGTCGCTCGTGCAAACCGCGCGAGCGCTCGGCAAGGAGCCTGTTTTGCAGACCTCGAACCCGATGCCCGATGACCGGCTCAACGCCCGGCTCGCCGCGATGATAGCGATGACGCGACGCGTGGCCGCCGAACAGCAGGTGCCGCTCGTCGATCAATACGCGTATGTGAGCAGCCTGCCCGACTGGAAGTCGCTGATGTCGGACGGCGCGCATCCAAAGCCGGAGTTGTACCGGCTGAAGGCCGAACAGGATTATCGGGTCGTCGAACCGTTGGTGCGGCGGCTGCTGGACAACGCGCATTGAGCCAGGCCCTTAGGCGCGTTCCGTTCTCTTTTCTCCCACAAACTAGAAGGCAAGCTATGAGCCAACCACGCAAAGCGATCATCACCGGCGTATCCGGACAGGACGGCGCCTATCTGACCCGGCTGCTGCTCGACAAGGGCTATCACGTGACCGGCACCTACCGGCGCACGAGTTCGGTCAACTTCTGGCGCATGCGTGAGCTTGGCGTGCTCGATCATCCGAATCTGCGTCTCGTCGAACACGACCTCACCGACCTCGGCTCGACGCTGCGCCTGCTCGACGGCACGCAGGCCGACGAGCTGTACAACCTCGCCGCGCAGAGCTTCGTCGGCGTGTCGTTCGACCAGCCGGTGACCACCGCCGAAGTGACCGGCGTCGGCGCGCTGAATCTGCTCGAAGGCCTGCGTATCCTGAGCCCGAAGACACGCTTCTACCAGGCGTCGACCTCCGAGATGTTCGGCCTCGTGCAGGCGGTGCCGCAACGCGAAAGCACGCCGTTCTATCCGCGCAGCCCGTATGGCGTCGCGAAGCTGTTCGCGCACTGGTCGACGATCAACTATCGCGAATCGTACGACCTGTTCGCGAGCAGCGGCATTCTGTTCAATCACGAATCGCCGCTACGTGGCCGCGAATTCGTCACGCGCAAGATCTCGGACACGGTCGCGAAGATCAAGCTCGGCAAGCAGGACGTGCTCGAACTCGGCAACCTGAGCGCGCAGCGCGACTGGGGCTTCGCGCTCGAATACGTCGAGGGCATGTGGCGCATGCTGCAGGCCGACGCGCCCGACACCTTCGTGCTCGCGACCGGCCGCACCGAAACGGTTCGCGATTTCGTGCGCATGGCGTTCACGGCGGCCGGCTATCAGCTGGAATGGGCGGGCAAGGACGAGCGCGAGACCGGCATCGACGTCGCGACCGGCAAGACGCTCGTGCGCGTCAATCCGAAGTTCTATCGGCCGGCCGAAGTGGACCTGCTGATCGGCTGCGCGGACAAGGCGCGCGACACGCTCGGCTGGCAACCGCAAACCTCGCTCGAACAGCTTTGCCAGATGATGGTGCAGGCGGACATCGCGCGCAACGAGCACCACGAGACGTTCTAACACGGCATCCGTGTGCGGCGGGGCTCGCCGCACACTGCCCCGTCAACCCGCCAGTTTCCGGAACGTCTCCAGCACCGCATCGCCCTTGAACGGCTTGACGATCCAGCCCTTCACGCCGGCGGCCTTGCCGCGCTCCTTCATCGCGGGGCTGCTTTCGGTCGTCAGCATGATCACGTTGACGGTCTTGTTCGCGAGTTCGCCACGGATTTTTTCGACCATCGTCAGGCCGTCCATATTCGGCATGTTCACGTCGCTGACGATCAGGCGGATATTCGAATCCGTTTTCAGCTTCGCAAGGCCATCCTTGCCGTCGATGGCCGTCGCGACGTCGAGACCATTTTTCGCCAGAAAACCCGCGACTTCATCGCGTACCGTGCTCGAATCGTCCACCACCAGAATCTTTGCCATAACCATTCCCTTGCGTCACCGACGCGTCGTATCAAAACAGATCGAGTTCGCCGGACTCGACGAGATCGTCGACATCCACCGCGTTTTCAGAAAAATCTTCGGGTGACCAGCTCAGGTTGAAAACGAAGCGCTGGTCGAGCGACACCGACTGTCCGCTCGCGGCGTCGCTCAATCGATATTGAAACCGCAACTGCGGATTGTCCGAGCCGAACGAGATGTAGCGATGCTTGTGATTGACCAGCAGTGGCACCTGCACCTGCACCTGACTTGCATCGCGAGCGTTCTGCTGACCGAGGAAGCGGTCCTTGAATGCCCCCCAGATCAGATTGGTCAATTCGCCGAGCACGTCGTTCAGATCGCGAAAGCCCGGTTGCCCCGCGCCCATGCCGGGCTCGCGTGCCGCGCGATCGCGATCGATCATGCCGAGCAGCGGCTCTTCTTCGGCCTGCATCAACATATAGCCGCGACACCAACTGCCTTCGAGCGGAATCAGGCTGAAGACCTCGCCGAAGATGATTCGATCGCGCACGATACTGGGCGTGTCGCGTTGCACCGTGACGCCGTCGAACAACGTGGCGAGCCGCGCTTGCGTGATCTCCGCGATACCGCGCACGAGCGCGTTCGGGAAGTCGAGGCTGAAGATGTATCGATCGACGGCTTCACGCAGCGCCGTCAGATCGGCGGCATCGAAATGCGCGCATGCCGCGTTCGTCAACGGCTTCGGAAGCCGTTCGAGCGGCGCGTGGCCGCTCGAACGCAGGATCACCGGCAGTTCGGGGCGCAAGGCATTGATGCGCGCGGCGCTCGTCGCCGCCTGCTCGACCGAGCCCCCGTAGTTATCCGCCAGCAGAACGCCGCCGAGATCGATATTGGTGGCCAGTACTGAGCCGAGGCGGTTGCTGTCGCGCACCTTCAGTGCGATCAGGTTGTGTTCGTCGAAAAAGAGCTTCAGCGCTTGCGCGTGTGCCGGACAGTCGTCGAGCACGAGCACCTTGCTGACGGGCTTGCTGGTATTCATCGTGTTTCAGTCTGCGAATGCAGTGTTGAGGGGCTAGAAAAGTTCGAGTTCGCCTTCCGCCTCGTCGGCCGTGGCGAGTTCAGCCTTGAAATCGAGGGGCGCCTGCGCGCATAGACATAACGTGACACCCAGCCGGGCCGCACCGCCGATCGTCAGCTCGTACGCCCACACGTGATCGGGCCGCAACTCGTCCAGATACTCGGCACAGGCGCTGTTCAATTCATACGGCGTCGACATGCCAAGATCGGGGAAATGATCGACCAGTTGCTGGTTCATGTAGCCGCAGCACAGGTTGCCGAGTTCCATCAGCGTTTCCGACAGCGAACGCGTCGTGTCGCCGCTGGCGTAGTAGGCGTGCGTCGCGTCGTCCTTGCCGAAATGCAGCACGAACAGCAGACGAAAGCCGATCGACGAGATCGTCAACGCCATCGCGCAAGGTCCGGCCGGATGATCGCGATCCCACCTCGGCACCGCCGTGATCTCGCACGAATCGCCCGGCGTCGCGGGCAATCTCGCGCGGGCCGCGTGACAGAAGATGTCCGCGATGCTTTGCTTCGCCTGATCGGTAATCACGCCGCGGCCTGCTCGAGCCGGGATTGGAACTGGGTCGCCAGCACTTCGACGCCGCCGAGCGACGCCGTGATCATCTTGCCGCCGGCCTGGATGTCCTGGAACGTCGCCGCCGTCGTCAGGTCGTTGCGATGCAGGCTCTCGCGATAGCTCTTCGACAACTCCTGCGAGCGCGACGCCAGCGAGCGCACTTCGCCCGCGACGATCGAAAAGCCGCGACCCGCGCTGCCGGCGCGCGCCGCTTCGATTGACGCATTCAGCGAAACGATCAGCACGTGCTGCACGATCGACGACAGCTCCTGGTTCTTCTCGTGCATGTCGCGGTTCTGCGACATCAGTGAAATCATCTGCTCGTGCCAACGCTCGAACGTGATGGTCAGCGTCTTCAGACGGCCCGCCTCGTGCGCGATCCGCGTCGCATGCTGCAGCCATTCGTCGCTTCGCGAACTCGCGGCGTCGAGCGACGCCTGCAACGCTTCGCGATCGTGCGCGCACTGCCCGGCTTGCGCGCGCAGATCGGCGAGCACCGACTCCAGTGCGGCGCGCTCGCTGTTGGCCTGCTCGCCGAGCCGGACCGCCGCGTCGAGTTGCTGCTCGAGGGCCTGCCGCGCGAGCGCGTCGACACGCTGCGCCTGCGCACCCGCGCGAAGCTTGCGACGATAAAAAATTCCCGTCGCGAGTGCGCAGAGAATACCGCCAACGCCTGCGGCCAAAAGATAACTTTCAAGCACAACCTGCTCCCATCGCTTCGATCAATCCATCAGGCCGTCAGCCTGCTACCGCATCCGCGTCACGCTCGCGCGCTGCATCGGCGGACGCGTCGAGACTGTCCACCGCCCAGTCCTCGGGGAACGACACGACGGTCTGAAAGCGGCGATAGTCCGCGCCGCGACGATCGTCGGTGAAACGCAATTCGATGCGGCCATGCTCGCGCCGCACGAAATCGCGCACGGCATCCATGCCGACGCCGCGGCCCGAAATCTCGCTGACGGTCTGCGCGGTCGAGAAGCCGGAACGGAAAATCATCTCGGCAATCGCTTCGTCGCTGAGCGCGGCATCGGCGTCGATCCAGCCGCGTTCGATCGCGGCCCCACGGATTTTCGCGAGCGCGAGACCGCGGCCGTCGTCGCTGATGGTGATCTGCAGCGCGTGATGGTCGACGCCCACTTCCAGTTCGATGACGCCGGCCGGATCCTTGCCGTTCGCGATACGCTCGGCGGCAGGCTCGATGCCGTGGTCGACCGAGTTGCGCAGCAGGTGCGTGAACACATTGCGCAGCGTATGGCTGACCTCGCTGCGCACGCGGTAGCCGTTGTTGTCGATGCTGACGACCGGCGCCGCCTTGCCGAGTTCGGCCGCCAGAGACGGCAGCGAGTCGAGCACGCCCGCGAGCGCTTCGTAGACCGATTCGGTGCCCAACAGACGCAGTTCGCGCTGCAACGATTCGCGCATCGACACGAGCGCGTCCCGGTCGGCCGGATCGGCGCTTTCGAGCAGATCCAGCTGCTTCTGGATCAACTCGCGATCGACCATCAGGTAGCGATCCACCGCGCCGCTCTGGCCCGGCCCCTTGCGGCCGAGGCTCACTTCGTTGATCGTCGCGTAGGTTTCGAGCGCGGCCTTCACGCGCTGCAGATCCTCGATCAGAAGCTGCTGGTCCCACGCTTCGCTGCTGTCAGCGCGGCGCAATGCGTCGTAGCGCTGTTCGGTTTCGTGGACGATGCCGGTCAGATGCTGAAGGCTGTACGTGCGCGCATTGCCCTTGACGGTGTGCATGTTGCGGAAAAGCTCGGCGACGGCTTCGTGACTCGGCTCGTGATGCTGACGGATGATCCGTTCGTTCTCGCTGATGAAGCCCGTCGCGCTTTCGACGAAGTGATGGAACTTCTCCTGGCTCACCGCGAGAATCTCGCCGATCATTTCCAGCCGGCGCTTCTGTTCGCCGGCCTCGGCGGCGAGCGCGCGCAGTTCGGTCACGTCGCGCACGCACAGCATCAAACGCAGCACGACGTCGTGTTCGTCGGTGATCGCCGACCAGCTCAGGTCGAGCGTCTTCACGCGGCCATCGGCCATCGGCTTGGCGATCTCGTTGACGAGCAGGTGCTGATTGAACTCGAAGTTCATGCTGTCTTCACCGATGCATGCCTGCAGCGCCGCTTCGATCTGTGAGAGCGCATCGCTGTTGATCTCGGTGCCGCCGAACACCAGATCGAGCAACGGACGGCCCGCAATCTCGCGCGTCTCGAAGATGGCCTCGAGATAGGCGGAGTACTCCGGATGCACGACCACGCCTTCGACCACCGTCAGAATCCCCTGCTGCATGTTTTGCAGCATCGCCTGGATATCGGCGGTCTTCTGCTTCAGTTGCAGCGAGCTTTGCTGGATCTTCTCGATCATGCCGTTGAACGCGACGATCGAATGACCGATCTCGTCCATGCGTCCGACCGGCACGCGGCGCGTGAAGTCCTGGCTCGCCGCGATCTCGCTCATCTCCACCTGCATGCGGCTCAGCGGCCGGGTGATCTGGCGATACAGCAGCGCGCTGATCAGCAACAGCACGACGATGGCCGCGCCGGTCGCGGCGCCGATCGCCGTCGTCGTGGTGGCGAGCGCGCTGTTCAGTTCGTCGATCGCGGCATCTTTCTGGCGGTTCTTTTCGATCCGCAGCGTCTCGACGATGCCTTCGAGTTCATCGCGGTATTGCGCGACGTTCGCGAACAGATAGGCCTGCGCCAGTTCGTTCTTGCCGTCGGCCTTCATCTTCGCGGTGTCGTTGACCGCGTTGAAATAATTCGCGAGGCTGTCGCGCGCCTGGCTCACGAGCCCGGTTTGGGCCTGACCTTGCGCGGCCTTCGCCTGCACGTCGAGCGCCGCCTGCAACGACGCTTCCTTGCTCTTCAGCAGGTCTTGAGCCTGCGAGACCATGTTCGCGTCAGGCGCATAGACGAGCGTCATCATCGCGAGCTGCACGTCCTTGACCTGCGATACGAGGTCTGCCGACGCGAGCGCGCTCGGCACGACGCCCTGGGTGACCTGCCTGACGTTGGCGGCGCTGTTGCGGGTCTGAAGCACGGCGTATCCGCCAATGGCGGATAGCGCGACAAGCATCAGAATGACGAGAAGCGTAATGCGGTGGCGGATGGTCATCTGAAAATCCCCGAGATCTGAAAATACAAGGTCCCCGCTTTCTGGCGGGACGCCCGTGTGTTTTTGTACTTTCGGGCGCGGGGATTATCGTCGCGGATGTGTGACGTAAACGTGACGAAGTCGACGCCGGGCGCCACGTTTCAGGGATTTGAAAAATAAGGTCGGAAAATCGCGGCCAAGGGCTGATCCGGGCTCAAGTTCAACGGGAAAGTGCCGTTATTTGTGGCCTATTTTTTTTGCCGGTCTTGCGGCGACATGAACGCGAGGCCCGAACGCAGCGATCCGAGCCTCGCCCCTTTTTTCATTCGATTGAACCGCGGCCGCTGCGCTTCAATGCAGCACGTTCCCCGCAATCGCTTCGGCATACACCGCCGCGACCCGCTTCGCGATCACCGCGTTATCGAAGCGTTCGCGCGCATAGCGGCGGCATGCATCCGCATCGGGCAACTTCAGCGTACCGTTCAGCGCGCCGGCGAGACCCGCGGCGATCGCAGCTGCGCCGGTCTCCGGCAACACCAGATCGGGCGACAATCCCGCCACCGCCTCGGGCAATCCGCCGACCGGCGTCACCAGCACGGGCGTGCCCGACGCAAGCGATTCGACCGTGATGAGGCCGAAGCCTTCCAGCGCGACGGTCGGCACGACGCTGATGTTGGCCGCGCGATACAGCGCCGCCAGATGCTGATCGGGCACGAAGCCGAGCAGCTTCACGTTGTGTTCGAGCCCCGCGTCGGCGATGCGCGCCTCTAGCTCACCTTCGAGCCGACCCTTGCCCGCGATCAGCAGCAGCACGTCGGGCGCGCTGCGTTTGAGCAGCTTCACCGCATCGATCAGATCTTCGAGACCCATGCGCCGCACCAGCCGTCGCACCGCCAGCACGATCGGTCGGTCCTGCGGCAATTGCAGACGCAGACGCGCCTCGGCCTGCGTGATCGGCAGATTGAACTGCTCGACATCGACGCAGCCCGGCACCACGCGCACGCGCTCCGGCGAGATGCCGTAGCGCGTCGTGAGAATCTTGCCGAACGCGTCGGACAGTACGATCAACCGCGACGAACGCGCATATACCGACTGCTCCAGATAACGCTTCGCGCGCTGGCCGAACGAATCGGCGCCTTCGACGTGGCTCTCGTCGGCCCACGGTCCCTGAAAATGCGACACCTGCGGAATGCCGCGCGTCACGTCGAGCCCCGGAAACGTATAGAGCGCGAAGTGCGACGAAATCACATCGGGCCGCGACGTGCGGATTTCGTGGCGTAGCGCGCGGCGTGCCGCCATTAGCCGCAGCGGCAGCGATTGCGCGGCGGGGCCGAAGCCGTTGATCGCGCCACCGGTATCGGCCGCGACTCTCGGCGAGCCGGCGACGACGCCGCGCACCGCGACGCCCGCGCCCGGCAGCGCGCCGACCAGCGAGTAGTACATGCGGTCGAGGCCGCCCGCGCGTTCGGGAAACCAGTGCATCCCGATCTGCAGTGATTTGATTGAGCCAGTCGTCATGATGGTGTGCCCCTGTGTGTTGCTTGCGGTGAGTTGCTATGTGTAGACGTGGATGGCGCGCCTCTCGCGGTCATTCCACGCTCTTCTGTCCGGCGAGATGGTTCAGCGTCAGCGCATCGTTCTGCGCGACGACCGTCGCTTCCGTCTGGCTGCGCCGGCGGTTTTCCTGCTGCCCCGCCAACTGCCGGTACAGCGCGATGTATTGCGCGGCCATGCGCGCCCAGCCGAAGCCGGTCGCGAGTTCGCTCGCGGCTTTGCCCATCGCGTGGCGCGCGCCGTCGTCGCCGGCGAGTTGCGCGATCGCGCGAGCGAGCGCTTGCGGGTCGTCGGGATCGTCCAGCACGATGCCGCACTCGGGCGTGATGATCTCGGCGCCGCCGGCCGTGCGCGCGGTCACGACGGGCAGCCCCGCCGCCATCGCTTCGAGCAGCGACAGACTCATCGCTTCGTAGCGCGACGGGAACACGAACGCGTCGACCGAATGCATCAGCACCGGCATCTCCTTCACGAGCCCGAGAAAATGCACGCGATGCGCGATGCCGAGCGCCTTCGCCTCGTCCGGATACGGGCTGCCCGGCAGAAAGCCGGCCACCGCGATCTGCACATGCTCGGGCAGATGCTTCAACGCGGCGAGCACGGTGCCGAGATTCTTGCGCGGCGTGCGCAGGTCGCCGACGAACAGCAGCAGGAACACATCGTCTGGTAGCCGGAACTTTGCGCGATCGCCGCTCGCCGCCGCGAAGCCCTGCGTGTCGACGCCGTTGTAGATGACGTCCACGCGGTTGCGCGGCGTGAGACCGATCGCGCGGATTTCGTCGGCGACCTTCTGCGACACCGCGGTGATCACCTTCGAGCGCCGGTACGCCCAGCGCTCGAGCAACGCGTTGCAGCGCGTATAGACCGACTGGTACGCGGACCACACGCCCTTCGTGAGACCGAACGGGTAGTACTTGCTCGCGAACCAGCCGCTATGCACGAAATGCGAGGTATTGACGTCGGCGCGCATCCAGGTGATGAAGCCGTTCACGTGCAGCACGTCGTAGTCGCGGCGATGCGCGCGCAGCCACAGTGCGCTCTTCGCCGCGAACACCTGCTGGCGCAGCAGATTGGTGGGCCACCAGCGGCCGATCTTCACCGGCGCCCAGCGCACGTTAGGATGCGCGAGCAGCTCGGGCGCCACGTGCGACGCGACCAGCGTCACGCGGATGTTCTCGTCGAGCGCCGCGCGTGCGATCTCGTGGTTGACGCGCCCCTGGCCGTCGTTATGGCGCACTACGTGCGTGACAATGGCGACTCTCAATCCGTGCCTCCGTGGAGAAATAGCGTGCGTGCGCGGTTCATTTTTTCGTGGTGAACCGCGGAAAGAATCGAAAAAGCGCCCATGAAAAGCAGCAGGCCGCCGGTGCCGACCAGCGAGTTCGTGAACACGAGCATCGCGAAGGTCGCAAGACACAGGCTCAGGCACGCGGAGACGAACTTGTCGTCGCGCAGCCTGAACGAGCCGAGCACCGCGCGGGTCAGCAGCCACACGATGCCGGACATGTACAGCAAGGTGCCGGGCCAGCCGAGCACGAACGGAATGTTCATCACGCCGCTGTCGAAGTTGCCGTACTGGCCGAGCTGGCCGCCGTCGTTGGAAAGTTTCGTCGAGGTGCCGGTCGCGCCCATGCCCTCGCCCGAGACGTCGGTAAACGCGGTCTTCGCGAAGGTCGCGTAGAACTCGTTGCGCGCCGCGTAGCTCTGGTCGTCGTGCAGATTGACGATCGTGTTTAGCCGCGCCTGCATCCGCTCGGCCACCGGACCCACCGCCAGCAGCGGCACGCACAAGCCGGCGAGCAGTACCGCGCTCGCGACGATGCGCACGCGCACCTTGTTGTTCGACTTCACGAGCTGGATCAAGAGCGCGATGACCCAGCCTCCCCACGTCGAGCGCACGAGGCTCAGCGCGAACGAGAAGAAGCCGAGCGCGGCGGCGATCCAGCGCACGCGATGCTGCGCGGCCATCACGAACACCATCGCGCCCATCATCGCGAACGCGAACGGGCCCGACGAGTTCATCGTGCTGAACACGCGTACGCCCATCGGCACCGGGTCGCCCTGCGAGTTCATCTGCGAGCCGAGCATCCACAGCGCGTCCCACGGCGGCATGATGAAAAACTGGATCAGGCCGTAGCCGCCCATCACCAGCATCCCCCAGATGAACGTGTTGATGATCGTGTCGCGATACTGCGGATACTGGCGCGTGTGCGCCATGATGTGAAAGCCGATCAGGATCGGGTAGAGCCAGTTCGCGAGGTCGTAGGTGGCCGCGAGCGGGCCGCTCGACATCACGCCGATCAGGAACGCGTAGATCAGGCCGAGCAGGATCAGCAGCACCGGCAAGCCTCGGCGCTGCGCGAGCAGCCGGTAGTAGCGCAGCAGCGACAGCCCGCTGATCATCGTGACGGCGAGCGGCGCGACCTGGATCAGGCTCGTCGGCGTGAACGCGCCCTTTGACCAGTCGGCGAGACGCCGCACTTCGGGGCTCAGGAACCACAGCCACCACATGAAGCCGATGTAGCGCGCCGGGCTCTTGAAGTAGAGCCACAGACCCGTGAGGATCGCCAGCACCGGGAACGCCAGCGTGAGCACCGTGCCCTGATGCGCGACGATCAGCACCGCGGCGATCAGCCACAGCAGGAGCGGCGGCAGCCATTCTCGCGGGCCGCCTGACAGCATCCCGCTCGCGGCGTGTTTTGCAGGGCCGGCGTTGGCCGCGCCTGGCGGCGGCAACGGGTTCGCGCGCGGAATCGTCGACATCGCTTATAGGCCTCCGCGCGATTCGCGCCCGGGTGCGGCGGGCTGCGCGTGCGTGGCCGCGCCGGCATGCGCGCTCGCCTGCCCGCGCGCGCTCAGCATCTCGCGCGTGATCCGCACGTGCTGCATCGCGTAGTGCTGGGTGGTCAGATCGCGCGCGAGCAGACCGGCCGCGGCTGCCTGTGCCTGGCGCAGCGCCTCGTCAGGCTCGGCGGCGAGCCGGTCGAGCGCATCGCGCAGTGCCTGCGGATTGAACGGCGGCACGTAGGCGGCTTCGTCGGCGGGAAAATAATCGCGCAGCGCGCCGACGTCGGTCGCGACCATCGGCTTGCCGACCGCCGCCGCTTCGAGCATCACCGTGATACCCGACGCGTGCGAGTTCGGCCGCAGCGGCACGACGATCACATCGGCCCAGTCGTACAGTTCGTGCTGCTTTTTGATGCCGGAAAACAGCGCGATCTCGACATTCGACGCGCGCAGCGACGCGGGAATGCGCCGCCGCGTCGCGAGCTTCACCGTGTAGCGCGGATCGTTGCCGACCGCCTTGATCAGCGTCTCCCAGTCGCGGTCGCGATCGTTGCCGATCGCCGCGATGCGCAGCGGCGTGCGCGGCGTCCACTGCGTCGGCGCGGTGACCGGGAAGTCGCGCGTGTTCAGGCCGTACAGCAGCGGCGTCGCGTCGCGATGGAAATAGCGTTGGCACAACCCGGCGTTTTCGCTAGCGAGTGTGGTCAAGCGATCCGCCCGCGTCAACAGCTTGCGATACAACCAGCTGCGCACGATGCCGTACGACGGCCACTTGTCGAGCAGCCACACGCTTTGCGCGAGCAGCAACGGCGACGCACCCGGCCCCGCCTTGCGCCCGCACAGCAGCAGCATCAGCGCGGCGGCCAGCCATTCCTGCTCGGTATGCGTCCAGATCACGTCCGAGCGCAGCATCTGCGCGCGATTGCGCCACGTATGGATGAAATCGAAGCCGAGCGCGGCCTTCAGCGCGCGCCGTACGAGCCGCACGGGCCGGCTTTCGCGCGCGTCTTGCGAATAAGTCAGCGCGAATGCTTCGGACTGCGCATGGTGATAACCGTACAGGCAGCCGATATCGTCGCCCTTGCGATAAAAACGCGGATCGGCGCCGTAAAAGAGATGAACGTGAACCTTCGTACTCATGCGGACACTCCGCTTTTCGACAGCGCGCGCCGCGCCTCATGGGCGCCCGCGCGAACCTCGCGCCAGCGCGACAGCTTCAACTGCGCCTGCTTCGACAACAGCGCGAGCGCCGCATGCGTGAGGCCCGGATAAAGCCGTGTGCCGACCAGCGTCCACCACCACCACGCGGCTTCGCGGCGCAGCGGCGGCAACTGGTCGCGCAGGATCAGATGGAAGTTGAACGCGGCGTTACGCAGCGCGGCCATCGTCTGCGCGTCGCGTTTGTCGTCGTCGAAACGCTCGGCCGGGAAATGATCGACCGCGATCTGCGGGTCGTACACGAGCTTCCAGCCCGCGTTTTTCACCGCGAGGCTGAACGCCATGTCGTTGTGCACCTGCGCGCCCGCGCCGCGCAGACGTGCGTCGAAGCGGATCGTGCGCACCGCTTCGCGCCGGTAGCTCATGTTGGCGCCCTTCAGGATGTCGACCTCGCGCGCCGCACCGACACCCAGATGATGATTGCCGATGATCTTGCCGTGCGCGGTCACCTTGCCGACCAGCGGCCGCTCGCCGTCGAGCACGCGGCCTTTCTCGTGCACCCAGTCGCGCCCGCCCAGCGCGCCGAGGCGCGCATCGGCTTCGAACGCGGCCGCGATGCGCTCGACCCAGTCGTGGCGCGGCGCGGCGTCGTCGTCGGTGATCGCGATCACGTCGCCGCTCGCGGCGTCGAGCCCGCGATTCAGGGCCGCGACCTGGCCGGGTATGTCCACCGGCGCGATCACGAGCGGCAGGCGGCCGCCCGTAGACGGATCGCGCAGGCACGCATGCGTCGCGTCGTCGTCGACGCGCGCGACCACGATCACTTCGTCGGGCGCGCGCGATTGCCGCTCGAGCGCCGCGAGGCAGCGCGCCAGATCGGCCGGGCGGCGATAAGTCGGTACCAGTACCGTCAGTTTCATCGTGATCTCCTCTGTTCCTGTCGTGCAGAAGTCGGTGCTCGAGTGCGGAGTCCGCGTCACGTGCTCAGGTATGCCTGAGTCGCCGCGTAGCCGCGGTCGTAGCCGACCCGCGAGCGCGCCGGCATGCCGTTGAAGATGCCGCCCTGCACGTGGACGCCCGCCGAGCGCAGGCGTTTCAGCGCATCGGCCAGCTCGAGCTCGCTGTGCATGCCCGAGCGCATCACGAAGAACGTCGAGCCCGCATACGCGCCGATGATCGACGCATCGGTCACCGCGAGCACCGGCGGCGTGTCGATCAGGATCACGTCGTAGCGCTTCGCGAGGCCGTCGAGATACTGCGGCAGACGCGGCGACATCAGCAGCTCGGACGGATTCGGCGGACGGCGGCCGCACGAGATGAAGCTCAGGCCTTCGATGCTCGAACCGCGAATCGCCTCCTCCAGCGAGATCTGGCCGCTCAGCAGCTCGGACAGGCCGTTTTCCTGCAAGCCGCCCACGTAACGTTCGAGCGTGCCGCGCCGCATGTCGCCGTCGATCAGCAACACGCGCTTGCCCGAATGGGCGAGCAGCATCGCCAGGTTCACGCTGAGGAAGCTCTTGCCGACGCCGGCCATCGGCCCCGTCAGCATCACGATGCGGTTGCGCGCGTCCATCAGCGTGAACTGCATCGCGGTGCGCAGGCTGCGCAGACTTTCGATCGTCACGTCCTTCGGCCGCGCGTTCGCAAGCACCGGACGCAGCCGTTCGCCGCCCCGCGCGTAGCTGTTTTCGAGCTGCACCTGCTCGGCGCTTTGCGGCACGAGCCCGAACACCGGCAGATGGAACGCGCGCTCGACGTGATCGGGGTCGTCGATGCCCTTGAACAGATTGCGGCGCAGGAACACGAAACCGGTGCCCGCGATCAGCCCGAGAATCACGGCCGCCGAGATGATCAGCATCTTCTTCGGCTTGACCGGCGCGCCGGGGCGCAGCGCGGCGTCGACGATATGGACGTTGCCGCCGGTGCCCGCCTTCTGCACCGACAGCTCCTGCACGCGATTGAGCAGCAGCACGTAAATGTCTTCGGCGACCTTCGCGTCGCGCTGCAACTGCACGGCCTTCACTTCGGTGGCCGGCAGATTGCGGAAGCGGTCCGCGTATTTGGTGCGCTGCGCCTGCAATTCGGCCATCTGCTGACGCGCGGCGACGAGCGTCGGATGGTCGTCGCCGTAGCGCTCGGCGAGCTGCGTCATCTGCAGACGCAACGCGGCGATCTGCTGCTCGTATTGCACGCTGCCTTCGAGGTAGACCTTCGCCTCGTCGCTCGCGTTGATCGAGCCGGACTGACGTTGATAAGCAGTCAGCGCGGCCTCCGCGCGTTCGAGATCGGCCTTCAGGCGCGGCTCCTCGCTCTTCAGGAAGTCGAGCATCCTGCTCGCGTCGGCCTGCTTGTTCGACACGTGCTCGCGCAGATACGACTGCGCGAGCGCATTGGCGACGAGCGCCGCATGCTCGGGACTCTTGTCCTCCAGCGAGATCTGGATCACGCCGGTCTGCTTGCCCTGCTCCTGCACCGTGATCGCCGACTGGAACGCGGTGATCGCATCGAGATCGTTCGAGCGCACGACGGTGAACTCCTGCCCGGGGCGCGCGATCAGCGTGTTGACGACCATCGTCACGCCCCCGCCCTGTGCCTGCTGCCCGACCTGGCCGCGCAGCAGCAGCGAGCCGTTCGGCGCGAACAGTTCATAGTGCTGCGCGTCGATCACGCGCAGCAGCAGCTTCTCGCCTTCGAGCGACGGCGTCACGTCGATCGAATCGACGTCGACTTTTTCTCCGCCCCATGCGTAGGACGTGAGCCCCAGCCACGCGCGCGCGGGCTGGCCCGGCGTGGCGAGGCGCGCGGCGATGCTGCCGAGCAGCGGGATCGTCTTCGGCGTAACGCTGAAGTTCAGCTTGAGCTGCTGCACGACCGGCGCGACCACGCCACGGCTCTTGATGATTTCGATCTCGGCGTCGGTCGGCAGCGACGTCGAGCCGCTGGTGATCGCGGCGCCGGTCTGCGTTTGCGTGAGCGCCTGCGACATGCTGTCGGACTGCTCGACGCGCACGTGCGCATCGGCCGAATAAGTCGGCTTGGCGAGGTAGCAGTATGCGACCGCCATCGCGACGATGATCGCGGTGATCGCGAGCAGCCACCAGATGTCGTCGAGGATCACCTGCACCAGTTGTCCGAGGACGACGTCTTCTTCTTCGGTCTTGATCGGACCAGCCATGTGTGGAGAGAGTTGATTGCTCACTGTTCCATCCCGTGTCGTTGGCTTCGGCTTTCGCGTCAGCGGTACTTCTGCTTTCGTTGCACGTCCCGCAGCGCCCGGACAACAGCGGCGCGGGACGTTACAGGCCAAACGTTCAGCGCGTCAGCTGCTTCAGATAGAACAGCGTCTGCACGCTCGGCAGCACCTGCTGCAACACACGGTTGAACGTGGTCGACGCGGCGGTGCCCACGTACACGACGTCGAGCGGCTGCAACTGGAACTGCGAGGACAGCATGATCGAGTCCGGCTGCGTCATGTCGAGGCGGAACACCTCGGGCGTGGTCGGATGCTCGCGCATGCCGCGCATCACGTAGATCTGGCGCGGATTGGCGTCGGTGTTGAGGATGCCGCCCCCTTGCGTGAGCGCGTCGGCGATCGTCATGCGGCCGCGCGCGATCGGCACCTGGATCGGCGTCTTCACTTCGCCCAACACGAAGATGCGGCTGTCGGTGCGGTCCGGCACGTTGACCACGTCGCCGTTCTGCAGCATCACGTCCTGGGTGGTATCGCCCTGATCGAGCATGCGATCGGCATTGAGCACATAGAGCTTGTGGTTGCGCGTGAGTCGCACGCGCTGGATGTCGGCGTCCGGGTTCGTGCCGCCCGAGCGCGTGATCGCGTCGACCAGCTTCAGCGGCACGTCGCTGACCGCGAGCGGTCCCGGCTGCTTCACTTCGCCCGTGACCTGCACCTTCTGGCCGCGATACGACAGCACGCGCACGTCGACCTGCGGATTGCGGATATAAGGCACGAGGCGGGCGGCGAGCTGATCGCGCAGCTCGGTCGTGGTCTTGCCCGCGGCCTGGATGCGGCCGACGAACGGGAAAAAGATCGTGCCGTCGGCGGCGATGGTCTGGCCGTACGGATCGGCCTGGCCCGGCAGCGCGGCCGTATACGGCTGCTGCAACGCACCCGCGATCGTCTGCGTGGTATTGCCGCCCGAGGACAAGGTACTGCCCTGCGGCGTGGTCAGCTCGGGGTGATCCCACACGGTGATGCCGAGAATGTCCTGCGGCGCGAGGTGGTACACGTACAGCGACGGATCGGACAGCGCCGCTGGCGGCAACGGCTGGATTTTCGCGGCGGCGGCTTGCGCCTGCGCCATGATCAGGTTCGCGTCGATCAGATGGACCGGATAGGTTTCGCTCGGCGCATGATCGTTGTCCTTGAGCCGCGACGTGTCGAGGTAATTGCCCGGTGCGGTCGCGCAAGCCGACAAAAAGGACGTCAGCAGAAGTGAGGCGGCGAGCTTCGTGCGCAAGCTCGCGAATGAGTTTTCGATGCGGGGTTTCTTCAGCATATTTTTTTCAGCCATCCCATGACCAGATGTTCGATGAGCACGAGACTCTCCCTGTATTCGTTTTCCGCGCCGCCGTGCGGATCGGCGACGTCCGAATCGGCTTCCCACTTGCCGAGCGGATAGACCTTGCCGCGCGCGGACGGATCGAGCGCTTCGACCTCG
Organism: Paraburkholderia sp. HC6.4b; assembly: GCF_014200875.1. Taxonomy (NCBI): domain Bacteria; kingdom Pseudomonadati; phylum Pseudomonadota; class Betaproteobacteria; order Burkholderiales; family Burkholderiaceae; genus Paraburkholderia; species Paraburkholderia sp. HC6.4b. The sequence continues at coordinate 132,513 of NZ_JACHDC010000026.1, forward strand.
CTCACCTGCGCGCGCTCGGTCACCAGCACGAGATCTGCCGCGCGCACGAGCGATCGCTCGAGGCGCCGCGCGTGGTGAACGCCGGCCGCGACGCCGCGCTCTTCGAGCAGGCGCCGCATCACCGGGTCCATGCCGTGGCCGTTCACCGCACGAATGCCCGCCGAATGAAACGCGATAGGTGAGGCCCCCGAGCGCGGCGCGCGCGCCTGGCTCGCCTTGAACAGCATCTCGGCGGCGGGCGAGCGGCACACGTTGGCGTGGCACACGATCAGAACGTTGTCGAACATGGCGGACTCTCTCGCGCGGCGATCGCGGCGGCTTCAGCGGCCGGAGGCTGCCGTCGCGGCGAGGTCCGCCACCTGCATCGAACCTTTCGCGCCGACACGCGCCGGCGCGTTGCGCAACGCGTGCCGCCGGCCGATCGCGTGATACTCGATGCCGAGTTCGAGCAGCACGTCCGGCTCGTACAGATTGCGGCCGTCGAAAATCAGCGGCGTCTTCAGGATGCGCTTCAGCGCATCGAAATCTGGACTCTTGAAGACCTTCCATTCGGTCAGGATCACGAGCGCATCGACGCCGCTCGCCGCTTCCATCTCTTCACTCACGAACGAAAGTCGCGCATGCTGCTGCGGCACGTCCTTCAGATCGAGCGCGAGCACGCGCCTCGCTTCGTCGATCGAGACCGGGTCGTAGGCCTTCACGCGCGCGCCGCGGCCCAGCAGCCCGGCGATCAGCTCGCGGCTCGGCGCCGCGCGCATGTCGTCGGTATTCGGCTTGAATGCGAGACCCCAGACGCCGAACGTGCGGTCCGACAGATCCTCGCCGAGACGCGCGACGATCTTCTGCGCGAGGATCTGCTTCTGTGCATCGTTGACCGCTTCCACCGCTTCGAGAATGCGCAGGTTCGCGTTGTGATCGGCCGCGGTGCGGATCAGCGCCTGCACGTCCTTCGGAAAACAGGAGCCGCCATAGCCGCAACCCGCGTAGAGGAAGTCATAGCCGATGCGCGGATCGGAACCGATGCCGCGGCGCACCGCTTCGATATCCGCGCCGACGCGATCGGCCAGATTCGCGAGCTCGTTCATGTACGAGATGCGCGTCGCGAGCATCGCGTTGGCCGCGTACTTGGTGAATTCGGCCGAACGCACGTCCATATACAGCGTGCGCTCGCGATTGCGGTTGAACGGCGCATACAGGCGCTTCATCAGTTCGCGCGCCTTTTCGCCGGGCACGTCCTCGTCGCAGCCGAGCACGATGCGATCGGGCCGCGTGAAGTCTTCGATGGCCGCGCCCTCCTTCAGGAACTCCGGGTTCGACACCACCGAGAACATCTGCTCGACGCCGCGCGCGGCCAGCTCGGCGGCAACCACTTCGCGCACGCGCGAGGCGGTGCCGACCGGCACCGTCGATTTGTCGACGATCACCTTGAAGCCGGTCATATGGCGGCCGATGTTGCGCGCGGCCGCGAGCACGTATTGCAGATCGGCGGAACCGTCCTCGTCGGCCGGCGTGCCGACCGCGATGAACTGGATGTCGCCGTGCGCGACCGCGGCCTCGACGTCGGTGGAGAACGTCAGGCGCTTGGCGCGGCGATTGCGCGCGATGATCTCCTGCAGCCCCGGCTCGTGGATCGGCACGCCGCCGTTGTTGAGCACGTCGATCTTGCGCGCGTCGACGTCGAGACAGAACACGTCGTGGCCGATGTCGGCCAGACACGCGCCGGTCACGAGGCCGACATAGCCGCTACCGATGATCGTCAGGTTCATGGATTGCACCTCGGTAAAAAAGTTGATTCAGGAATGCGCTCGCGCGATGCGTGGCATCGGCGCGGCCCGGCACCCCGCGTTCAATAGGCGTTGCTGCCCGCGAAGCCCTTCCACAGCGTCAGCACGACGATCTTGATGTCGAGCCAGAAGGTCCAGTGCTGCATGTAGTACAGATCGAGCTTTACGCGGCCCATCATCTTTTCGATGCGATCGGTTTCGCCGCGATAACCGTTGATCTGCGCCCAGCCGGTAATGCCCGGCTTGATCCGGTAGCGGTGCATGTAGCCCTTCACCAGATCCTTGTAGATGTCGTCGTGCTCGAGCGCATGCGGACGCGGACCTACCACCGACATCTCGCCGCGCAGCACATTGATGAACTGCGGCAGCTCGTCGAGGCTGGTGCGACGCAGGAACGCGCCGACCGCGGTGATGCGCGGATCGCGCCGCGTCGCCTGGGTGATCTTGCCGGCCGCTTCCGTGTGGACCTTCATCGAGCGGAACTTGAAGATCTCGAACTCGCGGCCGTCGATGCCCTTGCGCCGCTGGCGGAAAAACACCGGCCCCGGCGAGCTGAGCTTCACCATCAGCGCGATCGCGAGCATCAGCGGCGACAGCGCGAGCAACGCGCCGAACGCGAACAGGCTGTCGAACACGCGCTTGGGCAGCACGCGCAGATCGGTGATCGGCGAGGCGGCCAGATTGATCGCGGGCACGCCGAGCAGCTCGACCATCGGCTGATTGAACAGCGTCAGGCTGCCGACGTCGGGGATGAAGCGGATGTTCACGAAGTCGTTGCGCAGATCCATCACGAAGCGATGAATCGCCTTCTCCTTCGAGATCGGCAGCGCGAGCCACAACTCGCGGATCGCGCGCTGCCGTACCAGTTCGATCATGCGCTGATAGTCGCGCTCGACCGGCACGCCCGCGACCGCGTGCGCCGCGTCCGGGTCTTCGTAGGGATTGATCGTGCCGTCCTCGTCGAACACGACGACGGGCTTGAAGCCAGCTTCGGGACGGCCGCGCATCTGTTCGATCAGGAAGCGGCCGTACGGCGCGCCGCCGACGATCGCGACCGCGCGCTGATTGAAGCCCTCGCGGCGCAGCCCGCGCAGGATCGAATAGACGATCACCTTCGTGACGACCAGCAGCACGATCGACGCGAGCGCCCAGTAAACGAGCCACAGCCGCGACAGGCTGTCGGCGCGGTGCACGCTGAAGCTGATCAGCACGCCGGTCACTTCGACCATCAGCCAGCCGCCCGTGACGCGCGACAGCAGATCGTAGAGCGGCTTGCCACGCCACGACTGATAGATGCCGAGCGGCGGGAAGAACACCACCACGAGCAGGCAGCCGAACGCAAGCGACACGCTTTGCATATCGTCGAGCCATACCACTCTGCCGCTGTGCACGCCCGCCGCCAGCACCGCGGCGAGCGCGACCATGGCGATGTCGATGATTCTCGCTAGAACGCTCAGCATGCGCCGCCCCTCTGTTCGTCAGTCAAGTGCGATCCGTCGGTTGGTTGAAATGGCTGTTGCATGCGGGTCTCATCGTTGGGCTTTTTTATTTCCGATCTGCCTGGCGGCGCGACTGGACTGAATGAGCCTGAATGGCCAGACCGCAAATTCCGAATGCGAATGAGTGAATACCCTTGTTCATACCTCAATAAAGCGGTATTAAAATTCCCACGACAAGACCGCAAAAAATCTCAAATTGTATCGGTCAAAATTTCGCCATTTTTTATGCATTTTGTGCGGTAATTGTTGCCGCAATGCGGCCCGACATAACATTCCGGGCAGCCCATTCGAGCGCTTTCATGTAGAAGCTTTCGCTTTGCCAACAGTTCTGGCGCGAAGCTCTGGCGCCACTCGCGCTGTCATTCTTGCGCATCATTAAGCGAAAAAAATGCTTGCTGATTTTTTTCAGGTAATTTTTATTTATAAATAAATCGACGAGACATTTTTTGGTGAATTTCGAATAAATTCGACGCGCCTTTTATCGGAATTGTATTTAACGCGCTTTTATTGATTCGCGACTTCGTGATAAAACTCGACGCATTCATCCAGCCTCGAGGAGAGTTCACCATGACAGCTCCGGCCCCGGTCACGCCTGCCGGCACCCGGCCCACCCCCGCCCAATCGCCCATGCCCTCAACCGCAACCAGCGTCAAGCTCAAGGTTCATCCCGTGATTCTCGCGGGCGGCTCGGGCACCCGGCTGTGGCCGATGTCGCGCGAGCAGCATCCGAAGCAGCTGATCGGTCTGCTCGGCGAAGAGTCGCTGCTGCAATCGACGACCCGCCGTCTCGATGGGCTCGAAGCCGGTTATCCGCTTGCCGGCCAGCTCGTGGTCGTCGCCAACGAAGAACAGCGCTTCACGACGGCCGAACAATTGCGCACGAGCGCCAGGCCGAGCCGGCTGATACTCGAACCCGTGGGCCGTGACACCGCGCCCGCGTTGACGGTGGCCGCGTTGTCCGTCGCCGCGCAGGATGAAGACGGCATCATGGTCGTGATGCCCGCCGATCACGCGGTCACCGACAGTGCAGGATTTCACGCGGCGCTCGCCGCCGGCGTACAGCATGCGGCCGCTGGCCATATCGTCACCATGGGAATCGTGCCGACGCGTGCCGAAACCGGCTACGGCTATATCCGCATCGGCGCGCCGCTCGGTTCTGACGATGCGCAGACCGCAGCAGCGGCTCGCCCGGTCGCGCATCGCCTCGACCGTTTCGTCGAAAAGCCGCATCTGGAACTCGCGAAGCGCTATGTCGAATCACGCGAATACTGGTGGAACAGCGGTATTTTCATCGTGCGCGCATCGACGTGGCTCAAAGCGATCCGCCATTTTCAGCCGGCCATTTACGCAGCATGCGAATCGGCCTTCGCGGGCAGCACGGCGGACGGCGACTTCTTCCGGCTGCAACGCGATGCGTTCAGCGGCTCGCCGTCGAATTCGATCGACTACGCGGTGATGGAAAAGCTCGGCGCCGATCAGAGCATCGCGTCGGGCGTGGTCGTGCCGCTTGCGGCCGGCTGGTCCGACGTCGGTTCGTGGGACGCGATCTGGGACATCAGCGAAAAGGACCCCGATCGCAACGTGAGCCGCGGCCGCGTGATGTTCGAAGGCGCGAACTCCACCTTCGCGCATTCCGAAGGACGACTGATTGCCTGCGTCGGCACGCAGAATCTCGTCGTCGTCGAGACCGCCGATGCGATTCTGGTCGCCGACAAATCACGCGTGCAGGACGTCAAGAAGATCGTCAACCGGATTCGCGAGGATGGCGGGCTCGAAGCGGCCAATCATCGCAAGGTGCATCGGCCGTGGGGCAACTACGATTCCGTCGACACCGGCGAGCGCTTCCAGGTCAAGCGGATCGTCGTGAAGCCGGGCGCGCGGTTGTCGCTGCAGATGCATCATCACCGCGCGGAGCACTGGATCGTCGTGCGCGGCACCGCGCTCGTCACGCGCGGCGACGAACGCTTTATCGTGTCCGAAAACGAGTCGGCCTATATTCCGCTCGGCGTTACGCATCGCCTCGAAAACCCGGGCAAGATGCCGCTCGAAATGATCGAGGTGCAGTCGGGTTCGTACCTCGGCGAAGACGATATCGTGCGCTTCGACGATACGTACGGAAGGCAATGAGGCGCGACCGGTCGCAATGACGAAGCGGGAACCGGCGGCGGCGCAAAGCGGCCGCGGGGACCGCCGGGCTCATCCCACGTATGAGATGAGTTCTTTGTAGGTTGCGGATAAGCGCTCCGCGGTGCCGCTGTCGGTCGTCACCGTGGGCGTGCTTGCCCCGCCCGCGGTCGCGGTGTCCGACGGATAGCGGCGCAGCGTCCCGCGCAATGCATTCAGTGATGGCTTCAGCGGCCCGTGCAACGGCGCGCCGTGATTGCCCGGGTGATTCGCGATGCCATTGACCGATGCCGGTTCCGGCGCATGACGCAGGCCTGACAACGAACGGTCCGCGGACCGCTGCGCAAGGTTCGCCGACGCGGGCGCGGCCGTTGCGTGGACCATCGTCGTGGCCGCCGCGTCGGTCGCGCATTCGCGATCGATCCACTGACGCGCCCAGTCGAGCGCGAACTGCTGCGCGTGCTGCGCATCCGCGAAGCGCGGGCCCACGAGGCCAGAGCGCTCGACGCGCTTGCCGTCCCTGATGATCTCCGCCCACCCGCGATACATCGCATTCGGCACTTCCTCGACCACCACGTAGATCAGATAACCGCGCGAATCGGCGACCTGCATGCCGCGCGGGGCGAGGCCTATCGTCAGCGACGGGCGCGGGTCGTCGACCGCGACGGGCTCGACCGTGCCGGATGCGGCCGGTTCGACGCGCATCTGCGCCGCCGTCGCGGACGTCGCCACTGCGGACGTCGCGAACGCCGATGTCGCCACCGCGCTCGCCGGCGCAAGCCCCGACAATTGCCGCGTGATGTCGCCGATCGGATCGGCCGTACGCCATTGGCTCAACGCGCTCGCAACGCCGGGCGCCTGCCACGACTCGGGACTCTTCCACGACACGCCGCGCAGATTATTGTCTTCGCGCGGGCTCGGGGTTTGCGCAACCGGTGCCGCAGGTCTGGCCGTAACGGGCGGCGCCGGTTGGGGAATGTATGCGAACGTGCGCCCGCTCTGCGACAGCAGACGGACCATTTCCAGCAGTGTGCCGTTCAGTTGCCACTCTTCGAAGCGGCGGCGGCAGGTGGGACCGGACGGATAGCGGCCCGGCAGCTTCGACCACGGCTCGCCGGTGGTCATGATCCACAGCACGGCGTTCGTCACGATGCGCGGTTCGGCGCGCGGCCGGCCGCGCCGGTTCAGACGGACGGCCGGCTCGTCGGAGACGAGCGGCGCGAGCAGCGCCCATTCGTCGTTGTTTAGCTCATCGAAAAACATTGGATTTTCTCCACGCGGCCTGGCCTGGCCGCGGCGTTGGGCCTGCCACGGATTCTCAGCGTTCACGACCCGTGTGCGGCCCTCGGTTGCACAAATTTGTTTGGTCCGTTCGGCTCGCTGGAGCAGCCCGCCCACACGTGGTGCGGCTCTTCCCTATTACGAAGCACAAAACGCGGTCTCACTCGTGCGTGGGAAAATTTGTGCACGAAGCATACCATTCCAATCTTTGCATGAGTACAGTTGAGACAAGTGTTACGGATAGAAACAATCTTGTCGGTTTCGCTGCGTCGATTCTCGTATTGCCGTAACAGAAGCCGCTGCTTATCCGGCATCGGATCTGTCTATTGCAAAGCACAATACCGCATCACCGAACAGAATGGGATTTAGAAATGTAATTGCCGATCCAGCATGCATTTCTATGCGCTTTGATGGTTGATGTGAACATCGGTTTCGAGCTTCGGCGAACGGACTGCGACGCGCCCGCGCGGTGACGTGGAGGCAACCGGAGGCGCACACGCGGCGGCCGCGCATGCGCGGAGTTCGAGGCGTGACAGAAGCGACGAAGTCGCTTCGAACGACGTTACGGGCGCACTGGTTTCGATGCGTGCTCGCCGACGACCGTGGTCCATTCGCGCACGCGCCAACGCGTAACCAGTCCGGAGAGTACGTACGGATCGGCGGTAGCAAAGGCCTCCGCCACCGCAGGCGACGCGCCGGTGAAGAGCAGCACCGCACCGTCCGTCGGCTCCGCGAGCGCGCCGGCGAGCAGCAGTTCGCCGCGCTCGGCGGCGGCCCATGCGAGTTTCAGATGCGCGTCGCGATGCTCGCCGCGCCGCTCCAGATAGTCGGGTACCAACTCGTACATCAACAGGTAATGCATGGTGAGTCTCCTCGCGAGCTTGAGGGTTGGCAGGGAGCGGCATGCACCGGAGCGCAGTTGAGGATAACGGAGACTACCGAATTTCATGCCTATTTTCTATTCAGTTGCATTCGCAGCAATATGAAAATTATCATTGCCTGTTAACCATAGATCAAAATAGCGGAAACCGTAATTTCGTTTCAATAAGCTTGAAATAAACGTCACGAGCAATCTGCATTGCATGACAAAATTCGCGCTCTCGTTCATTCGATTGTTTCAAACGCCGCGGCGCCAGTTGCGCCACGCTGCTCAGGGAAAACGAGCGCGGACCGCTGTCAACCGGAATGCATTTTGAGCCGTTCTCGCAGACGGCATTTGCCATAATGGATGCGCCGATGGGCCCATGAATGCCGTCGTCGCCCGCGCGCATGAACGATCAGAAACGTTTTCACCACCGATGGAGTGTCCCATGAAAATTCAATCCGCTATCGCTACGCTGGTGTTGGGCGCGGTACTCGTATCGCCGGCGTTTGCGCAGAACAGCCAGCAAACCAAGATGGCCGACTGCAACAAGCAGGCCGGCGAAAAGAAAGGCGACGAGCGCAAGGCGTTCATGCAAACCTGTCTTTCCGCGAAGCCGGCCGCCGCCGCGCCGATGAGCCAGCAGGACAAGATGAAGGTGTGCAACAAGAAGGCGGCCGACAAGAAAGGCGACGACCGCAAGGCCTTCATGAAGACCTGCCTGTCCTCCTCGGCGCCGGCCAACTGAGCGAAAGGCGGAGCCGTCCCCCACGCCGGCGCCCTCCGATCGACGCCGCGCCGGCGCATCGTTGCGCCCACGCGGCGCTCCGATCGAGTCCCCCCGCTTCGTCGTCCACCCGCCGCAACGCGCCGTTTTCTTCTATGATGGCTGCGGAGACGGCCCACCCTCACTCATATAGAACCAAACAACTACGCGGGCCGCCATCTTGTCGTTGGTGCTACTGAGCATCGATCGGAGGCAAGGATGGTATCGAAGCACAAAAACCGCTGGTTAAGGCGGTGGTTGCTGGTCATCATATTCTGGGCCGTGCCTGTGGCGATCGTCGCGGTCAACGAGATCCGCGAGGAAATGTCGTACAACGCGGTCGATCTCGACCGCGCGCTGACCACCTGGAATTTCACCCAGGCGCAGCGCATCGCCGGGGCGCCCGCGCATTGCCATGGCAAGCCCGACGAGGCCAAGGCGGCCGGCTGCCCGGCCGACGTACTGGCCGCCAACGCGCCGCGCCAGCAGGACGCGATCAACGAATACAGCGTGCGCCGCTCGACGCTATTGGCCTATCTGTGGCACGCATTCGTCGGCTATTGGATCGTGCCGGCGGCTATGCTGTTCGCGATCGGCGCGATCATCGGCATGGTGCGCCGCGCGCTGCGGCGCCCGCCCGCGGTCAAGAGTCCGGCGAATCATGGGTGAGCGGCGGCCGCGCCGCTTGCACTTCGCCGCAATTTGCTGCGCCGAAACAACACTCTCATTGCCATGTCGATGGGCCGCCGCGCAACGCGAAAATCGGTAAAAACCGGCGCATCGTGCGGCCACGCCGAAGCGTCCCCACAATCGCCGCGACTCGGGCGCTGTTTAGCGTCGCCCCTCGGATCGTCGCGCGACGCGTGCTCGGAAGTCGCGCGCAAGGCCGGTCAAATTTACTGGGAAGACTTTTTGCGATCAGGCTCAAACCCTTGTCCCATAAGGCTTTTCGCGTTGTCACGCAACGCGCCTTTTGCACCAGCCTGTGTTATAACTCAAAGGCAACCAGGCGACACCACCACGGTTGCGCCCCGGATCCATGACGGAGAAAAACGATGCAAAGACGACACTTCATGTTGAAGACGACCGCTGCGCTTGCTTTCGGAGGCCTTGCACTCGCCGGCTGCACGACGACGGGCAACACGCCGGAAAATGCTCATGTCGACGCCTCGAAACGACAGTCGATCGACGCCAGCGTCGATGGCACGCTGTCCAAGCTGTTCACGACCGTGCCGGGCTCGCGCGAGCTGGTGTCGAAGGCGCGCGGCGTGCTGGTGTTCCCGTCGGTGCTGCAGGCGGGCTTGATCGTCGGCGGCCAGTATGGCGAAGGCGCATTGCGGGTGGGCGGCGCGACGGTCGGCTATTACAGCACCGCGTCGGGCTCGTTCGGCCTGCAGGCGGGCGCGCAGTCGAAGGCGATCATCTTCCTGTTCATGACGCAGGATTCGCTCGACAAATTTCGCAACGCGGAGGGCTGGTCGGCCGGCGTCGATGCATCGGTCGCGCTCGTGAAGATCGGCGCGAATGGCGCCGTCGACACGACCACGGCCACTGCGCCGGTGCAGGTTTTCGTGTTGACGAACGCGGGCCTGATGGGCGACGTCTCGCTGCAAGGCACGAAGGTCACGCGGCTGAAGATCTGAGCGCGCTCATCGGCGCGCTTCACTGATCACTTGCGCGCGCATCGCGGCGAAGGCCGCGCGGTGGACCCTGTGCGGGTCGTCGCGCGGTCTTTTTGTTATGTATGCCGATGCCGACGCTCGGGAACGGAAAAACTCGCGCGCAAAAAAAACGGCGCCGCGCATCGCGCACCGCCGTCCTTCGCTTCGACACGTCCCAACGATCCCGCGTCAACGGCCCGACGAATCGACCACCTTGAACCTCGAGCGCTTCTGTGCGCGAATCACCAACTGATAGGCCTCCACATACTCACGGGCCATCCGGTGCGACGTGAAGCGCTCCTCGAAACGCCGCCGCACGCCCGCGCGCGACACCTTGTGCAGCCGGTTCACGGCCGCCACCGCGCCGATCTCGTCCTCGACGATGAACCCGGTCACGCCCTCTTCGAGCACTTCGGGCACCGAGCCGCGGTTGAACGCGATCACCGGCGTGCCGCAAGCCATCGCCTCGATCATCACCAGACCGAACGGCTCCGGCCAGTCGATCGGAAACAGCAGCGCATGCGCGCCCGACAGAAACTCGGCCTTCTGATGATCGGCAATCTCGCCGATGTACTCGACGTACGGCAGGTCGAGCAACGGCCGGATATCGCGCTCGAAGTACTCGCGATCGGCCGCATCCACCTTGGCGGCGATACGGATCGGCATGCCGCAGCGGCCGGCGATGCGGATCGCCGTATCGACGCGCTTTTCCGGCGAAATCCGACCGAGAAACGCGAGGTACTTCTGCTCGACCGGTTGCGGCGTATAGAGCTGCGCCGGCAGGCCGTGATAGACGGTGGTGAGCCAGCGCGCCTGCGGCAGCGGATGACGCTGCGCGTTCGAAATGGAGATCACGGGCGCGGTGTTGAACGTGTCGAACACCGGCTGCTGCTCGGGCAGATCGAGCCGGCCGTGCATCGTCGTGACGAACGGCGTGTCCTGCCGCTTGAATACCGAGAACGAGTAGTAGTCGAGGTGGAAATGCAGCACGTCGAACTCTTCGGCCTGGCGGCGCACGAGTTCCATCAACAGCATATGCGGCGCGACGCGGTCGCGAATGCCCGGATCGAGCCGCAGCGCGCGCGGCCACACCGCTTCGAGCTTCGCGCTCGTGACGGAGTCGCCGCTCGCGAACAGCGTCACGTCGTGGCCTTGCTCGACCAGCGCTTCGGTGATGTACGACACGACGCGCTCCGTGCCGCCGTAGAGCTTCGGCGGCACCGATTCGGTCAGCGGGGCGATCTGCGCAATCTTCATATTGTGTCTCCGTGAGCCGGCGGCTGGCGCGCAATCGCGATGCCGTCGGCGACGCCGAGTATGACAGTGCCATGACGTCGGAACAATGCGCGCGGTCCCTAAGCGTCGCCTGCATCGTCGTTACAGGGAATTATTCCCTGGCATCGGTCGAAAAGCCGCAGGTCTTGCAATTGCTCGGTGCTGTTACAAGCGGCTTACATCCGGTGACACGCGACCACGCGCCGTCATTTGTGGCCGCCGCCCTCGCCCGACCCGCGCACTGGCATGCTGCGCAAATCCCTGAGGAAGCTGTCGCGCCACACTCCGAGATCGTTCTTACGCAGCGCGGCCATGTCGATCTCGTGACGCCGCTGGCGCGCGTCGAGCGGCATTTGCAGCGCGCGTTGCAAGGCCTCGCACATGCCGATCGCATCGTGCGGATTGACGAGCAGCGCGCCAGAGAGCTCGGCGGCCGCGCCCGCGAAAATCGACAGCACGAGCACGCCGGGATCGTCGGGATTCTGCGCGGCCACGTACTCCTTCGCGACGAGGTTCATGCCGTCGTGCAGCGGCGTGACGAAGCCGATCTGCGACTCCCGAAACAGCGACATCAGCTTCCAGCGGTCGTACTGCTGGTTCAGATAGCGGATCGGCGTGTAGTCGAGCCCCGAGTAGCGGCCGTTGATGCGCCCTGCCTCGTATTCGAGATCCTGGCGGATCTTCTGATAGGTCGCGACGTCCGAGCGCGTAGGCGGCGCGATCTGCACGAGCGTGACGTTGCCGCGCCATTCGGGCGAGCGTTCGAGCAGCAACTCGAACGCGCGAAAGCGCTCGACCAGTCCCTTCGAATAGTCGAGCCGGTCGACGCTCATGACCAGCTTGCGCCCCTCGAGGCTTTGCTTCAGCTCGAGCACGTGCTGGCGGCTTTCGTAGCGCTTGGCCTGCTCGGCGATTTCGTCGGGGAACACGCCGATCCGGTAGACGCCGGTGCGCAGCTTGCGCCCGAACGCCTCGACGACGCCGTCCGCGCTCACCGTGCCGCGCGCGTGACGCGTCACGTAGTCGTGGAATGCCTGCTGGTCGGTGGCGGTCTGGAAGCCGAGCAGGTCGTAGCACGACATCGACTTCACCAGTTCCTCGTGCGGCGGAATGTTGAGCAGGATCTGCGGCGCGGGAAACGGAATATGCAGGAAGAAACCGATGCGGTTCGTCACGCCCTCGCTGCGCAGCGCCTCGGCAAACGGGATCAGATGGTAGTCGTGAATCCAGATGATGTCGTCGGGTTCGAGCAGCTTGACCAGCTTGTGAGCGAGCCATGCGTTGACGCGCCGGTAGCCCGCGTACTCCTCGCGCTCGTAGCGCGCGAGGTCGTTGCGGTAGTGGAATACCGGCCACAGCGTCGCGTTCGAGAAGCCGCGGTAGTACTGGTCGTAGTCCTTGCGCGTGAGGCCGACGGTTGCGAAGGTCACCGCGCCGTCCTGCTCGAGCATCGGCCCCGCGTTGGCGACCGTTTCGCTGACTACGTCGCCGCTCCAGCCGAACCAGACGCCGCCTGCATCCTTCAGCGCGCCGAATACGCCGACCGCGAGTCCGCCCGCCGATCCCTTGGTCTCCGTCGGCGTCGCGACGCGATTCGACACGACGATCAATCGGCCCATAGTGCATGTCCTCCGTCATTCTTGCGATGCGCCGCGACGCCTGAGCAGGCGTGGCGCGCCCGTTAGCAGCAATCGGCGTGCCCACGCATCGCCGGGCTTGCCGAGGGCGGTCGCCATTCGCCGCTCGCCACGCGCGATTCGCGATCCGCAACGCCCGGCTAAGCCTGCTCCTTCGCCTTCTGCGCGACCTCGCCAGCGCCAGTGCGGTCGATGCGGCTCGCCACCGGATCGGCTTCGGTATGCGCGGCGGTGCTGCCGGCTGGCGCCTGCCGGCTGCGCGGCAGCCAGTCGCTCGGGCCAGCGCCACCGGTCTCCAGCTCCGCCGACACCTCGGCACGCGCCCGCGGCAGGTATTCCGGGTAATGCCGATGAACGAAATCGAGCAGCCCTTCGCGCACGCGGCAGCGCAGATCCCACGCAAGGCCGGAATCGGGCGCGCTGACGAGCGCGCGCAACTGCATCGCGCGCTCGGTGCAGTCCGTCACCTGCAGCACCTGCACGCGACGGTCCCACTCGGGCGCGTTCTCGACGATGCGCGCAAGCTCCTCGCGCAGCGGCGCGAGCGGCATCCGGTAATCGACGAACAGGAACACGGTGCCGATGATCTGCGAGCTGCTGCGGGTCCAGTTCGAGAACGGATTTTCGATAAACCATTGCAACGGCACGATCAGCCGGCGCTGGTCCCACAGCCGCACCGACACGTACGTGCCGGTGATCTCCTCGATGCGCCCCCACTCGTCCTGGATCACGACGACGTCGTCGAGGCGGATCGGTTGCGACAGCGCGATCTGCAAACCGGCGATCAGGTTGCCGAGCACCGGCCGCGCCGCGATACCGGCGACCAGACCGGCGACACCCGCCGACGCCAGCAGGCTCGCGCCGATCTGCCGCACGTTGGGCAAGGTCATCAGCGCACCGCCGACACCGATGATCACGATCACGATCATCACCGAGCGCGCGAGTACGCGCGCCTGCGTATGGATGCGGCGCGCCTGCAGGTTATCGGCGGAATCGAGCGGATGGGCGCGGATGATCGCTTCGCCGATCGCCGCGGCCGAGCGCACCGACAGCCACGTCAGCGCGGCGATCAGCGCGATGCCGGTGATGTCGCGCACCGGTTCGATGAAGTTGAGGGAGTCGGGTGCCTCGGACCAGACCCACGCGAACACGAGGATCACGAGGGCGAACAGCGACGGCTTGTCGATGTAGCGCAGCACGACGCTCGTCAGCGCGTGCGGCCGCGCGAGACGCTTCACGACGCGCGCGCCGAAGCGGTGAATGCCGCTCGCCACGATCGCCACGATGGCCGTCACGATCAGCGTGCCGAGCCACGTATGCAGCGGCGCGGCCGCCACGCGGTAGAAGTCGTCGATAGTAGGCATAACGGGCATCTTCCTCCGGGCTCGATGAGCGGCGGCGCGCCTGCGCGACTACTGACATCCGGGGCGCACGACCGCGCCTGGGCGTTACAACGGGTTCTTCGATGCGCCGCGGTTATCGATCAGCCGCCGCTCTTGCAGGGAAACGCCTTGCCGAGACCCAGCGAAATCGCCGTGCTCGCGTTGTAGCCCGCAGCGTTCGGGTTCTCGGCGATGTACTTGCGCACCGCGTCGGTCAACTGCGCCGAGCGCGCATCCGGCGGCAGGCAGAAGTACTGGCCGACGCGCGGACCGGTGGTGCCGCCGATCGCGTCGATCGTGTTGAAGATGCCGTCGGCCGCGCCTTCGATGTAGGCCGCGCAGGCGCTACGCGAAGCCACGTCCGTCTTGGTGCACAGCTTGTTGAGGTCGCCTCCCGTAAACGCGGCTGCCGAAAGCGGCAAGGCAAGCGCGCCGGCGAAAATCAAAGCCCGCAGCATGGTGTTCCTTTCCAGGGTTGTTTATTCACGCGGTCTTTCTGCCGCGTCCGGACGGCGCGCTACGCGGCGCGCCGAAGTCGTCATTCTGCACTGTTTTACGCGGCGGCAGCAGGCCGGCAGCCGCGCAGCTCGGGCAAAACGGCTGCAAAGCGACACGGCATGGCGAGGCGCCTGACGCTTCGCGGGCGCACCGCGCCGCCTGCCGACAAAACGTCATTGCTTCTGCTGCTGCGTCTGCTGCATGCGCGCCGTGAGCCCTTCGACGACGTCCGGCTCCTTGTAGGTCTTGGCGAAATCGAGCGCGGTCATGCCGATCTGGTTTTTCACCGACAGGTCCGCGCCGTTGTCGAGCAGCAGCTTGACGGTGGAAACGTGGCCGCCGCGCGCGGCCATCATCAGCGGCGTGGTGCCGTTCGGCGAGCCCGCGTCGACGTAGGCCGAGTGGTCGAGCAGCACCTTGACGATGTCGTCGTGGCCGTTCGCGGCCGCGTAGTGCAGCGGCGCCCAGCCCTTCTTGTTGACCTCGGCGCCCTTCGCGATCAGCAGATTCACGAAGTTCAGGTCGCCGACCAGCGACGCCATCATCAGCGCGTTTTCGCCGGCCTTGTCCTGAATCTCGATATCGGTCTTTGGATTCGCAAGCAACGCGGCCGCGACCTTGTCGGATTTCTCGCGCCCGGCGATCACGAGCAGCGGGATGCCCTGATTGTCGACGCTGTTCGGGTCCATGCCCTTCGCGAGCAGCTTGTTGACGCCGTCGACGTCGTCGAACTTGACCGACTTGATCAGCGAGTCGATCGGCGCCGCATGCGCGGGCACCGCGACGAGCGCCGCGCACGCGAGCGCGGCGGCGCACGCGAGACGGCGCGCCGGCGCGAGAACCCGGGCGGCCGACCCGGCGGACAGCGGTTGGAAATCAGCGGACGACGTCGAAATATTTTTCATATGGTACTTTAGGAAATCTTCCTATCCCTTTGATGTTACGCGGCTTTTTGGCTCAGATTCCGGCCGGCGCGGCGAGTCCGAACAGTCTGAAGAAGTTTTGCGTGGTGACGGCGGCCAGCGCCTCGTCCGGCATCTCGCGTTGCTGCGCGATGAAGCGTCCGACATAACTGACGTACGCAGGTTCATTCGGTTTGCCGCGATACGGCACCGGCGCCAGGTACGGCGAGTCGGTTTCGATCAGCAGACGGTCGAGCGGCACGCGGCGCGCGACGTCCTGCACATCGGTCGCGCTCTTGAACGTGACGATGCCCGACAGCGAAATGTAAAAATTCTGCGCGAGCGCCTGCTCGGCGATGGCCCACGGTTCGGTGAAGCAATGCATGACGCCGCCCGGCACGCCGGCGCGCTCCTCGGCCATGATGCGCAACGTATCTTCCGACGCCGAGCGGGTGTGGATGATCAGCGGCTTGCTGGTCGCGTGCGCGGCGCGGATGTGCGTGCGAAAGCGCTCGCGCTGCCACTCCATGTCGGCGATCGAGCGGCCTTCGAGGCGGTAGTAATCGAGCCCGGTTTCGCCGATCGCGACGACCTTCGGGTGCCCGGCAAGCTCAACCAGCTCGGCTACGCTCGGCTCGCGCATGTGCTCGTGATCGGGATGCACGCCGACCGACGCGTACACGTTGTCATAGCGGCTGGCGATGTCCAGTACCGACGGCAGCGTTTCAAGATCAACCGACACGCACAACGCGTGCGAGACCGAATGGCTGCGCATGTTTTCGAGCACTTGCGGCAGACGGTCCGCGAGTCCTTCGAAGTTGATGTGGCAGTGTGAATCGACAAACATGGTCAGGTCCTGCGAAAAAGGGGCTTGCGGCTGGGCGATGGCGTGGCCGGGGCCGCTTGGGACAGCTCAGGTGGCGCTGCTTGCGCAGCGTGCTCAACCGGCGTGCGCAAGACGCTTGCCAAGAATCACCAGATCGCGCTCGACGCCATCCAGCACCGCGACGCGCGGTAACGTGCCCCATGCATCGAAGCCGAAGCCGCGGAACAGCCGCACGCTCGCTTCATTGTGACCGAACACGAAGCCGAGCACCGTATCGATGCCAAGCCCCGGTGCCGCGTCGAGCGACGCCGCCAGCAGTTGCTTGCCGAGTCCCTGGCCGCGCGCGCTTTCGTCGAGATAGATGCTGACTTCGGCGGTGCGCTGATAAGCCGGCCGGCCATAAAAATCGGAAAAGCTGAGCCACGCGATCACGCGGCCCGTCTGCTTCGGATCTTCGACCACCCACAGCGGCCGCTTCTGCGGGCTGTGCGCATGAAACCACCCATGCCGGCTCTCGACGCTGACCGGCTCGAGGTCCGCGGTGACCTGGCGCGACGGGATCGTCGAATTGTAGATGGCGACGATCGCGGGCAGATCGTCGAGCGTGGCGTCGCGGTAGGAAAGGCTCATGGCGGTTGGCTTGAATGAAAAAAAGACGGCAGGCTGTCCGGCTGCGGGCTCACGCAAACAGCGCGCGATAGCCGATGAACAGTTCCTCGAACACGAGCCGCGCGTTCAACGGATGGTTCTCGACCGCGCGCTGGCGCGTGACGGTGCGCAGAAAACGCGCGAATGCGTTGGCGTCGGCCTGGGTGGCGCAGCGGGTGAGCGCGGCCGACGCCTGCGGGAAATAGCGCGGCGCGCCGGCGGTGCGCTGCGCGAGCAGATCGTACATCCAGCGCTGCAGCCAGCCGAGCACGAGCGGCACTGGGAGCTTCTGCAGCGCCTCGCCGCACGCGAATGCGTCGCACCCGGCGCCGGCCGCGAGCTGCTTGAGCGTCCAGTCGCGCAGCGGACGGTTTTCGTCGCTGGCGAGCGCGAGCGCGGCGAGCGGCGCGCCACCCGCTTCGGCGAGCAGCGCGCGGGCGTCGTCAACGCCTTGCGCGGCCAGCCACTGCGCGGCGGTGTCCGGCGCGGGCACGCTCATCGGCCACTGACGGCAGCGGCTAATGATGGTCGGCAGCAAACGGTCGACGCGCGCCGACACCATCAGGAACACGACGCCCGCGGGCGGCTCTTCCAGCGTCTTCAGCAACGCGTTGGCGGCCGCGACGTTGAGCGCCTCGGCCGGATACAGCACGACGACGCGCGCGCCGCCGCGATGCGAACCGATGCCGACGAAGTCGAGCAGACCGCGGATCTGTTCGATCTTGATTTCCTTGCTCGGCGTGCGGGTCTTCTTGCCTTCCTCGCCATCGGCTTTTTCGGCCTTGTCGTCGGCGCCGTTCGCGGCGTTCGCGAGGCCGGCTTCGGCGGCGAGTGCCTCCGGCACGACGATGCGGTAGTCGGGATGATTGCCATGCGCGAACCAGTTGCAGGCCACGCACGCGCCGCACGGCTCGCCGTTCGGTTGCGGCGCCTCGCACAGCAGACCCTGCGCAAGGTGCTGCGCGAAACGCAGCTTGCCGATGCCCGCCTGGCCGTGCAGCAACAATGCGTGCGGCCAGTGGCCGTGCAGCTGCTGCAGGCGATTCCAGTCATCGGCTTGCCACGGATAGATCATCGTTTGTCTTTTTGAATCAATCGGTTGTAGGCGCTACTTCAGATGTCGAGTGAACTTCGCACGAGATTATAAGAAGCAGTTATATCTATTTCGAATCACAGGGTTGCAATCAACTCCTCAAGCTGCTTCTGAATCCGAACGATGCTCTGCGAAGAGTCGATGATAGCGAATCGATATGGCGCTTCTTCGGCGCGGCGCATGTATTCGGCGCGCGTGCGCTCGAAAAACGCCGCCGACTCGCTCTCGAAACGATCCGGATTGCGCACCGCGCTGCGCCGCTCGTTGGCGACGGCGGGCGGCAAATCGAACAGCACGGTCAAATCCGGCTGGAAACCGCCCTGCACCCAGCGCTCGAGCGTCTCCAGCTTGTCGCGCGGCAAGCCGCGGCCGCCGCCCTGGTAGGCGAAAGTGGCATCGGTAAAACGGTCGGACAGCACCCAATCGCCGCGCGCGAGCGCCGGCTCGATCACTTCGGCCAGATGCTGACGGCGCAGCGCGAACATCAACAGCGCCTCGGTTTCGAGATCCATCTTCTGATGCAGCACGATATCGCGGATCTGCTCACCGAGCGGCGTGCCGCCCGGCTCGCGTGTCATCACGACCGAGCGGCCGCTCGGCGCGAGCTTCGCCTCGAGCCGTTCGCGGAACCAGCCCAGATGGGTGGTCTTGCCCGCGCCGTCGATGCCTTCAAACGTAATGAATTTGCCGCGCGCCATCATTGCCCTCGAATGTATTTGTCCACGGCCTTGTTGTGTTCGCCGAGGGTGTCAGAAAAGATGCTGCTGCCGTCGCCGCGCGACACGAAGTACAGCGCGTTGCTTTGCGCCGGGTTCATCGCCGCCTGCAGCGACGCGACGCTCGGCAATGAGATCGGCGTCGGCGGTAGGCCCATCCGCGTGTAGGTATTGTATGGAGTGTCGGTCTGCAGGTCTTTCTTCCTGATGTGGCCGGCGTAGCTGTCGCCCATTCCGTAGATCACGGTCGGGTCGGTCTGTAGCGGCATGCCGGCGCGCAGACGGTTGGCGAACACCGCGGCGACGAGCGCCCGGTCGGACGCCTTGCCGGTTTCCTTTTCGACGATCGACGCCATCGTCAGCGCGTCGTACGGGGACTTGTACGGCAGGTTCGGCGCGCGCGAGAGCCACGCCTCGTCGAGACGCACGCGCATCAGACGGTAAGCGCGGCGATAGATGTCGAGGTCGCTGGTGCCCTTGTCGAACAGGTAGGTATCCGGGAAAAACAGCCCTTCGCCGTTGCCGATCGACGCCTCGGGCGCGCCGATTGCGCTCATCAGATCGGCGTCGCTCATGCCGACCGTGTCGTGCTTCAGCGCGGGATTGGCGTCGAGTTCAGCGCGCATATGTTTGAAGGTCCAGCCTTCGATGACCGTCGCCACATATTCGTTGACGTCGCCGCGCGCGATTTTCTGCAGCACCTCGTAGGGCGTGATGCCGCTCTTGAACTCGTAATTGCCGGACTTCAGCTCGCTTTGCAGCCCGAGCAACCGCGTCATCGCGATGAACAGCTCGGGCTCGACCGGCACGCCGCCGCGATTGAGCTGCAGCGCGACGCTGCGCAGGCTGCTGTGCGGCTTGACGGTGACGTCGAGTTGCGCCGGGGTCAATTCGAGTGGGCGGGTGGCCCAGTAGTATCCAGCGGCGATGGCCGCCGCGGCCAGCACAACGACGAGCGCGCCGGCGACGAAACATTTCTTCAGAAGGGACACGACAGGAAAGAATTAGCGTTTAGATGGCAACGAACTGATTTTTAACGGGAAAGTCTTGCGTCGGTCAACATTGAGACTGTGCCGTTTTGCAGCCCTTTCGGCCTTTTGCGACCTGTATTGTATAGATGCGGGCACCAGATGGTCACGGCCGGAAAAAACAATATGAAATCCGCTGGCGTCGGTCTGATGCTACTCGAGTCGTACGCTGTCGCAACATAGGTCAGAGTTTCAAAGGTTCGACAATTCTTAGTCTCTAGTTCCAAGTGCAACACCTTGAATGAGGTAGGGTGTTGCGATGAAGAAGAACTACAAGCATTTGAGTGCGGAAGAACGCGCGGCG